>JBOGEB010000226.1:0-6310 GCA_050743125.1 Egibacteraceae bacterium
CGTCACGCATGCGTGACGAACCCTGGCCATATGACGATTCCTGGCCACAGCGCTGACACGCGTCACGCACGGTCAGAATAGGCTGCTCGCGATGACGCTGGGTCAGCTACAGGCGGACGCGGCGGGGGTCACTGCGACCAGCGGCCGGCACGCGCTCGAGGCGTGCGGCACCGGCGCGCCGCGTCACTGCACAGCGGGAAAACAGCAACGTTATTTACGCCCAAGCGCTTAGCTGCGGGTTCCCACCGCGGGCGTGGTCGGCGCCGGAGCTGGCTGGCGCTCGCGCCTCGCGAGCGTGGACAGTGCCTCCCCCAGTGCCTGGCCGACCTCCTGCCAGCGCGCCGTCTGCCGGAGGTCCAGGCGCAGCAACGGTGAGCTGTGGTGCTCGTGGAGCACCTGGAAGCCCCGTGAGAGCAGGAATGACTCAGGGACCATGCACGGACCGGCGAGGTCCAACGCGCTCCGGGCCCCGTACGCCTCGAGCGCGCGGCCACCACGCCGGTGCACCTCCCGCAGCACGCTCTGGAGCAACATCGTTGCGAGCCCTGCCCCGCGGTGCTCCGGGTCGACCCACAGCGTCGCGAGCAGCAGCGCGTCGTCGGACGGGCGGCCGAGCTGCCGGGCCCGCGGGAAGTGCGTGCTGGGCGCGAACGTGGCGTAGCCGGCCAGAACGTCATCGACGTACACCGCCTTGCCCGGCACACCCCACTCGAGCTGCGTGGCCTGCCACCACGCCTCTTTCGCCTCCCGGCCCAGCCGGGCATCCCTCTGCGGGCCACGCGGAGCTCGGCCCACCTCCCAGAACACGCATGCCCGGCAGGTCTGGGGCAGGTGGTCCAGCGCGCTGGCCGGAAGGTCGCGGATCCGGCGGCTCACGGGTTCTGTGGCCAGTTCGGTGAGGAGGCGGGAGCGTCTGGGACACCCTGGTCATCGCGCCGGCGCACTAGTGGTCCGCGCGGAAAAACCCGTGGCATTCGGCTGCGCCTGCCTCCCGTCTCGCGGCGTTGCGCATCGCCCGGGCCCTCACAGTGATCGGGGGCGTCCCCCCGAACCCCCTCACAGCCATCGAGGGCGTCCTCAGGGTCCCCTCTGGGGTTCCGGACCCCCTCATGGACCACGAGCAGCGCCGACGCGAGACCCACGCCAAGTCCCAACAACAGGCTCGTCACGGCACGCATCACGGGGTGCGGACCGGCGTCCTCGCCGAGGCCAGGCACCGCAGGGCCCCCCGAACTGGCCTGCGTGGGCACGTCCACCTCCTCCGAGCGGGTCGCGTCCCCCGTTGGGACGAGTGTAGCGACCAGACTCACCCCAGCCGCTCGTCAGCCACCCGTCGGCGCCTCGCCCAAGAGGTCGCCCAAGAGGTCATCCAGGACCGCATCGACGCGCTCGGTAACCCAAGGGCGCGAAGAGCGTCAGAGGCCGGCCGCTGTGCGGGCCAAGCGCGCAGAAGTTGCTCGCGCAGCTCGCGTTTTCTGCGCATTCGTCTGGGATCGTTGCGCCCTGGACGGCCCATGTAGCCTTGGCTGAGCCCCATGCGCGACGAGAAAGAGGGTGACGTGCGGTCCCTGGATCCCAATCTGCACCGCTACGCCAACCGGACGCAGGGGATGACCGCGTCGGAGATCCGCGCGCTGTTCGCGGTCGCGAGCCGTCCCGAGGTCATCTCGCTGGCCGGGGGAATGCCTGACACCACGGCTCTCGACTTCGACGCCCTCATCCAGGTCACCACCGACGTGCTCCGCTGTGACGGGCCGACGGCGCTTCAGTACGGCGGGGGACAGGGGCTCGCGTCGCTCCGCGAGCGCCTTTGTGCGGTCGTGGCCGCGGAGGGCATCTCGAGCCACCCAGACGACCTCGTCATCACGACCGGCGGCCAGCAGGCGATCGACCTGCTCGCCAAGCTGTTCTGTGACCCCGGTGACGTGATCGTCGCCGAGGGCCCGTCGTACGTGGGGGCACTCAGCGCCTTTTCCACCTACCAGGCCGAGGTCGTCCACGTCCCGATGGACGCCGACGGCATGGTCCCGGAGGCGCTCGACGAGACGCTCCGTGCGCTTGACGCAGCGGGCCGCAGAGCAAAGTTCCTCTACACCGTGCCCAACCACCAGAACCCTGCCGGTGTCTCGTTGTCGGAGGCCAGGCGTGAGCAGGTGCTCGAGATCGCCGCCACGCACGACCTGCTCGTGATCGAGGACAACCCGTACGGGCTGATCGACTTCAAGGGTGAGGTGCGGTCGCCCCTCGTCTCGCTTGCTCCGGAGCGGGTGGTCTACATCGGCACGCTGTCGAAGATCCTGTCACCGGGGCTCCGGGTCGGCTGGGTGCTGGCGCAGGAGTCCATCCGGGGCAAGCTCATCCTCCTCAAGGAGGCCGCCGACCTCTGCCAGTCGAACCTCACGCAGGCGATCGCCGAGCGCTGGTTCGCGGTCCAACCCTGGCGCGAGCAGATCGAGGCGTTTCGCGAGCTGTACCGGGAGCGGTGCGAGACGATGCTCGCCGAGCTCGAAGCCTCGTTCCCGCCCAGCTGCAGCTGGCGTCCCCCGACCGGGGGCCTCTTCGCATGGGTGCGTGTGCCCGACGGCATCGACTCAGGAGAGCTTTTGCCCCGGGCGATCAGCCAACAGCGAGTCGCGTACGTGCCGGGCCGCGCCTTCTACGCGGACGGCGGCGGTCGCAACGAGCTCCGCCTGAACTTCAGCTACGCGAGCCGCGAGCGGATCCGAGAGGGCGTCAGGAGGCTCGGGGAGCTGCTCCACGATGAGCTCGAGCTCCTGCGGGCTGTCTACGGAGACAGCAGGCCACCGCGTCGATGGGAGGGACCTGGGTGAGACGGGCTCACGTCGCGGTCCTCGCTGGGGGCCTGTCGCTGGAGCGAGAGGTCAGCCTCAAATCCGGGCGCCGAGTGGCGGACGCGCTGGAGTCGCGCGGGTACCAGGTGACGCGGATCGATGTCGATGACCAGCTCGTCGTCACGCTCGCGAAGAGCGAGTGCGACGTCGCCTACCTCGCGCTGCACGGCGCGGCGGGGGAGGACGGCGCGATCCAGGGGCTGCTCGAGCTGCTCGGCATGCCGTACACCGGACCGGACACCGTCGCCTCCACCCTCGCGTGGGACAAGTCGGTCATCAAGGGTCTGTGGAGCCGCGCTGGACTCCCTACGCCTGCTTGGGTCACGGTCTCCTCGACCGCGCTGCGCGAAATGGGCGCGCGGCGCGCGCTCGGCCGAGTGGTCGACCGGCTGGGGCTGCCGCTCATGGTGAAGCCCGCGCAGGGTGGCGCGGCAATGGGTGTCCGCTGCGTCCACACTGCTGACGAGCTCCCTGGGGCGCTCGTCGCAGCGCTGAGCTACCACGACGTCGTGCTCGTCGAGCGCTTCGTGGCGGGCGTGGAGGTCGCGGTCGCAGTCATCGACGGGCGCGCGCTGCCTCCGGTCGAGATCGTGCCGCTCCATGGCCCTTACGACTTCGCTGCGCGCTACACCCACGGCGCGACGGAACTCCACGCGCCGGCCCGCCTTCCCGACGCCGCGCTCGAGGAGTGCAAGGCCCAGGCGGTCGCCGCCTACGAGCTTGCGGGCTGTCGGCACGTGACTCGTGCCGACATGATCGTCGATGCTGACGGGATGCCCTGGCTCCTCGAGCTGGACACGTGCCCGGGGATGACCGAGACGTCGCTCCTCCCGATGGCGGCGCAGGCCCAGGGCTGGGAGTTCGCGGAGTTGTGCGAGCGGATCGTCGAGCTGGCGCGTGGCGCTCTCGGGGGCTGTGCCTCGGCTGGACGCCCCATGAGGATGGATACTCCCGGGCGGACTTTGCTGAAAGCGCATATCGTCCCGCCGGGCACGTAGAGACGTTACCCGCTGAGGAGATCCTCGCCGGTCCCGCGCGAGAGGATGTCGAGCAGGCGCTCCAGGTCGCCCTTGCCGGCGTAGTCGATCATGACCCGCCCCCGGCGGGCGGACCCCCGGATCTCGACCTTCGTGCCGAGCGCATCGCTGAGCCGCCGCTCCACATGCGCGTACGGGGTCTGCTTCTTGGCCTTGGCCGCGCGGGCAAGGCCAGCGAGCGCGTTCTCCCGGGCCGCAGAATCGAGGAACCGGCGAACCAGGTCCTCGGTAGCCCGCACCGACAGCCCGTCAGCGACGACCCGCTGGGCGGTCCGCTCCTGCTGTTCGGTATTGGGCAAGCTGAGCAGCGCACGGGCGTGACCGGCGCTGAGCGTACCGCCCGCCACGCGCTCTTGGACTGGCGCTGGCAGCCCAAGAAGCCGCAGCGCGTTCGAGATCGCCGACCGTGACTTGCCGAGCCTCGCGGCGAGCGCCTCGTGAGTGATCCCGAAGTCGTCGAGCAGGTGCTGGTAGGCCAGCGCCTCCTCGAGCGCGTTGAGGTTCGCCCGGTGGAGGTTCTCCACGAGCGCCTCGGTCAGCATCTCGTCGTCACCGGTGTGGCGGACGACGGCGGCGATCTCGTCGAGGCCCGCCAGGCGGGCAGCCCGATACCGTCGCTCCCCAGCGACGATCTCGTACGTGTCCCCACCCGCCTGCGGACGCTGCGAGGGTCGCCCGGCCGCTGGAGGGTCGGTGACGGCGGGCGCTCCGTTACTGCTGGCCTGCACCGGTCGCACGATGATCGGCTGGAGCAGACCCACCGCGCGAATCGACGCCGCGAGCTCCTCCAGCGCGGCCTGGTCAAACTCACTCCGCGGCTGGCGCGGGTTCGGAACGATCTGGTCCAGGTGGAGGTGCACCAGGCCGCTCTGGCCCGGCGCCGCCGCCGGGATCAGCGCCGACAACCCCTGTCCTAGGCCGCTCGGTCTGCTCACCGCGTCACCTCCTGTGTGTACCCAGCCGCCAGTGCCTGCAGATGGCTCGCGACGAGCCGGTCAAGGACCTCGTTTGCCAACCGGCGGTACGCGAGCGCCCCGCGGGAGGTTGGATCGAACACCGTGATCGGCTGTCCAAAGCCGGGGGACTCCGCGAGCCGGACTGCGCGGGGGATGCGGGTCTTGAACACTCGGTCCCCGAAGTGGCTGCGGACCTCCGCGACGACCTGCTGGCTGAGGCGAGTGCGCGCGTCGAACATCGTGAGCACGAAGCCGGTGATCTCCAGCCGCGGATTGAGCTGCGACCGGATGAGCTCGGCGTTCCGGCGGAACGCGCCCAGTCCCTCGAGGGCGTAGTACTCGGCCTGGATGGGGACGATCACGCCGTCCGCCGCGCAGAGCGCGTTGACCGTCAGCAGTCCCAGGCTTGGGGGACAGTCGACGATGACGACGTCGAAGTCGCCGCGGATCGGCTCGAGGACCCGCCGGAGCTTCTGCTCCCTGCTGAACGCGCCGACAAGCTCGATCTCAGCCCCCGCGAGGTCAATGTTCGCGGGGGCGAGCACGAGGTTCGGCAGCGCGGTCTGCCGCAGGATCTCGCTGACGGGCACGAGCTCGGAAAGCGCCTCGTAGATGGTCGGCGAGGCGGCGTCACCCCGCATCCCCAAGCCAGATGTGGCATTGCCTTGGGGGTCGAAGTCGACGAGCAACACGCGGCAGTCCATCTCGGAGAGCGCGGCGGCGAGGCTCACTGCGGTGGTGGTCTTCCCGACGCCGCCCTTCTGGTTCGCGATGCTGAGGACGTACGCGCGATGGAACCGCGGCGGCCGCACCGACTTCCGCATCGGTTTCACACCCTTCGTCTCGTCCTCCTCCTGCTCGCGCTTTGGTTTCACGTGGAACACGCTCCCCTCGGGCCCATCGCCGGTCCGCTCATCGCGTCTGACCTCTACAGGGGCCGGCTACCCGGGACTCCGTCCGGCCTCGGATACTTGGCCGGCGCGGGACCGTCTGCGCGCATGCTAACAACCCAACCCTCCCGAACCCCTGCAGGCAACTCCACCGTGTGGACACCCCCGAGGCGCAGGAGCCGCATCGCATCAGCCGCAGCTTCCAGCTCGCTTGCCCACTGCCGCCCGCGAACGGCGGCGACCAGGCCGCCTGGGCGTACGAAGCCCCGGCTCAGCTCCAATGCGACCGGGAGCGGCCCCAGGGCACGGGTAACGGCTCCAGCGAAGCGTTCCCGCATTCCCTCCTCACGCGCCACCTCCTCTGCCCGCCCTTGCCGGCACTCAACCGCACCAAGGCCGAGGGTGTCCGCAAACGATCGAACCGCCTCTACCTTCTTCCGCGTCGCGTCGAGCAGCACCCACCGGCTCTCCGGATGGCGTATGGCGAGCACAAGCCCTGGCAGGCCGCCGCCTGTGCCGACATCGATCCAGTCCTCCCCAGGGCTGACGGGAAGCACATCCGCAAGCGCGACGCA
>JBOGEB010000227.1:0-6282 GCA_050743125.1 Egibacteraceae bacterium
CCCGACCGCACCGACGACGAGCCGGATGACCCACGCCCCGCGCCCCGGACCCATAGCGATCACGGAACCAGCCCGTGGCGGTAGCTGTGGCGCGCCGGTCGCAAGCAGCCCGAATGGGCAGAACAAAGGACACCGAAGTGTAGGCTCCGGCCGATCAGTACCCTCGAGGAGGACGAGATGAGCGCTGAACGTAGGCTGTTGATGGCTGCGCTCGCGGCGGTCACGGCGTTGGTGCTGGCCGCGTGTGGGGGCGGGGGGCAGCCGGCCTCGGCCGAGAGCGCAACCAAGCCCGCGGGATCGCAGGCCGCGGAAGGCTACGTGGACTTCGCGGAGCCCCAGAACGGCGCGACCGTCTCCAGCCCCGTCACCGTGAAGATGAAGGCCGAGGGCATCACGATCGAGCCGGCAGGCGCAGTCCGCCCAGGCGCCGGCCACTTCCACGTCATGATTGACACCCCCTGCCCGGCGGCCGGCCAGGTCATCCCGGCGGACGACACCCACAAGCACTATGGCAAGGGGCAGACCGAGGCCACGCTCGAGCTGACACCCGGCCAGCACACCCTCTGCCTGCAGGCTGCCGACGGCGCCCACACAGCCCTCGCCCCCACGAAGACGATCACGATCACCGTGAGGTAACGCCGCTCCCGAACCTCTGCCGCACGTCGAACTGGTGCGGGTCGGGGCTTCGCAGCCGGAAGCCGCGGTGCGGGATGTCCCTGTGGTCAAGATCCGGCGGCGCGCGGAAGACGCAGTTGTCCGGGGAGGCCGAGTCGCAGATCGCCTGCGCTTGAACATCGGCGCATGCGGGCAGGCCGAGGGTGACGACTGCAGCCAACGCAGGGGACCGCGCGGCGATGCGCTAGAAGTCGAGGCGGCGGAAGATCGGCCGGGGCAGGTGGCGCAGGACCGCCATGACCCACCGGAGGATCGCCGGCACCCAGATCGTCTCGGTCCGATGGCGCAGCGCCTCTTCGATCGCTGCGGCGACCGCCTGCGGTGTCGTCGAGAAGGGGACCGGCTGGCGGCCGGCGGTCATCTTCGACCGCACGAAACCGGGACGGACGACGAGCACACGGGCGCCGCTGGCCGCGAGGCTGTCGCCCAGGCCCTGCGCGAACGTGTCGAGGCCCGCCTTGGAGGAGCCGTAGACGAAGTTCGAGCGCCGGCCGCGCTCGGCGGCTACCGACGACAGGACCACGAGCGTGCCGTGCCCTTGCGCTCGCAGGCGCTCGGCCACCGGCACGAGCACCGACACCGCACCGACATAGTTCGTCCGGACGATCCGCAGGGCCTCGGCGGCGTCGCGCTCGGCGAGCTCCTGGTCTCCGAGGACACCGAAGGCGGCGAGGACGACATCGACGTCGCCGAGGCGATCCCATACCTCTTTCGCAAACGCCTCGTGGCTGTCGGTGTCGAACGCGTCGAAGCGCACGGTGTCCACACGGCCGGCGCCAGCGGCCCGCAGCTGCTCAGCGATCTGGGCCAGGCGGTCCATGTGGCGGCCGGCGAGCACGACGCTCGCTCCCCGGCGTCCAGCCAAGCGCTGGACGGTCGCGACGGCGATGTCGGAGGAGCCCCCCAACACGAGCACGGACTGGACGGCACCGAGGGCGTCTTGCATCAGGACCAGGCTCCTTAATCCATTAGGGCGGGCGGGGAGGTTGGCGTGGTCGGGCGGGGGAGGTGGGCGTGGCCCCCTCTCGGTCGGTCAGCGCAGCCGTAGCCTACGGCTGAGGTCGGACTGCAGGACGCCGCGGGGGTCGCACCGCGCTGCGACCGCGCGCCACTCGTCGAGGCGTGGGTACATCACGGGCAGCAGCTCCGGGCGCAACCGGGAGTCCTTGGCGAGGTAGACCCGACCTCCGGCCTCGGCGACGAGCTCGTCGAGCCCGTCGAGAAGCGCTCCCAGCTCCGGCGGGCCGACCGGCAGGTCGAGGGCGAGGGTCCAGCCTGGCATCGGGAACGACAGCGGCCCCGGGTTGGCCTCGCCGAACCGCTTGAGCACGGCGAGGAACGAGGCGGCGCCGGCCCGCGCAAGCCGCTCGATTGCGGCCCGCAGCGTGTCCTCGGCGCCGAACGGCACGACGAGCTGGTACTGAAGAAAGCCGCGCGACCCGTAGAGCCGGTTCCAGTCCGCCACCCCGTCCAGCGGATGGAAGAACGCGCTGAGCGGTTGCAGCCGGCCGCGCTCCAGGCGCGGTGCCTTGCGGAACCAGGCCTCGTTGAGCAGCCGGACGGTCGCGGGGCGCACAAGGCCGGAGGGCACGATCCGGGGCGCCCGCAGCCGGGCCCGCGGGTCGAACGCGAGCGCGCGCGCCCGACCGACAGGCGCCGCGAGCTCCTCCAGCCGGGCGTGGTCGCCCCGGGTCAGCACCGCCCTGCCGAGCGCCCCACCGCGCGCGAGGCAGTCGATCCACGCGACCGAGTAGCGGTAGCCGGCGTCGCCGGCCTCCATCCGCTCCAAGAGATCGTCGAGGTCGCGGGCGCGCTCGGTGTCCACGCGCACGAGCGCGGTCTCGACGGGGAGCAGCCGCAGCGTCGCCCGCTCGACGATCCCGGTCAGGCCCATGCCGCCCGCGGTCGCCCAGAAGACCTCAGACTCCGGGTCGACGGCCAGCTCGTCCTCGGGCGTCCGGAGGACCAGCGACATGACGTGCTCGCAGAAGCTGCCGTCAACGTGGTGGTTCTTGCCGTGGATGTCCGCGGCGATCGCACCGCCGACCGTGACGTGGCGGGTGCCGGGGGTCACCGCGGGGAACCAGCCGAGGGGCACGAACCGGCGCATGAGCGCGTCAAGGCTGTAGCCCGCATCGACGGTGACGATCCCTTTCTCGACGTCCGCGCTGCCCACGCGCGCCAGCCGCAGGGTGGACAGCACCGCGCCACCCGCGTTCTGAGCCGCGTCGCCGTAACTGCGGCCCAGGCCGCGCGCGATCACGCCGCGGTCACCGGGGGCAGCGAGCATACCGGCGAGCTCCGCGGGGTCGGCGGGCTCGTGGGATCGGGCACTGGTCGGGGCGGTGCGGCCCCAGCCGGTGAACAGGGCGCGCTCAGAGCCCATGCACGCCCGCCAGGAACAGCGCGAGCCAGAGCAGCCCGAGCAGCTGGAGCGTCCGGTCGGTCAGGAACACTTCCTCGGGCGCGCCGGTCCGGCCCTTCTCGGCCTGGAGCACGTAATACAGCATGCCCAGGACGAACGGGGCGATCGACAGCTCGTACCAGAGCATCCCGCCGCTGATCCGCGTGAACGCCCACAGGCAGTACGCGATGATCGCGACCGCCGACGCGATCGCTCCGACGTAGCGCAGGAACGCGGGCGAGTACTCACCCAGGCTTTTGCGGTGGCCGACCGAGCTGTCGCCGAGCGCGGCGTGCTCGGCGAAACGCTTGCCCACGACCACGAACAGCGAGGCGAAGGAGATCACGATGAGGAACCACTGCGACATCTGGATGCCGGTCGCGACCCCGCCCGCAACCGCCCGGAACACGAACCCGGAGGCGACGACGCCCAACTCGACGACCGGGACGTGCTTGAGCCGGCAGCTGTACGCGAACATCAGCGCGACGTAGACGCCGAGCACGAGCGTGAGCTGGGCCCCGGCGACGCCCGCAGCCAAAGCCAACGCGCCCGCGAGAAGCGCCACCCCAACCGTTCTCGCCAGTCCAAGCGGCACGACCCCCGCCGCGACGGGACGGTAGCGCTTGCGCGGGTGGAGGCGGTCGGCCTTGGCGTCGAAGACGTCGTTGAGGTAGTAGGTCCCGCTCGCCGCGAGGCAGAAGCAGGCGAACGCCACCGTCACGAGCACCATGACCCGGGGCCTGGAAAGCAGGCCGGCCGCAGCGGGCGCGGCGAACACCAGCACGTTCTTCGTCCACTGACGGGGGCGGGCGAGGGCGACCAGGCCGCTCGCGAGCGAGGTTCGTGAGTGTCTGGGGCGTCCCCCTGCGCGCCCTCGCAGAGGGGGAATCCCCAGGACGACGTCCGTTGACACCCCGCAGATGTCAGATGCGTCCCCCCGAACCCCCTCGCGATACTCGGGGGCGTCCCCCCGAACCCCCTCACGATACTCGGGGGCGTCCCCCCGAACCCCCTCACGGCGCGGTGGACGCGTACGTTGCGACGTAGCCACGGTCGGTCTCCTATCGGCTGACGGGCGTGCCAGCTCCGGCACGGGAGGCAGCGCTACGGCACGGCGGCGAACCGCCCCCTGTCCACGCCGCGGGCAACGGCCACGGTCAGCGGGAAGGCGGCGAAGACGAACGCGTGAGCGTCAGCGACTCGGCGTCGATCATCGACGGAAGCATCCAGGCGCACTTGCGCTGACCCGTTTTTCCATACGCCCTGAGTATGAACGCCGTTTTCTGGCCGGGACCGTCCGGGCGGACGGGGTCAGGCGCCCAACGCACGCACTATCGGGAGACCGCCTCGTAGAGCTCCAGCACGCGGTGAATGTTGCGCTCGACGGTGAACGCTCCACGCAGCTCGGTGACCCGGCGGCGAAGCGCGGACAGGTCGACGTCGTCGAGGCGCGCGCCGAGGTCGTCCAGGTTCTCCAGCGCCAGGCCGACGCCGTGCTCGCGGACGAACTGCTCGAGCGCGTGGTGGCGCAGTGTGAGCACGGGCAGTCCGCACCCGAGGTACTCGAACAGCTTGTTGGGGAGCACGGTGTCGAGGTGCACGCCGTTCAGCTCGGCGTTGAAGCCGGCCCAGCCGTAATCGTATTCCGGCAGCGCGCGGAGGAGCGCGTGCGGGTCCAGCGTGTCGTGCCAGCAGACCCCGTCCAGCACCTGGTACTCAGGCGCGCGTCGCGCCGGATAGACGTGAAGCTCGATCCCCCCGCGGGCGAGGGTACGGAACAGATTCCGCAGGTCGTAGTGCCCGCCGTCGACGAACAGAGTCCCCTGGTACACGACCCGCCACGCACCCTGGCGTGGGCGGTTCCAGGACGGGAGCTCGGGAGGCAGGCTCGCCCCAATCGCGTAGTTGGCGAACACGAGCGTGTGCTCGGGAAGTCGGTAGCGAGCGGCGATCTCGGCGAGCAGGACGTCGGAGACGGTGACGACGGCGGCGCTGCCCTCGACCGCGCGCTGCTCGAGCGTCAGCGGGTCCTCGGGCGGGGGGAAGCCGTCCCGGTACGGGGTTCGGCGCAGGCTCTGGAAGTCGTGGACGTCGTGGATCACGGGGATCCGGCCGTCGGTGGCCTCCTGTGCGAGCACGGTCAGCTGGTCGGGCAGGTTGTGACAGTGGACGAGGTCGGGCTTGAACTGGGCGACGACGTCACGGATCCCGCCGAGCGGGTCGTCCCCGAGTGGCCACCACCGGTCGAACAGCTCGTCGCCCGTGCCGTAGAAGCCGGACAGCGTACGACCGCGGCAGGCGAAGCCCAGTTGCAAGCCCGGGACGAGCGTTCGGAGACCGGCGGCGTACTTGAGGGTCCTGATGCAGGGCTGCTGCTGGAGGAACAGGACCCGCATCAGCTGCGCGTGCGGATGACCTTGGCGGGGTTCCCGACCGCGACGCTGTAGTCGGGCACGGGCTTCGTCACGACGCTGCCCGCACCGATGACGCAGCCCTTGCCGATGCGCACGCCGGGCAGGATGCAGACGTTCATTCCGATCCAGCAGTCCTCGCCGATCTCCACCGGTGCGGCCACCCACCCCTGCCCGGCGATCGGACGGTCGAGGTCGTTCATTTCGTGGTTCGCCGTGTGGATCATCGAGCCCGGGCCGATGACCGTGTGGTCGCCGACGCTCAAACCCCCGTACCCGTTCACATAGCACCCGTAGTTGAACCCCACGTGGTCGCCGAGCTCGACGTGCTCGCCGTTCAGCCAAACGATGAGGTCCAGATAGAAGCAGCCCTGGCCGACGCGCTTCGCATCGCCGGGTTGGAACGGGATGACGCGCTTACTGCGCTCGTTGATCAGCATGACGGCCTCCTCTGGTCGCTGACCGAGGATCCTCACCTTGTCCTGTTCCAGCCACAAGTCGGCCCAGGCGCGGCTCGCCGGCATCGAGTTGACGAGGAGGGGTACAACACGTGGACATGGAAGCCACAGTCGTGCCCAGCGCCGAGGTCGACCCGGGCGCCCGGGTGGGCGCCGGCAGCACGGTGTGGCACCGTGCGCAGATCCGCGAGGACGCCGAGCTGGGTGAGGGATGCGTCGTGGGGCAGGGGGCGTACGTCGACGTCGGGGTCCGCATCGGGCGCAACTGCAAGCTGGAGAACTACGCGCTCGTCTTCGCGCCGGCCCAGCTCGGGGACGGGGTGTTCATCGGGCC
>JBOGEB010000228.1:0-6183 GCA_050743125.1 Egibacteraceae bacterium
CGCCGTCCCCGACGGCGACGACCGCAACAGGTTCTCCTCCTGCCAGGCCATGCTGCCGGCCCAATGGGCTGGCAGCTGCCATACCCAGCTCGGGCGTGCCGACGAGGCGCTCGAGCAGCTCAAGGCCATAGTGACGGATGACTACAGCGGGAGTGTCCTCCAGCCCGTTCTCACCCAAACCCAGACCGCGCACGCGCACGCGGTCGCCGGCGATCCGGAGGCGTATGCGCATCACGCCCAACTGGCGCTCGACGGGTCGCTCGCGACCGGCTACGACCTGGGCGTCCGCCGGGTCCGGTTCGCCCGGACGGCGCTGGGGGACGGGTGCGATCACCTGGAGTGCGTGCGGGAGCTGGACGCTCGGCTCGCGACCCTCTGAGCGGGCCGGCGCCCGTTCGCTGGCCTTCGCCGCCGGGCATACGCTGTGGGCGTGATCGGCCGTATACGGATCGACGGAGAGGTCCTGAAGGAGCTGCGCCACCTGCGGGCCATGTCGCAGGAGGCGCTCGCAAAGGCCTGCAGGGACCTGCCCGGCCGGGAAGGGTCCCACGTCACCCGGGACGAGCGGTGCGCGCTGGTACCCACGCCCGCGGTCGACGCCGCGCTGGCAGCAATGAACGGACACGACGTGAACCGACGCGATCTCGGCAAGCTCGCCGCCGCAGCCGCCGCACAGGCTGTCCTGGCCCGCATCGACCGCGGCGAGCTGTCGCTGCACGAGGCCACCCAAGAGCTGATCCGCCGTTACCCGACCACCATTCCAGCCGAGTCCTTCGAGGCGGCCCGCGCTGTGCTCAACCGCCAATTCCACGCTCTCAAGACCACGGCGATGAGCGAGGGCGAGCGCCGAGGCCTGCTCGTCGACGCCGCCGACACCGCCGTCCTGGCCGGTTGGGCCGCCCGGATCGCCGGCCGGCCGGCCGACGCCGCCGCCAGCTTCGCCCTCGCCGGGCAGCTCGCCGACCAGAGCGACATCGCCGTCGTCCGCGGGCTGGTGCTGATCTCGAAAGCGAACATGCACCGACCGATCACCGGCGACGGGGACGCCCTGGCCGGCCTGGAGCTGGTCCGTGCCGCCGAGCCGCTGGTCGGCTCCCGTGGGCCTCTGGCCAAGTACGGGGTGGGTCTGCAGGCGGAGCTGCTCGCCGCGCGGGGCCCCGAGCACGAGCACGACAGCCTGCGGACCCTCGACCGGGCGCTCGCGATCCCCGACGGCGACGACCGCAACGAGTTCTTCTCCGTCCAAGGCATGCTGCCGGCCCAATGGGCCGCGAGCTGCTACACCCAGCTCGAACGTGCCGACGAGGCGCTCGGGCACCTCGAAGAGGCGATGGCTGCGGACGGCTGCAGCCAGACTGCCCGAGGCCGGCGCCTCACCAAGTGCCAGACCGCGCACGCGCACGCGGTCGCCGGCGATCCGGAGGCGTATGCGCATCACGCCCAATCGGCGCTCGACGGGTCGCTCGCGACCGGCTACGACCTGGGCGTCCGCCGGGTCCGGGTCGCCCGGAAAAAGCTGGGGGACGGGTGCGATCACCTGGAGTGCGTGCGGGAGCTGGACGCTCGGCTCGCGACCCTCTGAGCGGGCCGGCGCCCCGGACGTATCCGACATAGCCGGCCCGTAGCCGGCACGTAGGCCCTCGCCGCCAGGGTGCCGGCGCCCGTGGCCGATCCGTAGCCGCCTCTCGACCGCCAGCGCTGGTCTGTCCATGCTGGTCGGCATGGTCGCTGAGAACGCAGACAGGACGCCGACGGTGGCACGGGTGGAGTGTGAGGACCCGCTCGTGCTGTCGTGCGCGGTGTGCGGGTGGACGCCGGGATGTACAGGCACGTTCCGGCCGCTGTACTGGGCGGTGATCCGCCACTGGCTGACGGCCCACTGGGAGTGGGGTCCGCAGCTCCCGGAGCGGGGTCCCCGGTGAGCGGTACGCGGGATCCCGCTCAGGTGGCGGTCACCGCTGCCACGGTCCTGGTGACGACCGACTGCTGTACGCAGCGGATGGCCCTGCCCCGGGAGCGGGTGGACCTGGTGGCCGCGCACCGGCTGGTGTGTCTGGGCTGCGGGCGGCGCCGCCAGGTCGACTTCGTCAGGGATCCCCGGGTGGGGGTGACGGCGGTATGGTCGGACCCACCCGGGACGCGGCGTCGGCGTTGGTGGCGGTGGCGGTGGCCCCGGTGACCGCCGACTTCTTCGGCGAGGGCCTTCCTGTCTGGCGGGCCAAGGCTGCCTGCTCCGGCCTGCCAACGGAGGATTTCTTCCCGGTCGGGTCGACCGGGACGGCGTTGGACCGGATCGCGGCGGCGAAGGCGGTCTGCGCCGCCTGCCCCGTCCGTGCCCCCTGCCTCGACTACGCGCTGGACACCGGGCAGCAGGACGGGATCTGGGGCGGCCTCTCCGAGGACGAGCGGCGTACGGAACGCCGCCGCCGCCAGCGCCGCGGGAGCCAGTAGTGAGCGTTCCGAGACGTGAGATCGGACAGGGCGGCTCCTGTAGCGCAACCATGCGAGAGGTCTTGAAGCCGCACGCTGACAGCGTCCTCTAGTCCTGCAAAGCGGCCGGTACACTCAGCCAGTCGCTGACGTTGCCTTGGCAGAGCGACTGCGGATCGCGCTCGACCTCGCGGACTCAGGGATCAGCATGATGCGCCAGAACCTCCGTCGTGCGCACCCTGAGGCAACAGCCGAAGACATCGAGCAGTTGCTGAGGGACTGGATCAACCACCGACCCGGCGCCGAGTGGGAAGACTGCCCAGGACCGCTTCGACGGCCGCCGGACGTGTGACCCGCCTCGGCACGGCCCGCAGCGCGTGTCCGGGTTGTCGCGGGCCAGGCGGGCCTCGCAGCTGCAGTAGCGGGCCGGAGGGTTCCTCCGCATCGCCATGACCGTCTCCCCTCTTTGGGGCAGTTCAGTGTGTGGGCCACGCCCGCCCCCATGTGGCGTGACATGCCTTCAAGGCATGCCGGCCATGCGCCGTTTGCATGATCGGTATGGGACGAGCCGGTCGACACGGTCAGCTGCATGACGCCACTTGACACCGCCCCGTTCTCGACGTCGTCGAGGTATGCCGACGCGGTCGTGGCCTGATCCATGGCACGCAGGGCTGCCTCGCCCTGATGGACAGGACGTCCGCAGGGAGAGTAATATGCTAGCCTATGGTCATGGCACGCGCGCAGACGCTGGTGCAGCTTTCCGACACGCTCCTCGCGGTCCTTGATCAGCGCGCCGCGCAACGAGGCATCTCCCGCTCCCAGCTGATCCGTGAGGCGATCGAGGCCCACCTCCGAAGCGACCTCGAAGCGGAGATCTCGCGCCAGATCGTCGAGGGGTACACGCGCGTCCCCGACGACCGCGAGTTCGACGACTGGGCGGAAGCCAGCGCCCGCGAGATGATCGCCGAGGAACCGTGGTGAACCGCGGCGAAGTCTGGTGGGTCGAGCATCCCGACACCGGCAGACGCCCAGCGCTCGTGCTGACCCGACAGGACGCACTCCCGCTCCTGCGGAAGGTCATCGTGGTTCCCGCTACTCGCACCCGGCGGGGCATCCCAACGGAGGTTGCGCTCGACGAGGACGACGGCATGCCGACCGCCTGTGCGCTGAGCCTCGACAACATCCGAACGGTGCCCCAGTCGCTGCTTACCCAGCGGATCACCCGCTTGGGTTTCGAACGTATGTTTGATGTTTGCCGGGCGCTGGCCCATGCGACCGGCTGCTGACCGCATGGCCACTGAGCCGCGGTTCGACACCGAAGTCGAGGTGGTAGGTGGCTGCCGGCGCATCGGGAGGTGCGCCATACCCAGACGGCAGGTTGGGACAAGTTCTCACGTACGGCCTGTCGCGGCCGACGAATTCGTTCCACTCTTCTTGGCGCAGATTGCGGCCGGCCAGCGTGCAGGCGTCCCGGATCCAAGCATCGATGCTGATCGGCCACAGTTGCACGGTCTGATCGGCGCTAGCCGAGGCGATCATCCTGCCGTCCGGACTGAACGCCACCCCATAGACCGTGCCGGTGTGACCGGTGAGCGCAAACGTGTTGTGACGCGGCTGTGCGACAGCAGCGGCAACGATCCCGGCTCCTCACCCAGATCGACCAGCACCGTCTCGACCAGACCTGACTCAAGCACCAGTCCAGCGCGCGCCGCCGGGCCCTCGATCGCTTGGCGCAACTCGGCAGCGGTCATGGGACCAACCAAGCCCTGATGATGCGCATCATCGGGCTGGCAGGCGGCGACGCCGGGCTCAACCTGGACTTCCACTCCATACGCCACCACGGCGCCGACGCCCCCCTGGACGACAACTGCGTCCCCTCCCGCGCTCAGGCCACCCGCTCCGTGCTGGCGTTCTTCGCCCAGGACCACGCCTCCACCGAGATGGTCTACGCCAACGCCGACGTCACCAAAGACGAAGCCGCGCGTGAGATCCTGGCCTTCGCCGACCACTGGAAGACCACCACCGGCGCCGACCCCGGCCTGCTGGTGTTCGACTCCCGCCTGACCACCTACAAGGTCCTCGACGAGCTGGGCGCCCGGCGCGTCGACTGGCTCACGCTGCGCCAGCGCGGCAAAACTGTCCTGGCCAGGCTGGCCGCGCTGCCCGACTCGGCCTGGAAGAGCGTGCGGATCGACCGGGCCGGCCGCTACCGCCACCCCCAACTCCACGAGGACACCGTCGCCCTCAAAGGCATCGCCGCGCCTGTCCGCCAGATCGCCGTGCGCAACATCGGCCGTGACCAGCCCACCCTGCTCATCACCAACGACCACACTGCCAAAGCCAAAGACCTGTTCGCCCGCCACGCCGAACGCATGCTCATCGCCAACGAGCTGGCCTCCTGCATCGGCGGGTTCCACCTCGACGCGCTGTCCTCAGGGCTGGCCCTCAACGTCGACGTGGACACCACCCTGACCGTCATCGCCGGCAACCTCTACCGGCTGCTGGCCCGCAGCCTCAAACGCTACGAGCACATGACCCCCGAACGGATCCACGGCCACTTCGTCGACACCACCGGCACCCTCCGCGTCGCCCACGACCACGTCACCGTCGATCTCACAACGCGGACCTTCACTCCCGTCCTACTCCAAGCCGGATACGCCGAGCGTGACCTGCCCATCCCCTGGTGGAACCAACGCCGCCTACGGTTACCTTCCACTGACGGGATCGATTTCCCGGTCCCACCGCCACACCGCCACCTCAGTAGGATTTTCAGAGGGAAAATCGGGCTCTTGGCATGGACCTGTGGGTGGGTTGCGCGGTCGTCGCACCTGCCGCCCCCAGGCTCCGGACGCTCGACAGAAACGTCACGCGCGCGGGCGTGCGTGACCGCGCTGACACCAGCCTGCCCAGGCAGCCACCTCGCTCACCGCCCACACACCCACAACGTTTCCCGCAAACCCTTGCCAACCGCATCGCTATATGACACAATACAAACATGCGTACGAACCAGGTCCAGAGTGCGGCGGTCGAGACGCTCGACGACCACGCCCTCCTCGACCTGGCCGAACACGCGCTGGCCGCGCTGAGCGCGAGGCCGTTGGACGCCGCGGTGGAAGACACCGACCTCGCCGAGCGCGTCGAGCGGCTGCACCGGCTGGAGACGGTCGTGGTGGGAGAGAAGCTGCGCTGCGTCGCCGCGGTCGACGCCCGCGGGGCCTGGAGAGCCGAAGGCGCACGGTCGACCGCGGACCTGCTGGCGCGGCGGCTGCGGCTGACCCGCGGCGAGGCCCGGGCGCAGGCCGACACGGCGGTCGGGCTGGAGTCGCTGCCCGAGACCGCGCAGGCGCTGCGCGAGGGCACGATCGGTGTGGGGCAGGCGCAGGTCGCCGTGCAGACCGCGAAGGAGCTGCGTCCGGACGTGCGGGAAGAGTTGGACCGGCTGGTGGCCGGCGACGGCGGGGGGATGGACCGCCGCCAACTGCGCGAGCGGGTCGACGAGTGGACCCACACCGTCGACCGTGACGCGCTGGCCGGAAGAGAACGAAGGGCGTGGGCCAACCGGCGGCTGTCGATGACCACCGACACCCCCGACGGGGCCCTGCGCGGAGGGTTCGAGCTCGACCCGGTCGGCGGCGCCACGCTGACCGCCGCGCTGGACCCGCTGGCCCGCAAAACCAGCCACGCCGACGACCGCACCTACCCGCAAAGAATGGCCGACGCGCTCGTCGAGCTCGCCCGACGCTCACTCGACGC
>JBOGEB010000229.1:0-6149 GCA_050743125.1 Egibacteraceae bacterium
GGTGGGACTCAAGTCCCACAGTGCTCGCCCTGCCGACCGAGGGCTTCGTCCTGCGCCTGGGGCGTCGGCGTCGAGGACAGTGCCGACCTCCTTCTCGACGATCCGTTCGCACCGACGCTTCCAGAGCTCTGAGGGAGCCGCCGATGCTGGCCGGGTGAGTACAAAGGCGGCTCACCCCGGCAAAAAACCACGCGAACGCGGGATATGCTATGCTCGCGAGCCGACAACAGCAGCGCAGCATGAGTGAGGACGGGAGAGAAGATGGTTACAAAAGGGCTGCTTGTTCGACTTGAGGCAAAGCCGGGCAAGGAGGCGGATGTTGAGCAATTCCTCCAGGCAGGGCTGTCGCTCGTCCAAGACGAGCGGGCAACGACCGTGTGGTTCGCGATCCGCCTAGGACCATCGACGTTCGGCATCTTCGACGCCTTCCCCGACGAGGCGGGCCGGGAGGCGCACCTGTCGGGTCTTGTCGCGAAAGCCCTGACGGAACAGGGTCCCGACCTCTTCGCGCAGCCGCCCACCATCGAGAAGGTCGACGTGCTCGCGGCCAAGCTTCCCTAAGACCGTGTGTCGAACATAGACGGGACGATGTGCACTTTCAGCAAGGCTGCCGGAGCCCACGTCTGACTGGACTCCGAGGACGCCCGCGTCCTCGTCCGGGTGGCCAGCCCGCGCCCGGCGACTGGGATCCGCAGCCGGTCACTGACCCAGTGCTGTATCGGGCGGGGCTAGTGAGACGGCCTCGCCCAGGCGCCACCCGCGTCCGTCAGGGCAACGGCGCCAGGCACGCCTCATTAGGGTTCCTTACGGCTTTGGGGTAGGAGAAAACCGCGCCACCCAGAGGGGCGATACGCGCTTGTGGCAAATATCGCCACAAGCGCGTATTTGGCCTCACCAGCATCTATCGGGACGTTCATCCCCGTAGGCATCAGCCCACCGAAATCTCATCTGTGGATTTCGACTCAATAGCCTAGCACCAGCTGACTAGGTGTGTTATAGTCAGCTACAGAAGAGATGTTGTCAGCATTTTCTGTGAACAATCGGTTAATGGGGTGGGAGGCGGTTGCGGGAAATCATCTGCGTTGATCACCAAGCTTGAGTTTCGTAAAAGGGACAACACACGGGGGGTCATCGATGAGGGGGGTCATCGTTGTTGTTGGATCCGGTGTCGTGGGCACCGCGACCGGCAAGGGGTTGCGGAGCCGGGGCCATCAGGTCACGTTCGTCGACATCGACCCGCAGCGGCTTGCCCAGCTGCGCCGCGAAGGTTTGGACGCAAGCGACGTGGTGTTGCTCGGCGACGAGCCTACGGTCGTGTTCCTGACACTGCCCACGCCCAACGACGGCAGGCGCTGGGACCTGCGCCCGCTGCTCGCGGGTACCGGCGCTGTCGGTGAGGCGCTGCGGCGCAGCGAGGGCTTCCACACCGTAGTGGTGCGCTCGACGGTGCCGCCGGGGACCACCGAGCGGGTGGTCCAGCCGCTGTTGGAGCAACGCAGCGGCAAGACGGCAGGTGAGGGGTTCGCGCTGGCATCCAATCCGGAGTTCCTGAGAGCCCGGTGCGCGCTGGAAGACTTTCTCAACCCGCGGATGACCGTGATCGGCGCGCGCAGCCGCCGGACACAGGAGCGTCTGCACGACCTGCTGGCCCCGTTCGGAGGTGAGATCCGGCAGTTCGACGACCCAGCCGAGTCCGAGATGATCAAGTGCGCGCACAACCTGTACAACGCCGCCAAGATCAGCTTCTGGAACGAGCTGTGGCAGGTCGCGCACGCGATGGGCGCCGACCCCGTCGAGGTCGCCGGCACCGTGGCGCGCTCGGCGGAGGCGTCGTTCAACCCCGAGTACGGGATCTGCGGCGGCGCGCCGTACGGTGGCGCGTGCTTGCCCAAGGACGTAAAAGGGTTCCTCGGCTTCGCGGCCGAGTTGGGCGTGGATGTGCCCCTGATCGCCGCGGTCGACGAGGTCAACGAGCGCATGCGCGCCCTGCACGGGTCTGTAGAGGCGATTCCCACAGCCCAGCCAGCCCCGCTTGACGAGGACCCGTCCGGGGAGGGCACCCGGCTGGCGCTCGCGGGCGTCGGCAGCAACGGGCACCCTGACCGCGTGCGTCCCGCCGGCACCGATGGGTGAGCTAGCCCGCTATATCCCGCTGGGAATTCTGGGGCTCATCCGCTGGGTCAGCTGGCTGCTGCGGCGCATCCCGGCCGCGCTGTACCGGCCGGTGCTCAACGGCCACCACGAGCCCTTGAGCATCGTGGTGCCGGTGTACGAGGAGGATCCAGCGATCTTCCGCCAGGCGCTCGACTCGTGGCTGGCCAACGACGTCGTCGAGGTCATCTGCGTGATCGACGAGACCGACCTGGCCTGCCAAGCCGTCGCCTCGGAGTTTCCGGTCACCGTGATCATCACCTCTGTGCCCGGCAAGCGGGACGCGCTGCGCCGGGGATGGGAGGCGGCCTCCACGCCTCTGGTGGCGTTGGTGGACTCGGACACGATCTGGTCGTCGCAGGTCGCCCGGCAGGTGATGATGCCGTTCGCCGACGAGCGTGTGGGCGCGGTCGGCACGCGCCAGAACGTATTCGAGCCGCGCACGTTCTGGCAGCACGTCAACGACATGTACCTGGACTACCGGTACTTCGACGAGAACGCTTCCCAAACCGTGGTGGGCCAGGCCATGTCGTGCGTGTCCGGGCGCACTGCGGTGTATCGCCGTGAGCTGCTCCTGCGCTACAGCGCGGCATTCATGAGCGAGCGTTTCCTGGGCGTGCCGTGCATGTCCGGGGACGACAAGCGGCTGACCACGCTCGTCCTGGAGGGCGGTCACCACACTGTGCTGCAGCGCAACGCCCGGGTGTGGTCGACGTTCCCGCAGGACGCGCGCACGTTCTTCAGGCAGCGGCTGCGTTGGTCACGGAACACCTGGCGCAGCGACCTGCGCGCGCTGTGGAGCGGCTGGGTGTTCCACCATCCCTTCCTGGCGTTCTCGATGATCGACAAGGGGATCAGCTCGTTCACGCTGCTCGTATCGCCGTTCTACATGGGGCTGGCGCTGGTCCGTAAGGACTGGGGCGTCGCGGCTATCCTGGCCGGGTGGTGGCTGGCCAGCCGCTCGGCCAAGATGCTGCCGCACTTGGAGCGCAAGCCTCGTCACGCGTTCACGATGATGCCGCTGTTCGTTCTGCTCACGTTCGTGATGGCACTGGTCAAGATCTTCGCGCTGCTGACCATACGCAAGCAGCGCTGGCTGACCCGCGACGTCGAGGTCTCAGCCAAGACCAAGACCCTTCGCCGCACGACGGCGTTACCCGCTGTCCTCGCGCTCATGCTGCTCGTGGCCCTGCCCGCACGGGGCGACGCGACCGAGCCCAAAGTCGCCCCCACGACCGAGCCCAAGGTCGAGCACAAGATCGACCCCAGAGTCGAGCCCAAAGTCGAGCGCAACACGGTGCGCATAGAGCCCCACCAGTTCGCGATCCTCACCAGCCCGAAGCAGCTCGCCGGCAACCCTCGTCGGCACGTCGTCGTCCGGCCTGCGCAGCTGGACCTGATGGCTGGGGCGACGGTCACCTGGAGCCGGTCCTTCAACGGTCGCGACACGTCCTTGGAGGCCATCGCGTCCGCGATGGCCTCCAGCCCGGACCCGACGCTCATCGCCGAAACCTCACCCGGGGTCTATCTCCTGGAGGTGGCGCTGACCCAGGCGCCGGGCACGCGCATCGCCTTCGCTGCCCCGCGCGTGCGCGAGATCCGTCTGGCCGACCGCCAAGAGGTGTACCTCACCGGGGTCGGCGCCGAGGCGTTGTTCCGTGGGGTGCACGTCACCTCGTGGGACGCGGTGCACCAGGGGCCGAGCACCGATCCGGGCACGATGCGGCCGTTCATCGCGTACGCGGGGGGATCGACCCTGCGTGTCGTCGATGCCGAGGTCTCGCACCTGGGCTCGGATCGCGCGAAGGCGTACGGCATTTCCTGGACTGATGGCTCGACCGGCGAGTTTGTGAATTCGAAGTCCCACGACAACTTTTTCGGCCTCTACGCGAACAACGCACGGAACGTCGTGGTGCGGAACAGCGTCTTCCATCACAACATCCTGTACGGCATCGACCCGCACACCGACACCACAGGGTTGGTCGTGGTCGGCAACAAGTCCTACGCCAACGGCCTGCACGGCATCATCTTCTCGGAAGGCGTGCGGGACGGGCTCGTGCGTGACAACCACAGCTACGACAACCGCGGCCACGGGATCATGATGGATGAGCTGTCGGTTGGGAACGTGATCGAGAACAACGTGGTCGAGCGCAATGCCGTTGACGGCATCGTCGTCACCGGCTCGGACCACACGGTCATTCGCGGCAACACGGTGCGCGGCCACCGCGTCGGCATCCGCCTGAACCAGGCCAGCACCGGTACCCGCATCACCGACAATCGGATCATGGGCAACGGTCGCGGAGTGCAGATCCACGACGGGGCGTCCGCGACCACGCTGCATCGCAACCTCGTCGCGGACTCCGAGGGCGCGGCGTTCGACATCGACGCGGACGGGGTGACCAGCGCAGCAGATGTGATCACCCGTGCTGCCGTGGGGTTCAAGACGACGAGGCGGATCGACATCATCAGCGCGGACATCACCGGGGTAAGCCAGGGGATCCTCGTGAGCGCCCCCGGCGCGGCTACAGTCAGCGGCTCTCGAATCCACGCCGCCGTCGTGGGCGTCGCGGGTGACGGACGGTTGACCTTGCGCCACTCGCTGGTCGAGTCCCGTCTCCCGGTCGACGCAAAGGTGCGGTTGCTGCTGTCCGGCAACCAGTTCATCGTTCCGCCGCAACCGCTGGTGATGGCGGGGTTGGGAATGTTGGCTGCGGCGATCGTCCTGCACCAAGTCCAGCGCTGGCGTGAGCGAGACAGCCGCCGCCGCGCGGTCGCTGCGGCCTGGTCGCAAGGCAGCGGATGAGGCCGCAGAGAACGAGGCTGCGCCTGCGCTGGGCCGGCCTCGCGTTGGTGCTCGTAATCCTGGGTGTCGCCTACTTCTACGAATCGGGACGACGGAGGGGCTTGTTTCCTGGCGAAGACACGGGGCGTGGAGGGGGCGAGCCGGGAAGGGTCTGGCATGTCGCGGCGACTGCCGACACCGGCGACGGCTCCTCCGACCGGCCGTTCGGTGAGATCCAGCGGGCGCTCGCTGTCGCGCAGCCCGGCGACACGGTCGCGGTCGCAGCGGGCAAGTACACCGGGCCGCTGCGCTCGGTGCGCTCCGGGCGACCCGACGACCCGATCACGATTGCGGGTGCGCGGGGGGCGGTGCTCGACGGCCGCAACAAGGTCAACAACCTCGTCGAACTCACCCATGACCACCTGGTGGTGCGCGGCTTCGAGCTGACCAAGGCCGACAAGCTGATCGTGCTGATCGGCGCAGCCGACGTCCACATCGTCGGCAACCGCCTGCACGACGCGAAGGGCGAATGCGTGCACCTGCGCTACCACTCCTCGGGCAACGAGATCGCCCACAACCGCATCACCCGCTGCGGGCGCACCGGCTTCAAGCTGTCCAAGGACTCCAAGAACGGTGAGGGCATCTACATCGGCACCGCCCCCGAGCAGTTGGACTACAAGAACCCGACCAGCGAACCCGACGCCTCCAACCGCAACTGGGTACACGACAACGACATCGCCGTGCCGGCCGAGTGCGTGGACATCAAAGAGGACGCGGTCGGCAACATCGTCGAGCGCAACCAATGCACCGCAGGAAAGGATCCCGACGGCGCCGGCTTCTCCTCCCGAGGCATCGCCACAGTCTTCATCGACAACTCCTCAATCAGGCAGGCCGGTGACGGCATTCGCCTCGGGGGCGACGGCAAGGACGACGGCGTACGAACTGTCGTGCGTGGCAACCGCCTGATCGACAACAAGGGCTACGGCCTGAGCGTGCACCGGCTACCCCAGGGTGAGATCTGCGGCAACCACCTGAAGGGCAATGACTTAGGCTCCGTGCGCATAGACGCCGTCAACGGCAAGGTCGAGCCCGACCCCGCCCGACCCTGCTCCTAAGAAGCGCGCCCCGCGTGCGCTGTGGCGGGGTGGTTGCCCAGCTCAGCGGCCAGCGTGAGCCAAGTACTCCGCCGGGCGGTGCGTTACGGTGACGCACCGAG
>JBOGEB010000230.1:0-6137 GCA_050743125.1 Egibacteraceae bacterium
CACATGCCAAGAGTCGGAAATCGCCGCCTGGCTCGCCCAACCACACACGCATTGAGGTCAGTGCTCACGGGAGCAGCAAGTGACGAGGCCCAGCACAGCCAACCATGCCGGCCGCTGTTGCCAGGAACGCCTCGACGCGGCAGTGCGATGTCCAAACGCACCCGCGTCCGCCTCCTTCACGCGGGCGAGATGGCCGGCCCGCTCGGCGACCGTTTCAGCTGACCATCGCTTGGAGCAGCGCGGAGGCCACCTCGGGGCCGGTCACCGCGCTGTGCGAGCTGATGAACGCGTCGGCCTTGAGGTTGTACGCGTTACCGGCGGTGAAGGAGTACGCGCCACCGACAGCGAGCAGGCTTCCGGCGGGTTGAGCGACTTCGGGAGTCTTCAGCGCTCCGTTTCGACCGATCCCGCCGTAGAGGTCGTCGGGTCCACCGACGGCCGTGCCAGCCTGACCCGCAAGCCGCGACGCGATCGCGTACGCAAGACCGACCGCCTTGTCGTTCGCGGTGTGGGTGGCCAACAGCGGCCCGGTCAGACGTCGACCGGCGAGCACGGCGCGGAAGAGCCCGTTGCCTCCCCTGCCGTCGAAATTCGACGCGAATCCGTGATGGCTGAAGGCCCCCTGCAGCAGGATGACGGAATGGACCGGCGCGTGCCGGGCAGCGGCAGCGGACACGACCCGCGCACCGAACGAGTGGCCGACCAGGTGGCGCCGAGCGCGCGGTGCGCCTGCCGCCAACGCGTCGAGCAGCCCAGCGACCCCGTTGAAGCCGACATTCCCGGCCCGCTCCCTCATTGTGTAGTAGCTCGTCAGGTTCAGCAGGTTGCGGGCTCCGTCGAGAACGCCGCCGAAGCTGAACGCGGCGGCGCTCCCGCCGAGCACTTCGGCCTCGCTGACGCCGGCAGCCGCGCCTCCGGGCGTCTCCGGGGCACCGAAATCTGTCTCGGGTCCGCCCGCCTGGTCGAAGACCTGCTCGGCGTCGCCTTCCAGGAACGAGACCGGCGGCGGCTCTTCGTCGCCGTCGATGGGTGGAGGCAGTTGGACGCGAAGCGTGTCGAGGAACTTCTGGCGAGCGTCGGCCGAGGTCTCCAACTTCGGGACAAGCCGTCGGAGCTGGGCCACCGCCGCGGGATCCTCGATCCGCTCGTCGATCGCGGCCATCAGCGCCAGCTGCTCGTCGCCGACGCTGACGCCGCCGCCGGCGACGTCGTCAGCGTCCGCCCAACGGATGGAGGGCCACAGCACGCCGACCACCGCGAGCGTCCGTGCCGCCGCGCTCGGGACCCGGTTCCGGATCTCCGCGACGCTGTCCGTGAGGCGTTCGTACAACGCGCGTGCTGCCGGGATGTCGTTGTTCCAGCCGTGCACGAGCACGACGACGTCCGTGGCGCCCGACGACACGACCAGGTCGACCGCCGCTGTCCGCTGAGCGGGATCGTGCAGCGCACCGGTGGATTCGAACGCCACCTCGGCGGACGGGAAGCGCATGACGCCCTCCTTTTCCCCACACCGGGGATCAGACCGACTGGATGGCGCGCATCGCATCGACGAGGCCGCATCCTTGGAACGGGCGAGCCCGGCCGAGGTCGGTCGCGGACGCGAGCAGGATCCGCTTGACCTCCTCCGGGCGACCGATGTACTCGCGATGCACGGACATGAACGCCGCCGCTACCCCGGACACGTGCGGCGCAGCCATCGACGTGCCGGAGTCCTCGACGTACGTTGCCTCCGGGAACTCGATCCGAGCCTTCTCCAGAGCCGCCCCGGAGCCGGCGCTCACCACCCGCTCGCCAGGAGCGACGAGGTCCGGTTTGAGCCGGCCGTCTCCGGTCGGGCCCTTCGACGAGAAATACGACACTCCGGAGGCGTGCGGCCGTGACGACGTGGAACCGACGGTGATCGCCAGCTCGGCATTCCCAGGGTCGTTGATGGTCAGGTCGAAACCAAGCCGCATACGCCGACCATTGGGGTCCGTGGCGTAGCCGTAGCCGGTGTTCCCCGCGGCGACGACCACGACGACGCCACTACGGACCAGCCGGTCCACCTCCCTGCAGACAGGGGTCAGTCCGGCGGCGAACCAGCTGGGGTCGAACGGGTACCCGACCGACAGGTTCACTCCGTGCACCTGCAGATGGCGGCCGTCGTCGTTGAGCTCCTGGATGTACTGCAGCGCGGCGAGCAGCGCGGCGAGGTCTCCGGAGCGGTCGTCACGGAGCACCTTGCACGAGAGCAGCCGGCAACGCGGCGCCATCCCGCGTATCTCCCACAGCTCAAGCCCCTCAACGCGGGTGTTGCCCCGATCGTCGTGGTACCACGTGGCTGCCACCATCGGCTTCTCGTCGGCGGTGACGATCTGCTCGCCAGCGAGAATTCCGGCTACGTGGGTGCCGTGGCCAGCCGGGTCCCGCGTGGCGTCTGCGTCGCTCGTGTGGGCCACAAAGGTTCGGTGCGCCAGCCGCCCGTCCAGCTCCAGGTTGTGATGCCGCGTGAAGTGGTCGTGGTTGTAGTCGATCCCGGAATCGAGCACCGCCCACACAATGTCCTGACCCAGCGCGTTGAACGCGTGCTGAGCGGCCTGGCACTTCGTGGTGACGATCGTGCGGTGGATCAGCGCGCCGGTCTCGAAGTTCGGCCAGATTCGATGAATGGACCCGCGCGGTGCCGGCCCGGCGGCAGCCGAAGGCAGCGACTTAGGGAGCTGCTCCTCCTCGGCGGCGTCTGCGTCCTTCTGCACAAGGTCGCGAATCTGTTCTGCGGTCAGAGCCGTCGTCAGATACGAGCCCGTGTGCCAGACCGGCGTCCCCTCGGCGACCAGCGCTCGCACCTGTTTCGCCGCCCCGGCGATGCCGCGCGGATGGGCGGCGCGAAGCTCGACGACAATGCCGATGAGCTCGGAGGTCGCGCGCTGCATCCGTTCTTGCAGCGGCGGCGAGATCACCGAGTCCGCCACCAGGCTCGGAGACGGAGGCACCGCGTCGGTAGGCCGAGCGCTGCTCTCGGCCATGAAAGGTCCGAGCCCGGACTCGGCCGGGAACAGCTCCGGAGGACGGAACGGCCCGTCGTCGTCTGGCGGTTCACCAGGGGGGTCTGGGGTCACGACACGCTCCGTTCACCACCGTTGACCGCCCGCCGGTCGCGAAGAACCCGAGCGGTGTGCGCGTCAGCCATCGTTGCTCCTCATCGGCACGGCAGCACTCGCAGCGCGTGCTCGCGCAGCCATCGTCGTAGCCCCCCAAGGTCGTAGCCCCACAAGCAGAAGAAGTCAAGCAGAAGCCCGCCTCGTGCGACCGCCCTGGCGCCTGCAGCCTCGGCTAGTGTTCAGTCGCGGTAATTGTTTGAATGTCAGTGCCGGTGTTATCCCTGGTCAAAGCCTGGTTCGTGCCGTTCAGACGTTAAAAAAACCTCTGCGACTGGACACTAGGATGAGAGCGGTCGGAGATCTGTCTGACAGGCCGATGACAGGGCCGTCCACCACGGTGTGCTCGACACGGAAGACCAACCGAGCGAACCGGAGGGGATCATCATGTTGAGGCCACCACGACGGTCGCGGCCGACGCCGAGCGGCGGGATGCGCTGGCGGATCGCCTGTTCCACGCGCTGCTCGAGACGCTCGAGCTGACCAGCGTGTACCTGGGGCTCCGGCTCGACCTGTACGCCGCCCTGCGTGACGGAGGGCCGGCCACGCCTGCTGGCCTCGCGGCGCGCGCGGGGATCGACGAGCGCTACGCCCGGGAGTGGCTGGAGCAGCAGGCCGTCGATCGACCTCGACGAGGCCTCGATCGCGGAGGCCAGGCGCAACGCGAGCGAGGCCGGCGTCGCCGACCGGGTCCGCTTCAGGCAGCTGGACGCGGCTGACCTGCCCGCGAGGGGCGACTACGACGCGGCGTTCATCTTCGAGGCGCTGCACGACATGGCCCGCCCGGTCGAGGCGCTGCGCGCCGTCCGCGCCGCGCTCGCCGATGGCGCCAGCCTCGTCATCGCTGACGAGAAGGTGGCCGAGACGTTCACGGCCCCCGGCGACGAGGTGGAGCGGCTGAACTACGGCTTCAGCATCTGGCACTGCCTGCCCGCCACTCGCGCCGAAACACCCTCGGCGGCCTCGGCGGCCACGGGCACCTGCCTGCGGCCCGCCACCGTGCGCGCCTGGGCCGCGCAGGCCGGGTTCGAGAGCGTGGAGATTCTGCCCGTCGACCACGACCTGTGGCGCTTCTACCGTCTCGACGGCTGAGCGCGTGTGTCGAACCATGGGCCGGAGCGAGCGCCCTGCGGGGTCCGCTGGTCCGCGGGTTTGAGAACCCGCGGAGCACCACGCTCGGGCCCTCAAGCGCCAGGAGGACACCTTTCCTCCGCATCCGCGGGAACGTATCCGTCAAGCGGGCAGGCGGCGCAGTTGAGCGGCAGCTTTCCTGCTCATGCGGAGGAAAGTCCGTTGACTGTGAGGGGGTCCGGAACCCCAGAGGGGACCCTGGGAACGCCCCCGATCGCTGTGAGGGGGTCCGGGCGGAGTGCTCCCCGCCTCGCAAAGCGAAGCGCTCCGCGCGGGTCGCGCCGTGTGCTGGTTGTCCTCAGCACCGCCGCGAGGTTTGCGCACGAATGCCACGGGGTCCGCGAGGCGGGCCGCGTCCGCCCCGTACACGGCACCCGCGGTGGCGGCGACCGCCTGGGCGCCGTAGAGCACCGCCGCAGCCTCGTACGCGCCGAGCCGGACGAGCAGCCCGACCAGGTTGCGCAGCGTCGTCCACTGCTGCGTCCAGTTGCCCGCCTGGTGCCAGTGCTCGATCAGGTCACGGAACAGCGGCAATGCCTTGGAGGGGTCGCCGTGCCGACCGCGCAGCGATGCCACCGACACAGCGCCAGGGCCTCGGGCCTCGATCACGAGGTCGGTGAACCGCAGCGCATCGACCTGATCGCTCGCCCGCAACAGGTAGCCCGGTGACCTGGTCAGCAGCTCGCTCCCCTCAGGAGCGCCGAGCGCGCGCCGCAGCCACGAGACCAAGGTCTGCAACGCCCCCACTGGCGACACCGGCAGCGCGTCGCGCCACATGGCCTCGACGAGCCGATCCCCCGACACCACCGCGTTCGCGTGGACCAGCAAGACGGCCAGCAGCCCGCCGCAGCCGCGCAGACCGCAACGCCTCCTGGTCACCGGCCAACTCCAACGTCCCAAGAACCCGAAACCGCAGCGCCGGTACCTGATGATCGAAGGGCACCAAGCCGCGCACGACGTCGTACGGGGCTTGGGATTGACCGGTGTCGTGACCGCGCCCTTGAGGCGCACCCTGGGCTGAGGCGCACCCTGGGCCGGGCGCCGCCGCGGACAGAAAGGCCTTGGTGGAACGACGCACGGCCGTGCTGGTTGCCGCTGGGGAGCGTCAGACGACGTGCAGCGTGAGGGGATGGCCAGCGGCCTCCGCCACCACGCGGAGGTGGGACGGGTTCGACGTGACGACCGCGTGGCTGCGGCGGATCGCGCCCTCGACGACCGCAACGTCGACCGTGTCGTGGATTCCGCTCCGGGCGGCCAGCACGCCCACCCTCCGCGCCTGCGACTCCGTGAGCGCCTCGACCGCGCAACCGTTGAGGAGGCGGGAGAGCCGATGCGCAGGACCACCCCGCCAGGCCTCGGCAAGGACACCGGCCTGGACGACAGGCACGAGGCCGCGCGTCAGCGACGCCCGATGCAACGACCACAGAAGCCGGTCGTCACGCTCCGCCGCGATCAGCGCGCCGGTGTCGTACGTCAGCCCCTCCTCGCTCATGCCGAGCGTGCCGCCGGCGCCGGACCGGACAGCAGCCGATCGAGGAGCGCCTCACCCGCAGCGATCTCCTCACGCGACAGTGGGCCAGCCTCTGCCTCCCACTCCGCCACACCGCATAGGCCGCTGCGGATCCGCAGCCGATGGCGAGCCGCATCCGACAACCACGCGCTGAACGACACCCCTTCCTCCGCGGCAGCCCGCTCGACGGCCTCGGCCACGTCCGGATCCAGCGACACCGACCGCTTCATCACGCCCATGCGCGCATGGTACCACCGACGGTACGACCTCCGTGCGTTCCTCAGCCGTGGGGGTGGTGGCAGGCGACCCAGTGGCCGTGGCCGAGCTCAGCGAGCGGCGGGTGCTCATGACGAGCGCAG
>JBOGEB010000231.1:0-6123 GCA_050743125.1 Egibacteraceae bacterium
GGGCCGCGGACCTCGATGCGGGTATGGTCGGAGCGCGACTCGACGGTGACCTCGACCGGGATGGGCGCGGCCAGCGGCGGTGGCCGCTCGTCACGGCGCTGCTCTCGCCTGGCGACCGCCGCCGCCACGTCGAGCTCGCCCGCCGCCGCCCGGCGGAGGTCGGCGCTGACCCGGTCCCAGTCGGCCAGGTCACAGGCGCGGACGACGAACCAGTCAAGCGCCACACCGTCGGCACGGGTGAACATCCGAGCGTCGAGCACCCCAAGGCCGTGCGCGGCGAGCACGCCCGCGCAGTCGGCTACGAGCCCAGACCGGTCGCCCGCCACCACCGTGACGGTCACGGTGCCGTCGGCCGGACCGGGCCGGGACAGGACCCGCAGCGTGCCCGGGTCAGGCAGCGGCAGGAGCAGCCGGGCGTGCTCGGCCACCTGCTCCGCGCTCGCGGCGAGCAGGTAGCGGGTCGGCAACGCGTCGAGCAGCGCGTCGAGCCCGTCGAGGTCCCCGCCCAGCAGCGCGTGCGCCTCGACGACCACCTTCGACAGCGACAGCTCCCGCCGGAGCGTCTCCAGGTCGTCGACGAGCACATGGCGGACACGGGAGCAGAGCTTGGCGAGCAGGCCGTCCTTCCACGCGGACCAGGCGGCGGGGCCTGTCGCCCGCGAGTCGGCGAGGCTGAGCAGGTAGAGGCCGTCGAGCGTCTCGACGTCGCCGACCTGCCGCGCGACTGCCAGGATCTCGTCGGAGTCGTCGAGGTCGCGGCGCGTGGCCACGTCGGGCAGGAGCAGGTGGAGGCGCACGAGCTGCCCGACCCGGCGGACGCACCCGGCGTCGAAGCCCATGTGCACGACCCAGTCACGGGCAAGGGCCTCGCCGACGAGGCTGTGATCACCGGGCAACCCCTTGCCGACGTCGTGCAGCCACGTCCCGAGCAGGACGGTGTCCTGCCAGTTGAGGGAAGTCTCGACGGGCTTCCCCCCGGCCCCCCCGTCATTGGGGGGACCCCCCCCGGCCCCCCGGTCCGCGAGGCCGACCCAGATCTCGCGGTGCGTGGGGTCGAGCGCGCCCTCACCGATGGCGACGAGCTCGTGGGCCGCCCGGAAGCAGTGCGTGTCGAGGTCGTAGCGGTGGAGCGGGTTGCGCTGCGGCAGGCCGCGAATCCGCTCCCAGCCCGGGAGGAGCGCCACCGGCAAGCCGATCGAGTCGGCGTCGACGAGCGCGCCCGAACCCCGCCAGCCCTGTCGGAGCGCGACGAGGAGCGCCTCACGCCCGGCCGCGTCCCAGCCGATCGAGCCGAGCTCCGCCGCCTCGCGGCGCAGCCGTACCGCGGTCACGCGGCCCAGGTGCGTGCCGCGCACCGCGGCGGCGGCCACCGCCCGCAACCCTACGGACGGCTCGGTCGCGAGCGTGCGGTCGGCGTCAACCTCGACGAGCCCGTCGACCAGGCGAACGCCGTCGCTGAGCACCTCGGGCGGCGGGTGCCGTCGCCGGCGACCGCCGCACGCGTCGGCGAGCAGGATCGGCCAGGTCCGGCCGTGAAGGTGGGAGATCGTGCGGGTGGCGAGGCCGACCCGCCGGAGCAGGTCGTCGCCTCCGGCCATGCCCAGGACCGCGGCGACCTCGTCCTGGAGGTCGAGCCGCAGCCAGTCCCGCCTCGCTCCCGCAAGACCCGTGACCAGATGAAGCGCGCACCGGGCCGCCAGCAGCGCCTCCCCCGCCTGCGCGAGCTCCCGGCGGTCGACCGCGCCGAGGTAGCGAGCGCCCACCAGGGGGTCGAGGCCGACCTCGCCGAGCACACAGGCGCCAGCCCAGCGCAGACTGTGGAGGTCACGCAACCCGCCGACGCCGTCCTTGAGGTCGGGCTCGAGCATCCCCGCCGTGTCACCCGAGCGCGCGTGCCGCTCGGCGTCGAGCGCGGCGAGATCAGCGAGGACCCGGCCGCCATTGCGCCGCAGCCACCGCGTGACCCGCACCGCGAGCTCGTCGAGCAGTCCGTGGTCCCCCGCGACGAGCCGGCGATCGGTCAGCGCGGTCGCGGTGTCGATGCGCTCAGCGGCCGACCGGACCGCCTCACGCGGGGTGCGCACCGCGTGGCCGACGGACAGGCCGGCGTCCCACAGCGGGTAGCAGACCGCCTGGACCAGCGCCTGGAGGTCGGGATCACCCCAGCCGTCGTGCAGGAGGAGGAGGTCGATGTCCGACGCGGGGCACAGCTCGCGGCGGGCGTAGCTGCCCAGGGCGACGATCGCGAGCCCAGCTGGTCCAGAAACAGGCGGGGAGCGACCGTCCGACAGGCTGGCGAACCAGTTCCGGATCGCGGCGTCGACCAGCTCCGTCCATTCCCGGGACCAGCCCGCGCCGGGCGGCGCGGCGACACCGGAGGGGTCGAGCTTCGGGGATGTCGGGGGTATCCCACCGAATGCCCTCGACCCCCCCGCCACAGCTCAGAGCGCGTCCGGGCCGTGCTCGCCCGTCCGGATGCGGACGACCTCCTCCAGCGGGAGGACCGCGATCTTGCCGTCACCGATCTTGCCGGTCCGGGCTGCCTTCACGATCGCATCGACGATCCCGTCGACGAGCTCGTCGTCGCACATAACCTCGATCCGGCTCTTCGGCACGAAGTCGACCTGGTACTCAGCGCCCCGGTAGACCTCGGTGTGTCCGCGCTGCCGGCCGAAGCCCCGGGCGTCGCTCACCGTGAGCCCTGCGACGCCGACCTCGCGCAGGGATTCCTTGACCTCGTCGACCTTGAACGGCTTCACGATTGCGATGACGAGCTTCATCCGCGTTCCCTCCTGCCCGTATGTAGTCCCAGGATGCGATTCTGACGTTTCCCTGCCGTCAGGCTTGTGTTGCGCCCGGGTTACATGGTAAGGGGCCGGAGGGCTGCCGCGTGATCGTTTACCCCGCCGGGTCACCGGGACTTGGCGGACGATCGAAGACGAGCAGGCTCGCGGTGAAGCCGTGGAGGAAACTGCGTGAGCCGACCGGGCCGAACTCCCCGGCGCAGAAAAAGCCGGCGAGCGGGATGTCGCCGAGGATCTCCTGCACTACGGAGGCGTCGTGGTCGGGCATCCCGAACAGGCGCCGGCCGCGGCCGTTGCAGGTGAACAGCAGGGCGGCGCAGGGTGGCGGCTCACCTTCCGCGAACCGGCCGAGCAGCTCGCGGAGATCCTCGTCGGCGCTGCGTGCGTCCCGAACATGGAACTGGACCGTTTGGCCGACCTGCATGATGTCGCCCACGGCGATCGCGCCGGTGCCGGACTCGGCGCCGAGCACGCCGCGGACGAGGAAGTCGCCGCGGTGGAACGCCTCTTTGTACTCGTCGATGACCGTGCCGATATGGAGCCCGTCCCGCATCAGCGCCTGGTCGGTCGGATCGGCTTGGATGAACGTCTCGCGGATACGCCGTACCGGCTGCGCCCCGCCGAGCTCCTGTAACAGGTTGCGGTCGGCGCGCGTCACCGTGTAGCTGTTACCGACCGGCCGGCAGCCCTGGGACACGAGCGTTCGCATGCGGACGTCGCCGCCGATCGCGACGGCGACCGCTCCGCCGTCGTAGGTCCGCCCGTCGAGGAGGAGGCGGTTGCCCCGGCCCGCGCTCGCGAGCCCGCCGGACACGGGAAGGCCGGGCCGCGCCTGCTCGAGCCACGCGAGCCACGCGTCGGGCGGGAACGTGCCGGGGTCGGCGAACGCCACCACGCCGTGGGCGTCGGGCGGGGGCTCGGGCCAGGAGGCCGGGGCCTCGTCACCCTGCGGCGGTGGACCATCCCCGCCACCGGGGGGCTCGTAGCGGAGCGGTGCGATGTGCGCCCCTGAAAGGCAAGCGGCCCACACCGAGATGCAGTCGAGCCGCTCCAGTTCGCTGGCCTCTGCAATAACCCCGCCGGTGGTGGTGCCGATCCGGTGCCGGGGGGCAAGCCGCTCGCCGATCAGCGCATCGAGCGTGTCGAGGTTCCGCGCGTAGGCCGCTCCGACGAAGACCACCGCGAGGTCCGGTGAGCGCCCGCCGAGGCCCTCGGCCACCCGAGCGACCGCAGACCGCGCGGCATCCACAGGGTCCGGCCCGGTGCCCGAGCCCGTCGCTGCTGCCACGGTCATGTCACTATCCAACCACGTCGTGCTCCATGCCGTAAGTAGGTCCGCACCGAAGGGCGTCCCCGCACACGCCCTTGTGGCCAGGATGTCGGGACGCATGCGTCGGATTCCCTGGCCAGAGCACGCCTGCGCTCACCGCACCTCGTCACTGCTCGGTGCTGTCGGTGACCCCGAGCACGTAGTCGTCGGCTTGGTCGCTCCAGCGCATCGACACGATCCCGCGGGCACGCGCCGCCTTGCAGAACTGGAGGAATGCGCCGAAACCGAACTCCTTCTCGCTGAACTGCGGGCGGCGCTTGCGGAGCTCGTTCTTCAGCCCGGACAGGGGTGGAGGTCCCGCCGCGCGCTCCAGGTCAGCGACCACAGAGCGGAGCAGCGCGAACGCGTCCTCCTCGCTGCGGCTCTCCTCGGGGAAGGAGACCTCGGGGTCGCCCTTCGCGCTGCCGGACGAGAGCTCGATGACCCGCTTCGCCTCCAGGTGGCGGAGCAGCTCGCCGAAGGCGCGGAACCCGTAGTCGGCTTCGCTGAACGTCGGGTCCTTGCGCAGGAGCGCACGCTTGAGCGTGGACGCCAGCACCGCCCCGCCGCTCGAGCGCTGCAGCCCGGCCAGTGTCTGGGTGATGAGCGGGGCGAGGTCGGGCTCCTCGCCCTTGCCCTCGGTGGCCGAGGCCGCGGAGGACACGGGCGCGGCCTTCGGCGCCGCCGCCCCCGCCCCTGCCCGACTGGAGGCCCGGCCCCCGCGGCGGGCCGTCGTCGGTTTGGTACGCGTACTCGGGTCGGGGAGGTTCACGCCCTCCAGCCGCTCGTAGAACAGGAACTCATCGCAGGCCGGTGGCAGAAGCGCCGACGTCGACGCGCCGAGCCCGACGCCGATCACCCGGCGGTTCAGCTCGCGCAGCTTGCCGACGAGCGGGGTGAAGTCGCTGTCGCCGGTCCCGATCACATACGTGGTGATGTAGTCCCGCTCGAAGCACAGCTCGACCGCGTCTACCGCGAGCTTGATGTCGGCGGCGTTCTTGCGCACGGCCCCCATCCGCTGGGGGATCTCGATGAGCTCGACGTGTTGCTGGGTGAGCATCCGCCGGTCTTCCTCGAAATATGACCAGTCGGCGTACGCCCGCCGAACGACTACCCGCCCCCGCTCCGCCAGCGCGTCGGCGAGCGGCTTGAGGTCAAACTTCAGGCCCCCGAGATCCTCCCTCGCACCGATCGCGAGGTTCTCGTAGTCAAGGAAAAGAGCGATGCGCTCCTCGTCTGTCGTCATTCGCAGAGCCTAGCGCCGCGGATGACGACAGACGACACCGTCCAGGGCGCGTGGTGCCTCGGAGAGCTCCGCGCCACTCGGCGTCGCGGTCAACGCGTGCTTCGCCGCGACCCGCCGCGGATACCGCTCGGGGGTGCGACCTCACCTCAAGAGCGCCGACCGCTCCCGAACTCGGACTCCGACAGCACCGGGTGGGGCAGCTCTTTCAGAAGATGAGGAGGGTGCGAGGATGTACTGCTGGACGTCGATCCGACTCACAGGAGTCAGGATTCGCCCTCTTCATCCTCTTCGTCACCAAAGTCACTTCCACCGTCAAAGTCCCTGTCGTCGTCGCCGCCGGTGAGGGGGTTGAGGACGCCGCAGTCGCCTCCGTCGCCTTCGAGGATGTCGAAGAGGCTGCCGCACGGGCGGGTCCCGCGGTCGTAGTGGTCGTCGCGGTCGCGGTCGTCGTCATCGGCCAGAGCAGGCGCGGCGCTCAATGCGACCAGAGCGCCGACCGCAAGCACGAGGACGAGCATGTGACGGATCTTTCCCACGGACGTCTCCTTAGCTGTTGAGACGGAAACGACGGTTGTCGGACCTATCCTACATAGTGGTCCGCACGGAAAAACCCGTGGCGTTCGGCTGCGCCTGCTCCCCGCCCGGGCCCTCACAGCGATCGGGGGCGTCCCCCCGGACCCCCTCACAGCGATCGGGGGCGTCCCCCCGGACCCCCTCACAGCGATCGGGGGCGTCCCCCCGGACCCCCTCACAGCGATCGGGGG
>JBOGEB010000232.1:0-6103 GCA_050743125.1 Egibacteraceae bacterium
GATCGATGCAGGACGAGTCGTTGCGCACGCTGACCGAGATCCAGCGGGAGCAGCGCTACCACATCGACCTCAACCGCCAGACGCTCGTCACGGTGCAGCAGCTGGCGTTGCAGCGCCAGGCCGCTCCGGTCATGGTGCCGGCCGCTCCCGGTGAGCCGGAGGACGAGGACCCGGCGCCTGGGCCGTGCCCGTACAAGGGCTTGGAGGCGTTCCAGGCGGAGGACGCGCAGTGGTTCTTCGGGCGTGAGCGGCTGGTCGCCGACCTGGTCGTCCGGCTTGCCGAGAAGCCGTTGTTGGCGGTGATCGGCCCCTCTGGGAGTGGCAAGTCGTCGGTGCTGCGCGCCGGGCTGCTGCCCGCCGTCTGGGCTGGGACGCTGCCCGGGGCCTCGACGTGGACCACGATCGTGTTGACGCCGGGTGCGCATCCGTTGGAGGAGCTGGCCGCCCGGCTCGGCGCCGAGTGCGGGGTGGCCGCCGGCTCGTTCTTGGACGACTGGCGGGCCGATCCGGGCCGTGTGCGCCTTGCGGTCCGCCAGGCGCTGGCGAAAGCGCCGGAAGACGCGCGGCTGTTGCTGCTGGTCGACCAGTTCGAGGAGCTCTTCACGCTGTGCGCCGACGAGGCCGAGCGCCGAGGGTTCATCCACGGTCTGGTTGTCCTAGCCGATGGTCTGGACCGCCAGGCCAGCGTGGTGCTCGGCGTTCGCGCGGATTTCTACGGTCGCTGTGCTGAGTATCCCCAGCTGATCGCGGTCATCCAGGACCACCAAGTGGTGGTCGGCCCGATGACCGGCGTCGAGCTGCGCCGTGCGATCGAGGGGCCGGCAGCCCAGGCCGGTCTGGCGCTGGAGCTGGGTCTGGTCGAGACGGTGCTGGCCGACTTGGGTGACGAGCCGGGGTCGCTGCCGTTGCTGTCGCACGCGCTGCGGGAGACCTGGCAGCGGCGGCGTGGCTGCACCTTGACGGTCGCCGGCTATCAAGACGCTGGCGGAGTGCGCAAGGCGATCGGCCAGACCGCCGAGGCGGTCTACGGCGAGCTGGACCCAGCCCAACAGGCGGTCGCGAAAGACGTGTTCTTGCGGCTGACCGCGTTGGGGGAGGGCACCGAGGACACCCGCCGGCGCGTCCGACGGGCCGAGCTGCTCGACGGCGGGGACGTGGAGGTGGTGTTGGGTCGGCTGGCCGAGGCACGGCTGTTGACGCTTGGCGAGGACAGTGTGGAGGTCGCCCACGAGGCACTGATCGGCGAGTGGCCGACCTTAAGGGGGTGGCTGACCGAGGACCGCGAGGGGCTGCGCATCCACCGCCGCGTCACCGAGGCGGCTAGCGAGTGGAAGGCACTGGGGCGCGATCCCGGAGCGTTGTACCGGGGCGGGCGGCTGGCCGCCGCGCGTGACTGGGCTACGGGCAACGAGGGGAAGCTGAACGACCTCGAGCGCGCGTTCCTCGTGGCGAGCAGCGATCGGGAGCGGGACGAGCTGGTCACAGCCCGTCGCCGCAACCGCCGCCTGCGCGCCCTGAGCGCCGTCCTGGTCGTGCTGTTGGTCGTGGCGGTGTGGCAACGCCAGGTCGCGCAGCAGCGAGGCGATCTGGCCACCGCTCGTCAGCTAGCTGCCCAGGCGGCGGCGAACGTCGACCAGCAGCCGTTGTCGTTGCTGCTCAGCCTCGAGAGCCTGCGCATAGTCCCAATCGACGAGGCACGCGCCACGCTGTTACGCGGCCTCTTGCAGCCGCGTCACAACACGTTCGTGCTCACCGGCCATACCGGCCAGGTCTGGGCTGTGGCGTTCAGCCCCGACGGCAGGACCATTGCCTCCGCCAGCGCCGACCAGACGGTAGGACTGTGGGATGCTGACACTGGTGCTCCGCTCCGCACCTTCGTCGGGCACACCAAGGTCGTCGTAGGGATTGCGTTCAGTTCTGACGGCAGGACCATCGCTTCCGCCAGCGATGACCAGACCATACGACGGTGGGACGCTACCACTGGCAACCCGATCGGCCAGCCCCTGACCGGCCACACTGACACGGTTAGGGCGGTGGCGTTCAGCCCGGACAGCAAGACGATGGTCTCCGCCAGCGAAGACCGAACCGTGCGACGGTGGGACGCCGCCACCGGTCAGCCGATCGGCCAGCCACTGACCGGCCACACCGGCGAGGTCTTTGGGGTGGCGTTCAGTCCGGATGGCAAGACGATCGCTTCCGCCAGCGCCGATCAGACCGTGCGGCGGTGGGACGCCGCCACCGGCAACCCGATCGGCCAGCCTTTGACTGGCCACACCGACCTGGTTTTGGGGGTGGCGTTCAGCCCCGACGGCAGTACCGTCGCCTCCACGAGTTTTGACCGCACGGTGCGGCGGTGGGACGCCGCTACTGGCGCTGCGATGGGCCAGCCCCTGACCGGCCACACCAGTGCGGTTCAGGGGGTGGCGTTCAGCCGGGACGGCAAGACGATCGCTTCCGCCAGCGCCGACCGGACGGTGCAGTTATGGGACGCCGCCACCGGCAACCCGATCGGCCAACCCCTCACCGGCCACACCGACAAGGTGATAGGCGTGGCGTTCAGCCCCGACGGCAGTACCGTCGCCTCCGCGAGTTTCGACCGCACGGTGCGGCTGTGGGACGCCGCTACTGGCGCTGCGATGGGCCAGATCCTGACCGGCCACACCGACAAGGTGATAGGCGTGGCGTTCAGCCCGGACGGCAAAACCATCGCCTCCGCCAGCGTCGACCAGACCGTGCGGCGGTGGGACGCCGCCACCGGCAACCCGATCGGCCAACCCCTCACCGGCCACACCAACGCGGTCCATGGAGTGGCGTTCAGCCCCGACGGCAAAACCATCGCCTCCGCCAGCGTCGACCAGACCGTGCGGCGGTGGGACGCCGCCACCGGCAACCCGATCGGCCAGCCTTTGACCGGCCACACCGACCTGGTTTTGGGGGTGGCGTTCAGCCCCGACGGCAAGACGATCGCCTCCGCCAGCGCTGATCGGACGGTGCGGCGGTGGGACGCCACTACCGGGAAACTGATCGGCCGGCCACTGACCGGCCACACCGACACGGTTAGGGCGGTTGCGTTTAGCCCGGACGGCAAGGTGATCGCCTCTGGCAGCGCTGATCGGACGGTGCGGCGGTGGAACACTGCCACCGGCAAGCTGATCGGCCGGCCACTGACCGGCCATACTGGCGATGTCTGGGGGGTGGCGTTCAGCCCGGACGGTACCACCCTTGCCTCCGCCAGCTTTGACTTCACGGTGCACCTGTGGAGCGCCGCCACCGGCGACCCGATCGGCCGCCCCCTGGCCCGCCATGTCGGTGCGGTCTATGGGGTGGCGTTCAGTCCCGATGGCAGAACAATCGCCTCCGCCAGTCAAGACTGGTCGGTGGAGCTCTGGGACGCTGCGAACCGTGAGCCGCTCGACCAGCGGTTCACCCTGCCCGGCCCCAGCAACGCGGTCTATGGGGTGGCGTTCAGTCCGGACGGCAAAACAATCGCCTCCGCCAACTTTGACGGGACTCTCCGGTTGTGGCCGATCACAATCGGCGCTTGGATCGAGCACGCCTGCACGCTGGCCAAGCGCAACCTGACCCAAGAGGAGTGGAACGCCTTCGTGGGCCGCGGCAGGCCGTACTTCCGAGGCTGCAGTGATCTACCGTCCGGTTACGGCGCACCTCCGGACGCGCCCCCAGCCAGCTATGGCCGCCTCGATTGAGGCGCCCGTACCAACCACGCTGGTCTACCAGGGTTCGGTCAGCAGCCTCAGCGCGTGATCCGGGCGGGATCGGAGCTGCTCGAACGCGTCGGCTACGTCCTTGGCGAGCTCGGGGTCGTCGGCGTTGCGCCACTGGTCCAACAGCGCGCTGGCGGCGTCCTGGTTCTTGGTTCGCAACAGCAGGCGGGCGAGGTGCGCGACAGCGCGAGGAAGCACAACCGGGTTGTCCGCATCGATCGCCTGCTCGAAAGCGGTACGGGCCTGGCCGGTCCGTCCAGCGCGCTCGAGGAGCAGGCCGGCGTTGAGCGCGGCCTTCGCGGTGGCCGTGCAACGGGGGTAGCTCCGCACCGACCGGAACATGGCAACCGCCTCGTCGTGCTCACCGCGGCCGGCGAGCAGCACACCGAGGTTGTTGGCCGCCTGCGCCGCGTGCTCGCGGTCGCGGGAGTCGATCGCCTGCCGGTAGCAGGCCCGGGCCGTGACGTCGTCGTCTTCATGGGCATGGGCGAGCCAGCCCCGCAGAAAAGCCGCCTCAGCGTTGATGTTCCCCGCGGACGCCATCGCCCGCTCGAACAGCGCCGCAGCCGCGGCGTGCTCCCCGTGACACCAAAGCCACTGCCCCAGCCGGCAGGTCGCGGCCGGCTCCACGTAGTCGCGCAACCGCCCGAGCAGCCGCTGGTAGACAACGATCGGATCCACCTGCTCTTTGGGGGCGGCCAGGCGCGCGTAACGCCAGATCGCCTCCGCGATCAGCTTGTCGTTACACCCGGTGACCCCCCGCTCGTAGGCGGCGATCGCCTGGTCGGTCCTGCCCTGCTGCTCATGGAGGAGGCCAAGATCCAGCGCCGCCTTGGACGGCACGTCGCTGGCGACCACGTCGGTGGCGATCGCCCGCTCGTAGTAGGCCTCGGCGCGGTCGAGCTCCCCGAGCTTTTCGAGCGTGATCGCCAGCGCGTAGATGGCTTGGTCCTGGTCCGGGTAGTACTTGCCCTCGATGGCGTGGGTGAACGCCGCCTCGGCTCCGTCCGCGTCGCCGAGGTCTCCGAGCAGCAGCCCGAGGTTGTACGCAGCGTGCGGCGAGGCCCGCCAGTCGTCCGCCTCGATCGCCTGCTCGTAGTAGCTGCGCGCACGGTCGGCGTTCTTGCCGCGGTCGTACAACAACCCAAGGGTGAACGCGGTCGCTGCCTGCGCCGACGGTGCCAGCAGGCTGGTGTCAGCACGCTCCAGCGCGACGATGGCGTCCTCGTCGTCCCCTCGATCGGCGTAGAGCATCCCGAGGGAGACCGAGGCCGCCGACCGGACCGGCTCCTGTCCAGCCTCGAACGCGTGGGTCCAAGCCCGCTCGGTCATCTGCCTGTCGCGCTTGTACAAGCTCATCTTGGTTGCGTCGCCGAGCTCCAGCAGACGCATGGGCGGCAGGTGCGCGAACAGCCAGTCCCAGGTTTCGGACGGGACCGGCGGGACCTCGAACCCCATCCTGTCGATCGCTGGCGAGACCCGATAGGCGTCGTCGCCGGCGGGGATCAGCAGCGGGAGCTGGCCCTGCTCGCATAAGGCGGCCCAGTCGACGCCGGCGCGCAGGCCGTCGTCGCCGATCGGCTCGCCGGGCCGCAGCCGGGCGTAGTAGTCGCGGGCCAGGCCGATCAGGTCGCTGGCCGAAAGCGGGTGCTTCGCGCCGGCCCGAGCGCAGTCGCTGGCGGCGAGCACGACCGCATAGCCCGCGGGCAGGGTGTGCTCCGCCTCCTCGAACCGGCGCACCAGCTCTGGTTTCGCCTCCGAGTGCTTGCGCCGCTCTTCCTGCTCCGCCTGCAGCTGTTCGACGTACGCGTTCAGCTCCTCAATCATCGCACCGCCTCCCCGTTGATCCCGGTCGCTTACCGCCGCCCTGAGGGGGCACGTGATCATAGCCGGAGTCCCCGGCAAGTGAGAAAACGGGCTCCTCCGGTGCTGGCCAGCGCGGCAGCGCGCCTGCGGTGGCCTGGCAGAACGCCTCGATCTCCTCCTGCGCCTCCTGGGCCGCCGCCGACCCGCGGTAGCGCGGGTCCCGAAGCGCCCCGTGCGCCCGCTGGGCGCTCGTGACGACAGCGTGGATCCGCCGCTCGGAAGGCAGGTCCAGCACCGGCCCAAGCGCCGCGTGAGCGCCGTCCAGCTCACCGCGACCCACGCGCGCGAGCGCCAGGTCAGCCCTGCAGACAGCCTCGTTGGTGAACGACCGCTCGGCCTGGGCGGCGCTCCTCCTGATCTGGCAGCCACACCGTGGCGTCAGCCACGTAGCACAGCTGCTTGAGCCGGGCGAACGTCAGCAGCCCGCCGAGCTCGTCGAGCTCGTCGGGGACGACCCGCTCCCTGGCGTCCTTCGCGCGCTCGACCGCCGCCTGCGACTCGTCGGTGTCACC
>JBOGEB010000233.1:0-6033 GCA_050743125.1 Egibacteraceae bacterium
ATCACCCAGGCGTTCCACAGCAGCATGCGACTCAAGGTGGGCGACCAGCAGTCGAGCGCTTTGCGGCCGTCGTCGCCGGACACGACTCGCTGACTGACCTTGGCGCCGGCGACGGGAACCGGCGTTGGACACCTCGGCGACCTGCGGGCATCGCGAACGCGAGCACGGGACAGGAAAATGGACCCACAACTGTTCCGCGAGCGATCTCGTCTCGATGAACGTGCCCTCGTCGAGGACCCCCGGGCGCCGGCGCGCCACTATTGGTCCGTGACGTCGAGCTCCGCAGCATTCCCTCAGGGTCAAGGTCGTGTGGGCCGAGCCCACCCCTGCGGTCGGCCTGTGGCCCTGCGTGCCTGCGGTGTTCGCAGACGACCCCGACGCCGACACGTACGACGAATTGCTCGTATCTGGGGTCGTAGGCCCGGCCTCCTAGACATGGTGATCCTCCAATGCGCCCACCCGCGGACGAACGCTACGCACACCCGCCGCTCACCTCGCCTGAAGGCCATCGAAAAGACAGGAAGCCTGCGATGACCGACCTGGCCACACCGCCACGGGAGGTTCCCGGCCCTCCCGGCGTCCCGTTGCTCGGCTCGGCCCTGGACCTGCGCCGCGACCAGCTAGCGACCTTCGAGGAGGGCCGCCGCCGCTACGGCGACGTCGTTCGCTTCGTCGCCGGCCCACCTGGGCTGCGGATCGAGGGGTACGGGGTGTTCTCCCCTGAGGGGGCGCAGCAGGTGCTGACCGGCACGGGCCGCCGCTACACCAAAGGCAACCTCTTCTACCGCGAAACCGCCGCGATGCTCGGCGACGGCATCCTCACCAGCGAGGGTGACCGCTGGCAGCGCCAGAAGCAGTTCGTACAGCCGCTGTTCACCCGCCGCCGGGTCGCCGGCTACATCGACGTGATGGCCGAGGAGGCCGCGGCGCTGGTCGACCGTTGGCACGCCGCCGTCGAGCGCGGCGGCACGGTGGATGCGGCCGAGGACATGATGCGCCTCACGCTGAGTGTGATCGGGCGGGTGCTGTTCGGTGACGACCTGGACCAGGCCGTGCCGGCGCTGCACGACGCGTTCCCGTTGGTCAGCGCCCATGTCCTGCGCCGCTCCCGGTCGCCGCTGCACCTTCCGGCGACCTGGCCGACCCCGGCCAACCGCCGCGCCGTCCGCGCCCGACGGCGGCTGTATGAAGTGGTGGATGACATCATCGACCGCCGCCGCGCCGCCGGCGCCGTCGGAGAGGACCTGCTGGCGCTGCTCCTGCGCGCCCGCGACCCTGGCGCCGCCGGCGCCGACGCGCTGGACGACGCCGAGGTCCGTGACCAGGTGCTGATCTTCCTGCTCGCCGGCCACGAGACCACCGCCACCGCGCTGACGTTCACGCTCCACCTGCTCGGTGGCCACCCCGAGGCTCAACAGCGCGTGCGCGTCGAGGCCGAGGGTGTGCTCGGCGCCGACGATCAGGTGCCGACCGTCGAGCGGGTCGCCGCGCTGGTCTACACCACCCAGGTGGTCAAGGAGGCGATGCGGCTGTACCCGTCGGCTTACGCGATGGGCCGGCGGGTTCCCGAGGGCGACGTGATCGGCGGCTACCGCATCCCCCCAGGCGCCGACGTGTTCGTGAGCCCGTGGGTCACCCACCGTCACCCGCGCGTGTGGGAGCAGCCGCAGCGCTTCGACCCCGACCGCTTCACCCCCGAGCGGGAACAGCAACGCCACCGCTACGCCTGGATGCCGTTCGGCGGCGGCCCGAGAGCCTGCATCGGCCAGTACTTCTCCATGCTCGAGGCGACCCTGGTGACTGCCAGCGTCGTCCGCGCCTTCGGCCTGCACGCCCCGTCCGGGCCGGTGCCGCTGACCACGGGCATCACCCTGCGGCCCGCCGGATGCGTGCCCCTGACGCTCGTGCCTCGACCACCGCGACGAAGGCTCCACCGGCCAGCGTGACCGCGCATGCCTCACGCGAGAGCTCCGGGCAGACGGTAGGCGGTCGTCACCGCACGTTGCGCGCCCTGTCGTTTTCGGCGTGGCGGTTGGAGCGGTGAGCCTTCGTCGGCGACTCCGCGACAGAGCCCTGGGGAGCTTCGACAGGTTCTCAGGAACACTCGCCTGGACCGGGTGGGGGCCCTTCCCATCCGCACGTGCACTGCGCGGAGAAGGCGAGAGGCGAAGTCCCGTTGCCGGCGTGGCGGCTCTCGATGTGATGCTCCATGTCCACAAGCGTTCAGGGGCGCCCGTAGGTGGTCCAGCGCCAAGGATTGGCACGATCCTGTACGGTTCCTCCTCTTTCCCACGACGATGGGAGGTGGATGGTCATGATGGTCGATATCCCCATCGACGGGGCGGTACTGGGCCGGCTCCGTAGGGACCACGGGTGGAGCCAGGACCGGCTTGCCACGCAAGGGCAGGCGTTCGCCCGGAGCGCGGGCGAGAGCACGGGCGTGAGCACGGTCACCATCTGCAGGATGAAGAAGGAGGAGCATCTGCCCACCAACGCCACGCTGGACGGACGACGGCAAGGGGTTGCGCTCGTCGCACGGCTCCTTCGCGGACAAGACGAGGGCGCGGCTCGGCCTGGTTTGAAAGCGGCTCGGCCACGGCCGTGACAAGGCTGCTCGCGATCGACGCCGGCACGACCGGGGTGACGGCGCTCGTGATCGACGAGGCGGGGGCGGTGCTCGCCCAGGGGTACGCGGAGTTCCCGCAGTACTTCCCCCGGCCCGGCTGGGTCGAGCACGACGGCAACGAGATCATGGACGCGGTGCTCGCCTCGTGCTCCTGCGCCCTGCGGGAGGCGGGGATCAGCGCCAGCGATCTCGCCACGATCGGGATCACGAATCAGCGGGAGACCGTGGTGCTGTGGCACCGGCGGTCTCTCGAACCGGTGCACCGCGCGATCGTCTGGCAGGACCGCAGGACCGCCGGCGCGTGCGACGCGCTGCGGGAGGCCGGGTATGCCGACCTCGTCCGCGACCGCAGCGGCCTGGTCCTCGACGCATACTTCTCCGGCACGAAGCTGGCGTGGCTGCTCGACCACGTCGAAGGCGCGCGGGACGGTGCCGGCAAAGGCGAGCTTGCGTTCGGCACGGTCGACACCTGGCTCGCCGCCTGGCTCACGGGCGGCGAGGCGCACGTCACCGACCCGTCGAACGCCTCCCGCACGATGCTGTACGACACCCGGGCCGGCGCATGGAGCGACGAGCTCTGCGGCCTCCTCGGCGTCCCGGCCGCGGTGCTGCCCGAGGTCCGGCCGAGCGCCGGCGAGCTCGGGGTCACCGACCCGGACCGTTTCCTCGGCGCGCGGGTGCCGATCACCGGCAGCGCGGGCGACCAGCAGGCCGCGCTGTTCGGCCAGGGCTGCTGGGCGCCTGGCACGTCGAAGAGCACGTACGGGACGGGCAGCTTCGTCCTGCTCAACACCGGCGGGAGCGCCCCGCCCAGCGAGCGGCTGCTGACCACCGTCGCCTGGGACCTCGGCGACGGGCTCGTCTACGCGCTGGAGGGCTCGATCTTCTCTACGGGCGCGGCGATCCAGTGGCTGCGCGACGGGCTCGGCCTGATCGCCGACGCTGCAGAGACTGGTCCGCTCGCCGAGACCGTCGCCGACACCGGCGACGTCTACCTCGTCCCAGCGTTCACCGGGCTCGGCGCGCCGCACTGGGACCCCTACGCCCGCGGCACGATCGTCGGACTGACCCGTGGCACCACCCGCGCGCACCTCGCCCGCGCCGCGGTCGAGGCGATGGCCTACCAGACCCGTGACGTCGCCGAGGCCATGGAGGCCGACTCAGGGGTCCCGCTCACCGAGCTCCGCGTCGATGGCGGCGCGGTCGCGATGGACCTGCTCTGCCAGTTCCAGGCTGACCTGCTCGGCGTTCCTGTCCTCCGCCCCGTCGTGCGGGAGACGACCGCGATGGGCGCCGGCTTCCTCGCCGGGCTCGGCGCCGGCGTGTGGGCGTCGACTCGTGAGCTGGCCGAGGTCTGGCGCCTCGACCGGCGCTTCGAACCCTGTATGAGCGACGCGACCCGCGACCGCCTGCAGTCCCGCTGGCGCCAGGCGGTCGGCCGGAGCCTCGGCTGGGCGCTGCGGGATTAGCGCCCCTCCTCCGGGGAGCCGAGGACGTCGTCGACGTCGAGGACGAGCCCGTCCATGGCTGTGGACCGCATCTTCCCTCCGCGGCCGACGACCTCTGGATCGCCGTAACCTCCCTGGTCCCGGCGGTAGACGTGGATGCGGTCGACGTCGAGGTCGACGAACCAATACTCGGGCACCCCGAACCGCTCGTACAACGCCCGCTTGGCGATCAGGTCGTAGCCACGGCCAGAGGGTGAGGAGACCTCGATCACGAGCGTCGGCGGACCGTCCACCTTCAGCCCCTGGATGCGGTGCAGGTCGTCGGGTGCGAGCACCACCACATCCGGCTCAACCGTGTTCCGGTGCGTGAAGTACACGTTCGGGCCGGCCGCCACGGACCCGCCGCGCTCCTCGACGTACGCCACGATCTCGGCGCCCAGCAGCAGAACGACGTGCTGATGGCGGTAGCGTGCCGCAGGGCTCACGTACAGCGCCCCGTCGATGAGCTCACGGCGCACGCCGTCCTCGCCGAACGCGAGCAGGTCGTCCCACGTGAGCCCGGTCTGCAGCGGCCCGGACATCCGCATCCTCCTACGGACGTTGCGCGATGACGAGCAGGTAGGCGACGTCGATGTCCACGCCGCCGCCAGGCTCAGCGTACTCGGCGGCGAGCGCCTCGAGGTCGTCGGACAGGGCCGCGGCGGCCTCGGGGCCGATCGCGTCCCGGGCCGCGACGACCGGCGCGAAGTGCCGCTCCAGCAGCACGCGGTGGGCGGCAGGCGAGTCGAACGCCCATCGGAGGCAACCGGACCGGCACTCGATCGACTCGAAGAGACCGCCGAGACGCGCGCGGACAGTCGCTTCGTCGCCCCAGGCGTACGGGTCCGGCAGCTCGGAGGGCCGTGACCGCCACCGGCGCATGACGCTCCCCAGGCGCCCCACGTACCCCTCGAGCCTCCAATTCGCCATTCCGAACACTCCACCGGGGCGGAGCACCCGGGCAGCCTCGGCGACCACGACGTCCGGCCTGGGCGCGAACATCGTCCCGAACGCCGACGTCACGACGTCGAAGCTCGCGTCGCCGAACGGGAGGTCCTCCGCATCGGCCTCGACCCACTCGACTTGGAGGCCCTCGGCCTCCGCCCGGGCCCGGCCGAGCTCGAGCATCCGCGGGGTGAGGTCCGAGGCGGTCACGACGGCGCCGCGGCGCGCGGCCGCGAGCGCGACGTTGCCCGTGCCGGCGGCGACGTCGAGGATCCGTTGGCCCGACCGTATCCCCAACGCCTCGACAAGCACCTCGGCAGCCGGCATGAACAGGCCGGCGACCTCCCGGTAGTCACCAAGCGCCCACAGCGTGCGGGCCTGGGCCTTCAGCGCGTCGAGGTCCATGCCGCCGCATGGTACGGGAGTCCTCGCGCCGCGGACGCATGGATCTCGTGTCGCGTCCGTCCGAGCCCGGCCCCAGGGGGGAACCTTGCCCGAGGTGCTCACTGTGGCGCTCAGCGGCGGTGGCGTGGCGAAGGTGCTGGCGCGGTGTGTTGGCGGTCGTGCGGGAGGCGCTCGGGCTGGTCGAGGGTGACCAGGTCGTGTTTCGCGTGGACCGCCACCGCGCGGTGCTGGCGCGTACACCCGACCTGCTCGAACTCGCGGGCACCGTCAGCGTGCCTGGTCGATCGGCTCGATTTCGCGGAGGCATATCTCATCGCAAGCGCGGAGACGTCGGGAGTAGGCGCGGTCGCGTCGTTCGACCGCGCGATCGACAGGGTGCCGACGGTGCACCGAATCGAGCCCGGGTGAGCGCGACCGGTCCGAGCTAGCGCTCCTCCTCCGGACCGAGGACGTCATCGACGTCGAGGATCAGTCCGTCCATGGCCGTCGACCGCACCTTCTCGCCACGGCCGACGACCTCTGGACCGCCGTAACCGCCCTGGTCCAAGCGGTAGACGTGGATCCGGTCAG
>JBOGEB010000234.1:0-6006 GCA_050743125.1 Egibacteraceae bacterium
CCAGCAGCTTTACCCCCACCGAAAGTCGTGAAGGGGAAACTCGGGCTAGCGCAGCCTGGGTGGCCTGGGAGTGCGGCCTGAGGCGACAGGTGACCCGAACAGGAGAAAGCTGGCCGTGTCTGGTGATAGCCGTAGGTTGTCTCCCCTATGGATGGATCATGGATCATAGACAACCTACCTTTCTCACCAGTGCGTATGCCTGTGTTCTAGGACAAAACGGACACGGTCGGCGTTGGGGCCTTCCAACCGCCATGTCCTCGGGGTGAAGGTCGCGACGGGACGGACGTCCTCGTCGTCTTCGGGGCCGACGGTGACGCCTACGCATTCCAGCTCCTCGAGCGCGAAGCGGGCGACCTGACGCGTACAGCCGGCCTGGCGGGCGATCTCGGACACCGACAGCTCCGCGTCCTGTCCGGCTTGGGTGAGCGCTCGAAGCACAGCCAGACGCTGCTGGGGAATCGAGTCCAACGCCGCCCGTGTGCACATCCCCAGCACCTTGGCGCGGTCCAGCCCGAGTGCGAGCAGGCAGCGGGCGAGCAGCACCAGCTGACCGACCAGCCGGGGCGGGTCCTCGACCACGGCCATGCCCTCGATCTCGTGGCGCCCGTAGCCGCTGCGAGGGATGGCGGCACGCCCGTAGCCGGCGACCACGGCCACGTCCACGAGCGCGTCCGTGACTTGGCCGTCGAGCGAGATCGTCTTCGCCAGCGGGACCGCGTCGGTCACGAGCTGGCGGGCAACCTCGGCGGCCTTGGCTCGGTGGGCCGCCAGCTCGCTCATCTGACAAGCCTTGCGTCCAGTGGCCGCTTTCGCGTCGGCGTCGCGGTTCGGGAACCGCCAGTACAGCCAGCGTGGCCGAGCGCGTCGGCGTGTGAGGAGTAGTGGTCGATCGCCGGTGTGCAGGCGGCGAGGATCGTCAAGCGGCCTTCCCAGCGCAGCGCTCTTGGGGCGTTGCCGAGGTCACGGGTGACTGACCCGTCGTAGGCCACGCGCAGCAGTGAGAACAGCTGATCGCGCCCACCCCGGTCCGAGCCCGCGAGCACTGTGGAGAAGTCGTTGACGGTCACGAACCCTCGACGGCCCACACGGGTCAAGATCCCCGTCTCGCGAGGCTCTTTGCCCTTGGTCCAAGACAGCAAAGCGACCGCGGTGAGCTCGTCCACGCGCTCGTCAGCCAGGTCCTTGACCATGTGGAGGTCTTCGGTTTTCCCTCCGGACGACGAGCCGACGAGCATGCCCCACAGCGGGGGTCCGTCAAGTTTGGCGCCGACGGTCACGGCCAGGGTGAACAGGACGTGGCCGTCCTCGTCCAGATGCAGGTAGCCGCTGAGGGCGTCGAACAGCTCGCCCAGCCTCGGGTTGGCCGGCTTGGTGGCGGGAAGCCGTCGCACGTTGGCCGGCAGGCCGTTCGTGGGCGGCCCGGGGTGCCCGGTGGGCGCCGTGCCGGCCGGGTGCTCGGCTGCGAGCTGGTGGCTGACAGGTCGGCCCAGCGGTCCAGCTCCTCCTTTGTGCGCCTCACCGGGCGACCATCCCCGCCGCAGCGGCGGCGAGGAGTTCGGGATACGGCAGGCGCAGCAGGTCGCCCCAGTCGCCCGTCTCGGGGCCGCGGACCGCTCGGGCGTCCACGCCCGCGCGGGCGAGCGCGCCGGCCAGGCTTTCCAGGACGGCCGGGGTGACGTCCGGCGTGGTGTCCAACCCCAGGTAGGCGCTGGTGACGCCGGCCTGGCGGATCGCGGCGGCGTCTGCGGGGTGCAGCCGCTTGCAGCGCAGCGCGACCGCTTGGACGTCGGCCCGCGCCAGTGCGATCGCGTCGAGCGCTCCCTCGACGATCGCGAGAGGGCCACGGGCCGGGTCGACGCGGTCGATTCCCCACGGGCGTTTCGGGTCACCCGCCGGGACGACGTAGCGCTGCTCGGGCTCCCACACGCCGTGGGTGTGGCCGGGGATCAGCCTGCCCTCGATCCCGTCCGGGCAGGGCAGGGTCAGCCTTGCCCGCAGCGCGCGGAACCGTGGATGGCCGGTGATTCCGTAGCCGATCCGGTATCGGCGCACGTCGGAGGCGCTGACGCCTCGCCCGAGCAGGTAGGACCATGCGAGCACGGCCGGGGGCGCGGAGACGCTCGTACACGGCCTTCAACACGGGGTGGCGGCTCATCTGCCGCTCCCGACGGCCTTGAGGCAGGCGTCGGGCAGCGCCGCCCGCGGGACCTCGACCGGGACCTCGCGTCGAGCGTTCAGCCGCGCGGCGGTCTGGGGGGAGGCCAGCAGGTACAGCCCGGCCTCAGCGTCGACCGGGATGAGGACAGCGCCTGCCTGGACCTGACCGCCGAGCCGAGCGTCCAGGACAGCGGTCGACGGCTGCCGGGCGCCGACGCGTCGGGCAGGTCGGACGCTGCCCGCCAAGACGCGACCGCGGCGACGCGCACCCACGCCGACAGCGACGGCGGCCGCGGCTGCCGTCAGCGCGCAGACCGCGCCGATCAGGACCAGGCGCACGACCACGGCAGCGACCCGGCCGGCCTCGACCAGCGCCGGCCAGAACACCACGGCTGCGACCACGGCAGCGGCCACGAGCGACGGGGCGGCTGAGCGGGGCTCCTGTTTAGGGCAGCACACGACGGCCCCCTCGGTCGGCTCTCGCGTAGCCGGTCGGGAAGCGGGCGACGCGCGCAGCGGACAGGCTTTCGAGCACGGCGTTCGCGCGGGCCTCGCTGCGTCGGGCAGCCCACGCGTGCAACAGCGCGCCAGCGACGAGGGCCGCGACAGCGACGATGACGGGCGGGGCGGTCATGCGGCCCGTCCTTTCGCTGGGCGCAGCGGCAGACGGACGTAGCGGCAGCCGTCACGAGAGTCCACGCGCAGCAGCGCGCCGCGCCAACGCTCCAGCAGCCGGGCGGCCAGGTCAGGGGTGACCGCAGGCACCCCGGCGCCGGCCGGGTCGTCGGTGACGAGGACGTCGAGGGTGTCAGCGCCGAAGGTCGGCGCAGGGATGACCAGCATGGAAAAGCCTCCTTCGAGGGGTGAGGCCCCGCCCGCCGCACGCGTTCCAAACGAGGACGGGCGGGCCAGTTCAATCAGGTGGTGGCGGACGTGACGCTGACGACTTCGCGCCCGGTGAGACGAGGGGGCGTGTGCCTTCTTGCTGTATCTGTGCTGGGACGTACCGGGACGTCGGGGTGACTAGAACGGGACGTCGTCGTCAGCCGGCCCGCCGGCCGGCGGGCCGGCGCCTGCTGGCACGGGCTGGCTGTGGTGGCGGGTGATTCTGCGGGGTTTGGCCTGCGCCCAGCGCAGGCTGGGGCAGATCTCCTCGGCTTGGATCTCGGTGACCCAACGGGTGGTCCCGTCGGGCGCCTCGTACGAGCGGCAGGTCAGCCTGCCGGTGACGATGACCCGGTCGCCTTTGCGCAGCGACTCGGCGGCGTTGGCGGCGTGGTCGCGCCACAGTTGGACGGTGAAGAAGCCGTCGAGGCGGTCGTCCCAGCCGTCGCCGGTCTTGACTCTGCGGTTGACCGCTACGCGCACGGTGCACACCGGCGCCCCGTTGGGGGTGTAGCGCAGGTCGGGGTCGTCGGCGAGGTTGCCGGCCACCGTCACGGTGTTCATGGTGTGTGCCTGTCGTTGAGATTGGTGCCGGGGGCTGCGCGGACGGTCCGCGGGGCGCCCGGGCTGCGGTCACCGGCAGGACGGCGTCCGGCCGTCGCTGTCGATGCCTGCATGGGCGAGCGCGGCGTCCAGCGCGAGCAGGCGTCCGGTGCCCAGCGGGCCGATCGCTTCAGCTACGGCGTTCCAGTCGCGTCGCGCTTCGTTGAGCAGGGTGGCGGCGATCTGCGCGACGTGGCGCAGGCCGGGCTGTTCGGTCGTGACGGTCATGTACGGTCACCTCGTGTGTGGTCGGCGCCCGGCCTGGGCGTAGCCGGGCCGGGCGCTGCGGGTTCGGACAGGGGCAGGCAGGCCCCGCGCACGCCCCCACACCGTTTGCTTCGAGACGGTGGGAGGGTGTGGGCGCGGCCTGCGTGCCGGGTGCGGGCGGGGGTGCTCACAGGCTGTGCCAGTAGGCGCGCCAGGCGTCGGCCAACTGCTGGGCGTGTGCCGCCTGCTCGGCGGTGCCGTGTCTGCGCGCCCAGGCCAGGTAACGTTCGGCTTCGCGGACTCCGTGGGCGGCTTCGGCTGCGGCGTCGTGTCTGACCCGGATCGCTCGTGCGATCAGGTCGGCGGCGAGCGCGAGCGCGATCAGGCCCACGACGACGCCGCCTCGTCAAAGTCGAAGATGCGGCCGCGGAGCAGCATCAAGCCCGGGCCGAGGATGGCCCTTGTAAGTCAGGTCGGTGGCCAACACCAGAGCCAGGATGTTCATGAGGTGCCTTTCAGGAGTAGCTCGGCGAGGCCGGCCAGGGTGTAGGCGGCCTGCTCGTGATCACGGGCGCCGCGTGGCGCCTCGTTGACGTCCCAGCCGCACGGCCGCGCGCCGATCAGCGACGTGGGGTAGTAGTCGCGCGGGTTGCCGGTCCCGCCGTTGCCGGCCTTGTGCCGCCCGCTCACGCCCTGGCGGGGCAGGAGCACCGCGCCGGTGAAGCACGTGGTCACGGCTGCGACCACGTAGCGGGGAATCACCCAGTCGCGGATAGGGATGCGTACGAACGACCCGCCTTTGCGCGGCCGGTCCATGGCCTCGATGACGACACGGACAGGCTTGCCGGGGAAATGGGTGTCCCATAGCGCCACGGCGTGGTCAGTGATCCGGTCAGTATAAACGCGCAGCGCCTCGTGAGCGTCCAACACCGCGTTCAGGTCAGGATCGTCGGGTAAGCCAACGCCAACGTGAACCCGTCGATCGCGTCCTCGCCCTCGCGCAACAGCCCGGCGGTGAACTTCGAGCCCGGGTCGAAGGTCAGCGTGGGCGGGCAGTCGACGTGCAACGTGCTGCCTGGCGCTGGAACCGGAGCCGGCTCAGCCATCGGTGAGCCCCGTCCCGGCGAGCGCGACCAGCGCGTCGTCCACCAGCAGCGACGCACGGCCCCAGCCGCGGCCTGGCAGCGCCCCGCCGCTGGCAGTGGCGTGGTCGCACAGCTATTGGGCTGCGCGCAGCAGCCCACGGATCAACGCCCCCGTGTCCGGAGTCTCGACGCGCACCTCGACCGGCTCGCCCGCGATGCGGAACCGCACGTTCGCCCACGGCGCCTCGACCGCCGCGAAGCCCGTCGCTGACACCGGGACCCGCAGCCCACGGCGACACGCTCGAGGCAAGCTGCGAACGGCCAACGAGTGGTCCGGCCCGGCTCCTCCCTGCTACCGGAGGTGCTACCAGACGTAGCCGGATAGACCGCGACCGGAGAACACCGCTGGGGCCAGCGGATACATAACCGCCCTGGTCAGCGGGCTGAAAGCGGTCGCGTGGGCATTCCGCAGCCCCCTCCCCGTGGTGCTTAGTGCTTGGTTGCATAGTTACGGTCACGTAATCTAGAGGTGGGCTGACGTGTGGCCTGCCCCGGAACAGGGGCAGGCCAGGCCACGCAGGAGCCCGTACCGCATCGAGCTGAGCGACGCCGGCCGGCAGAAGCTGGAACGGCGCGCCCGTTCGTACACGTTGCCGTATCGGGACGTCGCGCGAGCCGAGACGGCGCTGCTGGCCGCCGCCGGCACGGGCAACGACGAGATCGCCGCACGGCTGGACACCCGCCGCGAGATCGTCTGCAAGCGGCGTAAGCGCTTCTTCGAGCAGGGTCTGGCCGGACTGGACGAGCGGCCCCGAGCCGGCCGGCCTGGGGTCTTCCCCCGGAGGCCGTCGTCGCGGTCAAGGCGCTGGCCTGCGAGCCGCCTGCCACGCTGGGGACGCCGCTGCCACGGCCCCAGGTGCCCGACATCCGCGCCGAGGCGATCCGCCGCGGGCAGGCGGCCGGCATCGGCGGCGCGGCCATCTGGCGGTGGCCTCAGACGACGCGACCCGTCCCTGGACCCACCGCAGCTGGATTTTTCCCCGTGGCCCAGGCTCTGCGGCCGAGGCCG
>JBOGEB010000235.1:0-6004 GCA_050743125.1 Egibacteraceae bacterium
CCAAGCCGAAGCCCGCTCCGGTTTTTCACCCAGCCGAGCCAGAAGAACCGGTCTCGGCGCACCCTACGCGAGTCCACCAAACGCCCGGCAGACCCAAAACGAAACCTGAATGTTCTTCCCGATCGGGTCGACTGGCCCTGCGCTGGATCAGGCCGAGCGGGCCAAGGCGGTCTGTGTCGACTGCCCTGTACGCGTCGAGTGCCGGGAATGGGCGCTGGCCACCGGCCAGCACGACGGCGTGTGGGGTGGGCTGACCGAGGACGAGCGGCGTCAGCTCCGCCGCCAGCGAGGGCGGCAGGCTCGTCAGTCCTGATTTGCTCGTCCCCTGCTCCGGCCCGCGCGGGTACCCCTGGCTGTCCCTACACTGAGGCCCCGATGCGTGTCGTTCTCGCCGCTGCGCTGCTTTTGCTCGGCCTGCTCGTCCCTGCCGCGGCCCAGGGCCGTTCTGGAACGGTCGACGTCATCGAGGTGTCCGGGCCGATCGACCGGACCGTCGCGGGGTTCGTCAGCGACACGATCACGTCCGCCAACGCCCGGGGGAGCGAGGTCGTCGTCATCCGGCTCGACACGCCGGGCGGGCTCGACGCGCGGCTGGGTGCGCTGGTCGACCAGATCCGGGCGAGCCGGGTCCCGGTGGCGGTGTGGGTCGGTCCGCCGGGCGCGCGTGCGACCGGCGCGGGCTTCTGGCTCGCGGAGAACGCGCACGTCCTGGGCCTGGCACCGGCCACCGCGCTCGGCGTCGCGCAGCCGGTCGACCTCGGCGCAGCGCCGACCGTCGGCCCCGCGCCGGCCGTCCGCGCCGGCCGCAACGCTGACTTCGCCGCCGCAGCGGCGCGCGGGAAGGTCGTCGTCGCGGTGCCCGACGGCGAGACCGGAGTGGCCGTGCCCGCCAGCGCGGCGCTGCCTCCCGGCGCCGACCGGGGCCAGGTCGAGACGCTCGACGGCGCGGCGCTCGCCGACCGCCACGTCGCCGACTTCGTCGCGAGTTCCCTGCCGCAGGTGCTCACCCGGCTCGACGGGCGGCAGGTCCGGCTCGCCGGTCCGGGTGGCGAGGCCGTCACGCGCACGCTCGACGTGGATCCCGGCGGGGCGAGCGTGCGGTTCGTGAGCATGGGCCTGCTCGCGCGGATCCTCCACACGGTCGCGGACCCGACGCTGGTGTACCTGCTCGTGGTCGGCGGGGCGCTCGCGCTGTGCTTCGAGGTGTTCCAGCCGGGCTTCGGCGTCGCGGGGGTGTCCGGGCTCGCGGTGCTCGCCCTGGGGGTCTACGGGCTGGTGGTGCTGCCGACCGGATGGGGCGGGGTGGCGCTGCTGGCGCTGGGGTTCGGGCTGCTCGCGGCCGACCTTGCGCTCGCGCGGCTCGGGCTGCTCACGGCGGCGGGGACGGTTGCGCTGGCCGCGGGGTCGTGGCTGGCCTTCCCCGGACCGGCCGGTCTGCGGGTGTCGCCCTGGCTCGTCGGCGTGGTCGTCGCGTGGTGCGTCGTGTTCTTCGTGGTGGTGATGACGGTCGTGCTGCGCGCGCAGGGCAGCCAGGCGCTCGCGGGCGCGCAGTCGGTGGTCGGCAGCGTCGGGGTGGTCCGGTCGATGCTCAACCCAGAGGGCCACGTGTTCGTCCGGGGCGGGCTGTGGCGGGCGCGGGCGCCGTCGGCGGCCGGCAAGGTCCGCACCGGCACCGCCGTGCGCGTGCTCGGCGTGAACGACCAGCTGACCCTCGACGTCGAGATCGTGGAGACCACCGAGACTGCTGACAGCGGAGCGTGAGGCGGGTTACGATTCTCCAATGACGTTTATTGTCTTCGCCGTCGTTCTGATCCTCCTGGTGCTGCTGCTCGTTCAGTCGGTGAGGATCCTGCCGGAGTACGAGCGGGGGGTGATCTTCCGGCTGGGCCGGACACTCCGGAGGGCGAAGGGGCCCGGGCTGTTCTTCATCATCCCGCTCGTCGACCAGATGAAGAAGGTCAACCTCCAAGAGGTCCTCAGCGACGTTCCCCCCCAGGACGTGATCACCAAGGACGGCGCGACCGTCCGGGTCGACGCGATCGTGTACCTCCAGGTGATCGATGCGGTCAAGGCTCTTGTCGAGGTCGACGACTACGTGGGCAGCGTTTCCCAGCGGTGCGTTGCCACGCTGCGCAGCCGGTGCGGGGCGACCTCGCTCAACAAGCTGCTCTCCGAGCAGGCCGACCTGGCCCGCGAAATCCAGGAGATCGTTGACGACGTGACCTTGACGCGCTGGGGCGTCAAGGTCACCAGTGTCGAGATCACGGACGTGATCCTGCCGGCGCCGATGCAGCGGGCGATGGCCCGCGAGGCGGAGGCCGAGCGCGAGCGGCTCGCGAAGCTCGAGCTCGCCAAGGGCGAGGCCGAGGCGGCCGCTTGGTTCGCGAAGGCCGCCGACGCCATCGCCGGGAACCCGATCGCCTACCAGCTCCGCATGCTGCAGACCGTGGCTGACGTGGCGGCCGAGAAGAACACGACCCTCGTGCTGCCGATCCCGATCGAGCTTCTGGCTGCGTTCCAGACCGCGATCGGACACAAGCCCGACAAGCCCAGCGCCGAGTGAGGCGGCGGGTGGGACCGAGGCTGCTACCGAACGTGAGCAAATTCTGACGCACCCCTTCCGCTCGTTGACGCAACGGCGTACGCTTCCTATCCGGGCGCTGAACTGACCAGAGAGCACGACGACGTGGGGCGTACGATGGCAACACTTCCCCTCTTAGCGCGGGCACCGTCCACCGACTGGCAAGAGCACGGACTGTGCCGTGCGCGTGACGCCTCGGTGTTCTTTCCCCCTGCGCACTTCGAGCGCAAGCCCGAGCGGGTGGCTCGTGAGGCCAAGGCCAAGGCGATTTGCGCGCGGTGCCCGGTCCGGATCGAGTGCCTCGATTGGGCGCTGGCGACCAAGGAGCCGCACGGGGTCTGGGGTGGGTACTCCGAGAGCGAGCGCCGCCAGATCCGGATGGGCAAGCGCAGGGCCTCTTAGGTGCATCGCGCCGGGGCGATGTCGGCGGAGGCACGGCTGGCCGAGCTCGGGGTCACGTTGCCGTCGGCGCCGCCCGCCGCGGCGGCGTACGTCCCTACCGTGGCGAGCTGCGGGTTGCTGTTCGTCGCCGGCCAGGTCGCGGTGGGTGAGCACGGCCTCCTCGCCACCGGCAAGGTCGGCGGGGCCGTCGGCCTCGACACCGGTGTTGCCTGCGCCCGCCAGTGCGCGCTGAACGTGCTCGCGCAGCTCCGCGCGGCGCTCGGCACGCTCGACCGGGTTGCGCGGGTGGTGAAGCTCACGGTGTTCGTGGCGAGCGACCCGTCGTTCACCCAGCAGCACCTCGTCGCCAACGGCGCCTCCGAGCTGCTCGCCGACGTCTTCGGCGACGCCGGCCGCCACGCCCGCTCAGCCGTCGGCGTCCCGGCCCTGCCCCTCGACAGCCCGGTCGAGGTCGAGGCGATCGTCGAGGTGCGCACCGACGGGAGGGACGATGGGAGCACCGCACCGCGCTGACCACGAGCTCGCCCCTGGGGGAGCTGCGCCGGCTCCGGGAGGCCCTCGCACACACCCGCCGCTGTCGTTTTCAGGCCGCCTACGCGGCGCCGATCATCATGCTGAGCCAGAACCGGTCGAGCGAGCTGGACCGGCTCCAGGCCCGCGCGGACTACGACATCAACCAGAAAGCCGAGGCCGAGATCGAGGAGATCCTCACGCTCCTGCGCGGTGGCGTCGCTGCCCTTGAGCGCCTCGAGCGACAACTGGCGAGGTAGCGGATCGGCGCTCGGCGTGGTTTCCTGCCGCCATGGAGGTGGCGGGACAGCTAAAGGGCCGCCATCGGGCGGAGGCGACCTGAACGGGTCTGTGGAGCCGGAGCCCGATTGCGGCCCGGAGCAGGCGCCGCCGGTCCCCTACAACACCTCGCGGACGTCGCCGTGGCGGCGGGTGCGGCCTTGGCGGTCGAGCTCCTCCAGCAAGGGCACGGCGAACTTGCGGCTGGTGCCGAGCGCCTGTTTGGCGCGCGCGGCGGTGAGCGGTCCCTCGGCCGCGTAGGCATCCCGAAGGCGGGCGGTGGCCTCCTCGATCGCGTCGGCGTGCACCGCAAGGTCAGGGCCGAGGCGGATGATCGCCTTGGCTGCCTCCAGCTCGCGGACCAGCGCCGGTGAGGCGCCTGCGCGGCGCGCGGCCTCGCCGAGGCTGGGCGGCGCGAACGGCGACGCGGACAGAGAGGCCAGCAGCGCGTCCCGCGCGGCCACCTGGTTGGCGTCGAGGCGCACCGCGTGGTCGGGAGTCCGCAGGCCGGGCCCGGAGGCCACGATCGTCCTGCGGCGCACGAGCAGATCGAGCAGGGCCGTGACCAGCGCGTCCGGGCAGCCCGCCGCGGTGGCAGCGCGCGCCGCGAGGTCCTTGGGCGTGACTCGGTCGACTGGGTGTGCCCGGTGGTAGTCGCGCAGGGCGCCGACGACGGCGGTGGCCCAGCCCTCGATCGCCTGGGGATGGGCCCAGGCCGGCCCCAGCTCGACCAGCCCGCGCGCGGCGGCGGCCTTGCGCGCCGCCTGCTCGGCCAACCCGACCGCAGCCGCGGCGCGGCGGGCCGGGGCGGCGCTGCGCTCGGCGACGTGGCGCTCGAGCAGGGCCGCCCGGTCGCCCGCGCGGACCGCGTCGAGCCGCGCGTCGAGCTGGCCCTGGCGTGTCCGGCGTGCGGCGCGCCCGCGGGGCCGCGCGGGCGGGTCGACGTCGAGCACGAGGCCGCCGCCAGCCGTCGCGCGACGCCCGGCTTCGCGGAGGACGAACCGGTCACCGGCCTGCAGGGCAACCGCGCGGTCGAGCACCATCCGGGCGAACCCGCACGAGCCCATCCGCTCGCCCGCGAGCGGGTAGACCCGCGCGCTGCGCTCCGCCGACCCCGTGTGGAGGTGCCAGGCGCCCTTGCGGCCGATCTGCTGGCCGGGCAGCGTCCGCACCCACACGTCGAGCGACCGGGCCGCCCGCCACTGGCCCGGACGGCCGAGCGCGTCACCGCGCGCCGCCTCGGTCCGGTCGACGCCGGTGAGGTTGACCGCGACGCGGCTGCCGGGCGCGGCCTCGTCGATGCCCGCCTGGAGCGCCTGCAGGCCCCGCACCCTGGCGGTGCGCCGGCCCGGGAGGACGGCGAGCTCGTCCCCGACGCGCAGGCGACCGCCACCCAGCGTCCCGGTCACGACCGTGCCGGCGCCCTTGATCGAGAACGACCGGTCGATCCACAGCCGCGGCCGGCCGAGGTCTGGGGCCTGGGGCGCCTTCGTCAGCGCGGTCGCGAGCCGCTCGGCCAGGCGGTCCAGGCCCGCGCCGGTCACCGCGCTGACCGAGATGATCTCGACGTCAGCGAACGTCGTGGCCTCCAGCTGCTCGCGGACGAGCTCGGCGCCGATCGCGATCGTGTCCTCATCGACGGTGTCCGCCTTGGTCAGCGCGACCAGGCCGTGGCGGACGCCGAGCAGGTCGAGGATGTCGAGGTGCTCCTGGCTCTGGGGCATCCAGCCCTCGTCTGCGGCGACGACGAACAGCGCGAGCGAGATCGGCCCGGCGCCGGCGAGCATGTTCCCGACGAAGCGCTCGTGGCCGGGCAGGTCGACGAACGCGACGGTGATCGGCGGGTCGGCGATCTCGGTCCAGGCGAACCCGAGGTCGATCGTGAGCCCGCGCCGACGCTCCTCGGCGAACCGGTCCGGCTCCATCCCCGTGAGCGCCCGCACGAGCGTGGACTTGCCATGGTCCACATGGCCAGCGGTGCAGACGACGCGCATCCCCCGCAGCGTATCGGGTGCCTCGCGACAGGGAACTTTCCGGGTCTTGCGGGCCACTGTTTCTGTGTGACCCGGACGTCCATTGGTTGGCGTCGGGAGCGCGCAAGCGGTGCTCCCGACATCGCCTGGGACGACGAGTGAAGGTGTGCGTCCCGGTGCCAGGGCAGCACCTTCACTCGCCGGGTCACCCACGCGCCGCGGCGTGACCGGTGTACACCCATCAAGAAGCCCGGAACTT
>JBOGEB010000236.1:0-5979 GCA_050743125.1 Egibacteraceae bacterium
TATGTCGACCCGGGTCCTTACCGGCGCAGATCCTTCACTCGGACGAAGCGTTCACCTGTAGACAGGGTTTGGGCGTGCTCCGGTTCTACCCGGAGGCATCGACGCCGCAGGCCGTACCGATGCGCGGGGCGGCACCGGCCCGGCTTGTGGTTCCGGCCGGTGGCTTCGGGGTCGTGGGCGTGCTCGTGGCCGCGCTCGTCGGCCTTCCGACTGCACGGCACGCGGCCGTGACAGCGGTTTCGTCGGCCACGCTCCTCGATGGCCGCCAGCCTGGTGGCGCTCAACCCCGAGCCGCGCGGCCTGCGCAGTCCGCCGCGCGGTTGTCAAACCTGTGCTCAGGCCGGCGGGTCGATCAGGGGGGTCCGGCCAGCGAAGCCGTCCTCCGGCCAGTGCCAGAACGCCACCGCGGGCTCGCCGAGCACCCAGCAGAGCCAATAGGGGCGCCCGCTCGGTGACCGCGCCGGAAAGTCCACGAGTCCGGCCTGGGCGTCGCGGACGACGATCCCTTCGGCGGCGAGCTCACGTACCGCGGCATCCAGCGCCTCCGTCGAATCGTCCGGCTGCAGGTGCCCGTTGGTCGCGACCTGCTGCGCGACGCGCTCGACGCGCTCGCGGGCCTTTGTGGCCGCGTCGCGCATACGTCGCACGACCGCCCCGACCCGTGGCAGCGCGGCGTTCGCCTCGTCGACCGTCCAGTAGCGCATACCGCCATCGTAGAAGCGTTATCCACAGCCGAGGTGATGAGGGCAGCGGGCCGGCCCACAAGACGCACTATTGCCCCATGGCACTCATACCTGGAACAGGGCGAGAACCCACCTACGCCGCGGCGGCACACTTCGTCGCCCAGGCGCTCGGCACGCCCGGCAGCCTGTTCTCACCAGGCCGACCTGTCCGCGAGGACCAAACGGCGTCTCGTCGCCGAGACGCTCGCCCGGTCCCCCAACCCGCCCGCCGTGCCGGCGGCGCTCGACGCCGCGCTCGACGGCGGCATCCCACGGTCGCGGTCATCGCTCGGCAGAGAGACGCTTCACGCGCGGCCAGTGCCGATCCCCCTCAGACTGAGCGGGATCGGCAACAATGCCCAACGTCATGACTGACCTCCGGGCGCTCGTCTCGTCGTTGGCCGATCGCACGGCTGCTCGTACCGAGGCGATGGTGCAAGCCGAGGTGCGACAGCTGCTGCTCGACGCGCCGCTTGGCCTTGACGAGGAGCACGTCGTCGTGCTGGAAGCGCCGGTCGGCGATAGCCGCCGGATCGACGTCGAGGTCGGGTTCACGGTCATCGAGGTCAAGAAGGACCTGCGCCCAGGCAGAGTACGGGTCGAGGCGGAGGCGCAGCTCGCGGGCTACGTGCGTGCGCGCACCGACACGCTCGGCCAGCGGTATGTGGGGGTGCTTACCGACGGGGCCGACTGGCGGGCGTACCACCTGCGGGACGGTGAGCTCGTCGAGGCCGCGGTGATCACCGTGGCGGCGTCTCAGCCGGACGTCGACGGGCTGCTGGTCTGGCTCGAGGGTGTGCTGGCGACCTCGCAAGGGCTCCGCCCGACGCCCGGAGAGGTCGCCCGGCGGCTCGGCGCGTCGAGCAGCTCACACTCTCTGGACCGCGCGAGCCTCGAGGCGCTGTACGCCGAGCACGGCCAGGCGCCGTCGGTGCAGCTCAAGCGCAAGCTTTGGGCGCGCCTGCTCACGACCGCGTTGGGAACGCAGTTCCAGGACTCGGACGAGCTGTTCCTGGAGCACACGCTGCTCGTCAACAGCGCGGAGATCATCGCCCACGCCGTGCTCGGCCTGGACGTTGCGACGCTGGCCCCGGCGTCGCTGCTGGGTGGGCTCCAGTTCGAGATCGCCCAGATCACCGGTGTGGTCGAGGCTGACTTCTTCGACTGGGTGCTCGAGGTGCCTGGCGGCGAGGGGTTCGTCCGGTCGCTGGCCCGCCGCCTCGCTCGGTTCGAGTGGGGCCAAGTCGAGCACGACGTGCTGAAGGTCCTCTACGAGTCCGTCATCGGGGCAGAGACGCGCAAGAGGCTCGGCGAGTACTACACCCCCGACTGGCTGGCTGAGCACATGGTCGCCAGTGTGGTGACCGACCCGCTCGCCGAGCGGGTTCTCGACCCGGCCTGCGGTTCCGGAACGTTCCTGTTTCACGCGGTCCGCCGCTTCCTGACCGCTGCCGAAGACGCCGGGCTGCCGCTCTCCGACACGCTCGACCGGCTGACCAACCGTGTGATCGGCGTCGATCTCCACCCGGTCGCCGTCGCGCTCGCCCGGGTGACGTACCTGCTGGCGATCGGACGGGGGCGGCTGACCGACCGGACGCGAGGACCCGTCGGCGTGCCGGTCTACCTCGGCGACTCGGTGCAGTGGCAGCAGCGGCTGGACCTGTACACCGCGGAGCATCTGGTGATTCCCACGGACGACGACATGGAGCTGTTCGCATCCGAGCTGCGGTTTCCCGATCACCTGCTCACGGACCCCGGACGGTTCGATCGGCTCGTCGCCGAGCTGGCTGCTCGGGCTTCGCAGAAGGCGTCGGGCGCGCCTGTGCCCGCGCTCGACTCGATGTTCGAGCGGCTTGCGATCCATCTCGACGATCAGGCCGCGGTCACCGCAACGTTCGAGGTGCTGTGTCGGCTCCATGAGGAGGGGCGCGACCATATCTGGGGCTACTACGTCCGCAATCTCGCGCGCCCCGCGTGGCTGTCCCGCCCGGGAAACCGCGTCGACGTGCTGATCGGCAATCCTCCATGGCTGGCGTATCGGCACATGCCCGCCGAGATGCAGCGGGTCTTTCGTCGCATGTGCGACTCGCGCGGTCTGTGGCACGGCGCGACGGTCGCCACCCACCAGGACCTTTCCGGGCTGTTCGTCGCCCGCGTGACGCAACAGTATCTGCGCGTCAACGGTCGGTTCGCGTTCGTGATGCCCAACGCCGCGCTCGACCGTCACCAGTTCGAAGGCTTTCGCACCGGTCTGTTCCCAGACCCCGCTGAGCCCACGGCCGTCGCCTTTGACGTCCCGTGGGATCTGCGACGCCTGCGACCGCACTTCTTCCCGCGTGCCTCCGCGGTCGTGCTCGGCCGCCGCGTCACCCTTGACGCGCACCGGCCCATGCCGCCTCGAGCCGAACGGTGGGAGGGCCGGCTGACCGAGCCGAACGCACCCTGGTCCGGTGTCGCAGCCGAGCTCTCGATCGCCGCCGGCGCTCTGGAGATCGCCCAGGAACGCTCGACCTCGCCATACGCGCGGCGGTTCGCGCAAGGCGCCACCGTCGTGCCGCGCGTCCTGTTCGTCGTCGAGGACCAGCCCATGAGCCCGCTCGGGATCGCGGCTGGCGTGCGCGTGGTTCGATCCGCGCGCAGCGTCTACGAGAAGCCGCCGTGGAAGGACCTCGAGCCGCTCCACGGTGTCGTCGAGTCCGACTTCATCAGACCCCTGCTGCTCGGCGAGCACGTGCTCCCACACCGCGCGCTGCCCCCGAAGCAGTGTGTGGTGCCGTGGGAACGGAACCGGCTCCTGAGCGGCGACAGCTCGCGGATCGACCTGTATCCGCGGCTCGCTGAATGGTGGCGGGAAGCCGAGCGGCTGTGGCTCGCGCACCGCTCGAGCGAGAGGCTCACGCTGCTCGAGCGCCTCGACTACCGGCGAGGCTTCAGCAACCAGCTCCCCGCGCTCTCTCAGCGGGTCGTGTACTCGAAGGCTGGGATGCACTTGGCGGTCGCCCGCGTCACCGACGCGACTGCGGTGATCGACCACAAGCTGTACTGGGCCGCAGCCGCGGACGGAGCCGAGGCGCTGTACCTGTGCGCGATCCTCAACAGCCCGCTCGTCACCGAGCTGCTGCGACCGCTCCAGTCCTACGGCAAGGACGAGCGGGACATCGACAAATACGTCTGGCAGCTACCGATCCCGCTGTTCAACCCAAACAACGCCGCCCACCAACGTCTCACGGAGCTCGGCCGCAAGGCCGAGGAGGAGATCGCTGCGCTGCCACTGGACCACAAGGCTCATTTCTCCGCCTCGAGGCGCCGTGTCCGCCGGCACCTCGCCGAGTCAGAGGTCGGGAGGGAGATCGACGAGCTGGTCGCCCAACTCCTACGCGCTCCATAGGGCCTGACAACGCAAGCGAGTACAGGCCTTCCGGAATTTCATGGCGAGGATCTGGGTGCCCAAGGTCGAGGATCTGGGTGCCCAAGGTCGAGGATCTGGGTGCCCAAGGTCGAGGATCTGGGTGCCCCAAGCGCAGGGTGAGCGCCGCATGGCTGGAGCAGCCCGCGCCTCCTTGGCGCTCCCGAGGCGCTCCCGAAGCCCCAATGCCACTCTCGCCAACGCTTCGCGGTCGCCGGGTCGTGCCTCGGGGTCGGCTCACGGCTGCTCGAGCAGCAGCGCGGCGTTCGCCTCGTCGACCGTCCAGTAGCGCATACCGCCATCGTAGAAGCGTTATCCACAGCCGAGGTGATGAGGGCAGCGGGCCGGCCCACAAGACGCACTATTGCCCCATGGCACTCATACCTGGAACAGGGCGAGAACCCACCTACGCCGCGGCGGCACACTTCGTCGCCCAGGCGCTCGGCACGCCCGGCAGCCTGTTCTCACCAGGCCGACCGGTCTGGAGGCCGCAGGTCCTCGCAGACCTCCGCTCACGACACGCCCACGCGACCGACGCGTTCGGCGACGGCTTCCAAACCCGCTGGGCCCGGCGGCTCGACGGCGCGCCGGCCGACAGCGTGCAGCTCGCCGCCGAGATCTTCTACGTCCACATCCTCTTCGCGACAGACCTGTCCGCGAGGACCAAACGGCGTGTCGTCGCCGAGACGCTCGCCCGGTCCCCCAACCCGCCCGCCGTGCCGGCGGCGCTCGACGCCGCGCTCGACGGCGGCATCGCCCGCACGGGCATGGCGTTCAAGCTGCGCCGGATGTCCCAGCTCGGGCTGCTCGTCGAGGTGGCCCACCAGTGGTGGCAGCTCACTGGGCAGGACCGCGCCGCCGCCCTCGACGACCCGTGGGCGTTCAAGGCCTGGCTGCACGAAGTCCCGCACGACGGCGCCCAGGCGCAGCGAGAGGCGCTCCTCCACCTCGTGCATCCCGCCACGTTCGAGCCGATCATCTCCGCCAGCGTCAAACAACGAATCGTCCACGCGCTCAGCCGCCATGTGCCAGCCGGCGTGGACGACGTCGATGCCGCGCTGGCGGGGATTCGCGCTGCCCTGGAGCGGCGCCACGGCCAGGGCTTTCAGTTCATCGATCCAGTGATCGAATCCCTCTGGAGACCAGAATGATCCGGGTATGCGCCAGCTCGTCGCCCGAATCGACGACGACCTCCACGCCCGGCTCAAGGCCCGCGCCCTGGCCGAGCATCGTTCGCTCACGCCCTCGTGACGGAGGCGCTCGAGGCCGTCGTCGCCCGTCCCATCGACAAGGCCGCCGGCCTGCGCCGAAGGATCACCAGGGCTGGTCTGGCCGCCCAGACGCCACGGCCGCCCGGTCAGGCGCTGGATCCTGAGCAGCTTCGCGCGCTCACGCGCGGCAAGGGCACGGTGAGCGACCTTCTGGAACTCCAGCGTCAGGAGCGGGGGTGAGACCAATGCTCTATGTCGACACCAGCGCGCTCGTCCGCGCCTACTTTGCGGACGAGGTCGAGCACGACGCCCTCGTGCAGCTGCTTCGCACCGGCCGCGAGACGGTGGCGACCAGCTCCCTGACCGTCGTCGAGGCCGCCAGCGCATTCCGGCTCGCCGTGCGGACGGGGCGGTTGACAGAACGCGAGGGGCGGTCGCTGCTCAGAACGTGTTTGAGAATCGCGGCCTTGTCCCGTGGGCGAAGCGAAGCGGAGCGCGGTTTCGGCGGCAAGGGCCGCCGAAACTGCCTCAGATATAACAAAAACATGTGGCGATTGCCAGATAAGGGGGTCGCGTCGCGTCCCGGAAAGAGGCTCCGACCTAAAAGGCTCTTCGCGAGCGGAACCCGACGCGACGCGAC
>JBOGEB010000237.1:0-5967 GCA_050743125.1 Egibacteraceae bacterium
GAGTCGGGATGCCGGGATTCGAACCCGGGATCTCTGGTCCCCCAGACCAGCGCCCTGGACCAAACTGGGCCACATCCCGTGTGGTGCACTCGGGAGCGTAGCGCTGGAGGGGCTGGCTGGCCAGGGAGTGCGTAGTCGGGAAGTGAGCATCCGCGCCATGTGTGACGTGGATGCTCTACACAGTGGCGGGCGGGGCATTGCGGTCTGCACACGGTGAACGGCAGGTAGGCTGCGGGGGCGAACCACCGGCTTACGGGAGACGAGCGTGCGGCTGTTCGACGCGGGACGGCGCGCGGGGGGCGACGAGGTCGTGCACGACCATGTCCTCACCGCAGCGAACGGGATCACGCTCGTGCGGCTGATCGGGCTGCCGTTGTTCGTGTGGTTGATGATCGGGCCAGCGGCGTACGGCAAGGCTTTCGGGGTGCTGTCGGCGGTGGCGGCCACGGACTGGGTGGACGGCTACGTGGCCCGGCGGTTCGACCAGGTCACGAGGCTCGGCCAGCTCATTGACCCGCTGGTCGACCGGGCGCTGCTCGCCACGGTGGGTCTCACGCTGACGGCGCTGCGGATCATGCCGTGGCCAGTGATCGTGCTCATCGTGGGGCGGGACGTCCTCCTGCTCGGGATCGGCGCCGTGCTGTTCCGCGGGTTGCCGCCGATCCCCGTCAACCGGACGGGCAAGTTCGCCACGGCGAACCTCCTCATCGGCATTCCGGGGTTCCTGCTGGGGCGCATGGACTGGCCCGGTGCGCTGCCGTTCCGCTACGGCGCCTGGGGGTTCACCGCCGTGGGCATCGTCGCCTACTACCTGGCTGGGATCCACTATGCCCGAGCCGCCCGGATCGCCCTGACGACGAGAGAGGAGCGCTGACCGCACGAAGTGGGCTCCTTGGGTGCTCCAGAGGGCTCGGACGGCAGGGCGGTTGGTTGGTCGTGGGGGCGAAGGCTCTCGTGGCGCTGGGCGCGTTCCGACGAGCTCATCGCGCTGGTCGGCGTCCGGCAGCAGTGGACCGACGAACTCAGGGCGAGCCTTGAGGCGGTACGCGGCGAGCTTCACGCCACGCAGACTCAAGGCGGCAGCGGGGCTTCCGATCCGAGCCGACTGTCGCGCGTATGGAGACTGCGGCTGGCCCGTCAACGATGACGGGCCCAGCCCTGCGCCTGAGGATGGGATGACGCGAAGGGGCGTGCCCGACAGGCCGGCGGGAGGACCGCCGGATCCAGGACGTCGACCTCCGCGGTGAACACGCTGTTCGGGCGGGGGGCCGAGGCGGTGACGATCAACGGTGAGCGCGTCATCGCCACGACCGCGGTCCGGGGCACCGGAGGCCCGGTGCTCGTGAGCTCTCGGGTGCTCGTCGCACCCTACGAGATCGACGCGATCGGGGAACCCGCAGGGGCTCGTGGACGGCGTCGCCGCATCGAAGCTCGGCCGTGACCTCAAGGTCTGGCGCAACGCCTAGGGCTAGGGCTCGAGTTGACCGCCAAGCCTGAGAAGCCCCTCGAGTTCCCGTGCTGCACCGACAGCCTGAAGCTGCGGGTCGCGAGCACGCACGTCGCAACGCAAGGACCAGCAGTGATCCCTTCGGCGCGGTCCTCGGGCTGATCCTCCAGCCGGAGCCGGCTCTTGGCGGACGGCCCCCCGCTCGACGTGCCGTACAGGATCACCGCGACCGGGCCTGCGGAGACGACGGCCAAGGCCCCGGCGATCCCCGGTGGCGCCGTCGACACGCTCGGGTCGGTGCCCCGCGTGGCGGTGACGATGCAGATCAAGGACCGAAAGGACCGACTTGAGGTGGCGGCGCGCTCGAGCGCCCAGTTGTTCAGGTACGGGCGGCCGGCAGTCACGCCAGCGCCGCGCAACGAGGAGTAGCATCCGGCCGCCGGGGCCGTGCAGCCGACCGCCCCCACCACTCCAACCACCCTCATCCGCCCGCCCTATAAAGAATAAGGAGTACGCAAGGGTGAATCCCGAGGACCTCCGCTACACCGAGGACCATGAGTGGGCGCGCGCCGACGGCAACCGGATCACGGTCGGGATCACTCAGTACGCCCAGGACGAGCTCGGCGACGTGGTGTACGTCGACCTGCCGGCGACGGGCACCAGGGTCGCGAAAGGCCAGCCGTTCGGCGAGGTCGAGTCCACGAAGAGCGTCTCCGACCTGTACGCCCCCGTCACCGGGACGATCGTCGCGCGCAACGAGTTGCTCGAGTCGCAGCCCGAGCTTGTGAACGTCGAGCCCTACGGCGAGGGGTGGATGGTCGTCATCGAGGCTGACGAGCCGGGTGAGCTTGAACAGCTCCTGTCCGCTGGCGACTACACGAGCATGACCGAGTCCGCCTGACGTGCAGCGCTCCGCCGAGGCGATCCCGTACTCGGGAGGGGATCCGGGGGAAGGCCCTCGACGGGCATCGTGGGTGCGGCTGCGCGCGGAGCACAGCGGCAGCGCGCGTAAACCGGCGAGGTGGAGGCGACGAGCAACGCCGCGATCCGGAGCACTTGGCACACAAATGCCACGGAACCTCTGAGGCAGGGCACCAAGCTTCCCCGGACCCGGCGGGACGCTCTGCTACGATTCCCGCCCAGGTTGGTCAGGATCTTGGGAGTCGATGTACTGCACACACTGCGGCCACCAAAACCCCGCAGGCGCGAACTTCTGCGGCAACTGCGGTCGCTCGCTCGCGGCTGTGGCTGACGAGACTACCGATGTTCTGCGCCTTGATCCCGAGTCCCTGGAGGCCGCTGAGGCGGTCGTCGAGGCCGATGCCGCTATCGCGGACCTCGCGTCCGGGACGGCGCTCCTGGTCGTGGTCCGCGGTCCCAATGCTGGCGCGCGGTTTCTCCTTGATCGTGAACTCGTGACGGTGGGACGCCATCCCACCAGCGACATTTTCCTCGACGACATCACCGTCTCGCGCGGGCACGTGGAGTTCCGCCGCGAGGCCGGCCGTTTCTGGATCCACGACGTCGGCAGCCTCAACGGCACCTATGTCAACGGGGTCCGGGTGGAGCGGCAGATCCTCTCGACGGGGGACGGGTTGCAGATCGGCAAGTTCAAGCTCATCGCGTTCGTCGCGGAGCCGGGATCGTGACCAGCACGCGTGCGGCCACCGGATCGCCCAGCGACGGGTTCACGATCGGCGAGGTGCTCAACCAGCTGAAGGAGGACTTCGAGGACATCACGATCTCGAAGATTCGATTCCTGGAGAGCGAGGGGCTGGTCTACCCAGACCGGACCGAGTCCGGCTATCGCAAGTTCACCGAGGACGACGTCGATCGACTGCGGTTCATCCTCACCGCCCAGCGTGATCACTACCTGCCGTTGAAGGTCATCCGCGAGCAGCTGGAGCGCCTCGACGCCGGCCAGCGGCCGAGCGCGCCGACCCCCCGGCCGCCGAGCGCGCTGCGCGAGGACAGTGCCGACGCCGAGGAGGGCGCACGGCGGGCGGTGGAGATCGCCCAGACGCTCGAGGCTGTCGTATCCGGCAGTGAGCTGGGTCTGCTCGACCAGCCTGCGGGCCAGGTCGCCCTGACCCTGCGCGAGTTCTGCGAGGCGACGGGCCTCGCCGCCAGCCAGGTTCGGGCGCTGAAGGACTACGGGATCATCGGCGAGCGCGGCGACGACGGTGGGCAGTTCGACGGGGACGACCTGCTGGCCGCGCGAGCTGCGCGGGAGCTGCTCGCCCTTGGCCTGGAGGCCCGTCATTTGCGCATGTACCGGCAGTTCGTGGACCGTGAGCTCGCGTTGTTCGAGCAGCTCGTCACGCCGCTCCTGCGCCAGCGCAACCCCGAGGCTCGCCGCCAGGCGGTCCGCCAGCTCGAGAAGCTCGCGCTGCTGACCGGGCGGATGAAGCGGGCGCTCCTCGCCCGGACGCTTCGGGGTTACGTGCACGGCTCCTAAAGGCGGGCGCCCAAATGGTGCCGCCGCGCGCGCAGGGAGCTTGTTGAACCTCTAGTTGACCTCTAGCCTTGAAGTGGGCGGATCGTGCGCCGAGTCACTGCCTGGATCGTCACGCTGGCCCTTGCCGCGCTGAGCCTCGGCCACGCGTCGCTTCAGCCGCCCCGCGCCCCGACGCTCCTGGATGCGCGCCTCATCGCGCATACGCACGACCTGCGGCGACAAGAGACCGCACGTCTTGGAGGGGCGTCGGACGTCGCCCCGAGGGTGACCGCGAGGGGTGCCGTTTTATGGGACCCGGCCGACAACCTCGCGTTGTTCGGCCGGAACCCGGACGAGCCGCGGCGCATGGCGTCGACGACGAAGATCATGACCGTACTGCTCGCGCTGGAGGCCGGGACGTTGGGCGAGCGGGTCACGGTCTCACCGCACGCGGTCGTGGTCGGGCGCACGTCCGGCGCCGCGGACCTTGGCCTTGACGCAGGTCAGGTGCTTCCGATGCGGAGCATGCTCGCCGGGCTGCTCCTGCGCAGCGGGAACGACGCGGCGGTCGCGGTCGCCGAGCACGTCGTCGGATCCGAGGCCGCGTTCGTGGAGAAGATGAACGCGCGGGCGCGCGAGCTGGGCCTGACGAGCACCGCCTTCCTCGACGCGTCGGGGCTGACCGACGACCCGGGCCACCACACGAGCCCACTCGACCTCGCTCGGCTGGCCGCTGTGGCCATGCAGCGTCCTGAGTTCGCGTCGTGGGCGGGAGCCGCCACGCTGGACGTCCGCGGCCTCGGCATGCTCCAGAACCGCAACGAGCTGGTAGGAACCTACCAGGGCGCGTTTGGGGTGAAGACCGGCTACACCGCGCTCGCGGGGCTGTGCCTGGTCGCGAGCGCTACCCGCGACGGCCGCACGCTGTACGCCGTGGTGCTCGACAGCAAGAACAGTTTCGCGGACGTCGCCGCGCTGCTCGACCATGGCTTCACCGCCTTTCGCCGCCCAGTGCCGGTGGGCGCGGACGTGATCGTGACGACGTACCGCTGGTCGGGCGCACAGGTCGGGCTGCTGGCCTATGAGCCGCTCGCCCGCACCGTCCCCGCAGGCTCAGCCGTCGCGTGGCGCGCGGTGCTCCATCCGCACAGCGCGCAGCCTGTCGCTCCCGGCGCGGTCCTCGGGCGCGCTGAGCTCGTCGTTGACGGGCAGGTCGTCCGCGCCGTCGACCTCCACGCCCAGCACGCGGTGCCCACCCCGCCGGGTGCCGCCCCTGGTGCGCTCGCCGGCGCGTTCGTTCAGGACACGATCCGGGCGTTTGCGCGGCTCCGGTCGTTCGACCGTGCCGTTCCCTGACGCGCTCTGGGCCCTGAGCGATGCGGCTCCTGCCGCACAAGGAACGGCACCGGTGATTGAGGCGCCACCCACCCACACGTAGACTCGCGGCAGCGGCGCATCCGGGTTGATCCGGCAAGGGAGTCGATGTGATCGAGCTGGAGTTGGTGGGAGTGCGGGTCGAGTTGCCGCACAACCAGCCGATCGTGCTCTTGCGTGAGCGCAACGGCGAGCGGTTTCTCCCCATCTGGATCGGTGCAGTCGAGGCGACCTCGATCGCGTTCGCCCTCCAGGGCGTGGTCACGGAACGACCCATGACCCATGACCTGATGCGTGACCTGCTGAGCGAGCTGGGGGTGCACGTCGACCGGATCGTGGTCACCGAGCTGCGGGACGGGACGTTCTACGCCGAGATTCAGATGACGCAGGCCAAGCAGTCCGTCGTCGTCTCCTCGCGGCCCTCCGACGCGATCGCCCTCGCGGTACGCGCTACTGTCCCGATCTACGCCAACGAGCACGTCCTTGCCGAGGCCGGGATCCACATCGAGGAGGAGGCGGAGGGCGACGAGGACGAGGTCCAGCGGTTCAAGGAGTTCCTCGAGCAGGTCTCACCAGAGGACTTCAAGTAGGTATTTCCGCCCCTCTCCACAGGGTTATCCACAGCATGTGCACATCGAGGGTAACCTTAACCTCCACCTGAGGTTTAGATAATTCAGACCCGGGAAGCGTTTCGAAGCCTGGGCCGGAG
>JBOGEB010000238.1:0-5931 GCA_050743125.1 Egibacteraceae bacterium
CGCCGCGGCGGCGATCGCGGCGGCGTCGACGGCCGCGCGGGGCGTCTCGATCATGGTGCCGACGAGGTAGCCGACCCGGACGCCCGCAGCGGCGAACACCTCCTCGGCCGCCTCGTGGGTCCAGGCCGCGATCGACCACGTGGTGCTGGACACTCTCGGCTTTCAGGCGCTCCTGCGCTATGAGCGAGCCCACTTCTTGTACCTCACGGAGCAGGACCTCGCCAGCGTCGAGAAGAGCGGGATGGCGCTGCTGCTCGACGAGCCGGTCGCCATCCAGGGGAAGGCATCAGCGCCGTCGGTGCAGGGGGGCTGGCGATGAAGGCCGTCAGCCAGCACACCGGAAGGGGCAGGCAGGCTGTGGGGTTCGTGGCTGTGCTGGGTCCCCCTGCGAGTGGGAAGAGCACGCTGACCCGCTGGGTGACGTCCGTGCTGCCTGCGGTGGCGTTCCGGCTACGGGACTTCAGCGCGCGACAGGCAGGCAACGACCCGCTGCTGACACGGCAGCTTGTGGCCAGCCCGGATCCGCTTGGGTGGCTGCCCGACGCCGTGGTCCACGACCTGCTGGTGGCTGCGTTCGAGCAGGACCGCTTTCCAGTCGGGGATGCCGAGTTGGTGGTGTTGGAGAATTTTCCCGGCAACGCGGCCCAGGCCGCGTGCCTCATGGACGTTCTGTGGCGGGCCAGAGTTGCGCTGCCAGCGCGACTCGGCGCGGTCGAACTCGTGGCCCCTGACGCGGTGGTCTGGCGGCGCGCGGCGACGCGGCGAGCGTGTCCGGGCTGTGAGCCGGACGAGCGTGGTGACCCCCACTTGCCGGCGGTCGAGTCACCGGAGCGGCCGGGACGATGCGCTAGCTGTGGGACGGCGTTGCAACCTCGGAAGGGGGACGCTCCAGCCATGCTGGCGCGGCGGCTTGCACGGTTCCGCAACAACATCGATGCGATCCGCGCCGCCTTCTTCGCCGAGGGTATCGACGTCTACCGGATCGATGCGACCGCACCGCTGTCCAGCGTCGGCCAAGAAGCTCAGCGACATTGTCAGCGACTCCTACGTGGTGCCGACGAGAGCCATGCGGGAACCCGGCCCGATGCCATCCCCGCGCGCACGTGCTCGTAGCAGCGCTGGTTGCTCGGCCGCTGAAGTACGCAAGGAGATAAGCCCATGCCCATCGTTGACCCACCTAGCTCGACCGTTCGGTCGCCCAACTTGACCGACTACGGGCACGCCCGGATGCCCGAGAACGCCAGCACCGCCAACCCCGTGCCGGAGCGTGTGGAGCGCATCCCGTATGGGCGATTTCGCAATGTCTACCTGTACATCACCGAGGCGTGCCAGCTTCGCTGTGGGCACTGCTATATGGGCGAGCGCTTGGAACGCGCGATGAAGATGCCCTACCAGCAGATCTGCGACACGCTCACGGTGTGGCGCAAGCTTGGCGGCTCCAAGCTCACGATTCTGGGCGGCGAACCCACCCTGCACCCCTGCTACTGCGACGTCATCCGCTTCGCCGGGGGCCTCGGCTACGAGCACGTCATCACGACGACCAACGGGCTCCAGCCGGCGGCAAAGAAGTTCCGGCAACTCGACCCTACGGACTTCGCCTACATCCAAGTCAGCCTGGACGGTGGCTCCCCGGCCACCCACGACATCGTTCGCGGGCTGGGCACGTTCGACACGGCGATGGACACCATGGCCGAGCTGACCGTGCGAGGGTTCGACGTGCGCGTCATCTGCACCGTCAACCGCCTGAACGCGGAGGACTGCCTCGAGCTGCTCGGCCTCGCGGACGCACTGGGCGTGTCGCTGGTGGAGTTTCATGTGCTCTCTATAATCGGCCGGGGCCATGGCAATGAGGATTGGGCCATGACCCCGCCGGAGTGGATCAGCTTCTACGAACACCTGGGACACATCGCCCGCGACCATAAGACCCGCGTGTGGTATCAGCCCACCTACGCGCGTCGGGAGCGGGTTGCGCAGTACGCGGCCGAGGGCTACCGCGGGTGCATCGGCCGCACGCTGGATCGCATCTCGATCTTCCCGGACGGCCGCTGCTACGTGTGCTCATTCCTGTTCGACACCGATCTGAACTTCGCCACTATGCGTGACGGCATGGTCCAACTCAACCACGGCACCAACGAATTCGACCTGTTCACCAAGGTCCTGACCGCGCCGAGCTGTGGTGGCTGCAAGGTCGCCGCAGCATGCATGGGTGGCTGCCCCGCCGAGGAGGTCGTTATGGGCGCTTCGTCATGTGCCGCCTACCCGGATATCGTCCCGATCTGCCGACTTTGGAAGTCCGACATCCGAAGGTAAGGAGATGCCCTATGGGAGCATCGCAGCGGTACCACGCGGTTGTTGACGTGCACCTATTCCTCATACACGACGGACAGATCCTCTTGGGGGAGCGGCAAAACACCGGCTACGAGGACGGCAAGTACCACGTGCCGGCCGGACACCTGGAAGCCGGCGAGACCCTGGTGGACGCGCTAGTCCGGGAAGCGCACGAGGAGATCGGCATCCAGATCGACCCGGCGGACGTGCAGTTCGCGCACCTGATGCACCACCGCTCCAACGAAGGTCGTATCGCGGCTTTCTTCGCCGTGTCGAGCTGGAGCGGCGAGGTGCAGAATACGGAGCTGGACAAATGCGCCAAGCTCGAATGGTTTGACCTGGAGCTGCTGCCCGAAAACGTCATCCCTTACGCCCGTTACGCCATTGGGCAGTACGTGGCCGGCGTGCCGTTCTCGCTGTACGGGTGGGCCCCGGCGCCATGAGCTGTCCGCGTCTGGACCTGGTGTGCTTCAGTTACCTCGCGTACGCGCGGGTGCTGCGGATCGCGCACCACCCGGACGCCAACGGCGGCGCCGAGGTCACCGAGATCCTGCACAGCATTGCCGGGGACGGGCCGATGGTCGCCGCCCACGCTGGGGCCTTGGGGCTTGCCGCTGGGCTCGTGGCCAACGCGGTCGGCGACGATCCGGAAGGCCGCCTGGCGCTTGGGTACCTCGAGCGGCATCGGCTCGCCCACCGCATCGAAGTCCGCCCGGGTGCCGACACGCCCACACTGGTCGTACTCAGCGATCAGGCTGGCAACCGGACATGGTTCGCGCACCTGCCCGGGGTGCGAGACACGCTCGTGCAGGCGGACGGCATACTGCTTGGGCGCGGCAGGCTCGCGTACGTAGACGGCTACCCGGTCATCGAGGATGCCGCCATCCGCGCCGTTCACCTGGTCCACCAGGCTGGCGTCCCAGTGTTCTGCAATCTCGGTGGCGCTCCGCCATCCCCGCGGCTCGCGGCTGCCTTGCGCGGCGCCCGGTTGGCGGTCGTGCAGACCAGTCTGGACGAAACCAGCGCCGACCAGGCCGACGCGGTTGCTGAAGGCCTGTACGCCCGATTGGGGCCGGACGTTGCGGTGGTGACCTGCGGGGCGCTCGGCGCGGTTGCGCGCGCCGCCGCCGGACTGTGCCAGGCGTCGGCCCCCAAAATTCTTGTGCATCAAGCGCACGGGGCGGGCGCCGCCTTTTCTGCCGGGCTCGCCTACGGCTACCTGCGGGGCTGGGGTCCAGTCGACGCACTGCGGTTCGCCTGCCGGCTCGGCAGCCTGCGCTGCGCGGTTCCCCTACACGTTGAAACCTTCACGACCATCGACATGGTTCACCGGTTGTCGAAGGAGGTGAACGAACTTGAGGTCGCCGCCGGACCTGCCGGCCCGGCGGCTCGCTGACAAAGGCACACGCGGAAAGGCGTCATCAGTGATCGACCCGTTCCTTGCCGATGTCCGTGCCCTCGACTGGAACGATCTGGATGCTGTGGAAGCGACCAATCGCAAGGTCCTCACCATCCTGGCCGAACGCCCGGACGTCCTCCACGCTCTGCTTCATCAGGTCACCCAGCGCCCCGAGTTGTTGGCGTTGTGTGAGCACTACGACATCCTCGACAAACTGGTGCTCTACGACGACCAGCAATACGGGTTCCGGGTGCGCCTGCATGTCTTCCTGCCCGGCTACTTCGACCGCCCGCACAATCACCGCTGGACGTACTCCAGCCGCATCCTGCATGGCAGCTACCGGCACTACCTTTACGGTCCTGACGACGGCCTGACCGACACTTCTGACGTCGACCAACTCGTCCCGTTGATGGTTCGTGAGGAGGTTGCCGGCTCGACCTATACGCTCCACCACCGCATGGTGCACGCGGTCGTCGCCGAGCCCTATACGGTCTCGCTCACCGTGCGGGGCCCTGCGGTAAAGCAACGATTCCTCGTCATGGACCGCGCCACCAAGGGCTCCTGGTGGCAGTACGGCGCCAAGGACGAGCCAACTGAGGAGGCTGAGCGCAAGCGTATGACCATCGATCGCCTCCACGCGACCAGAGCCAAGCTGGAGGAACTCGCCGTCCTGTGACCTGACGCCTGGTGGGGAGTGAGCGGGATGCCGTGCCCGCGTGTCAGGTGGCGCGGCGGAGGCGCTGGTCGAGCTTGCGCACGCAGGACAGGTCGGCCCACGGGTCGGGGAACCGGTCGCGGACGCCGAGGACGCGCTCGACGCCGAGGGTGTAGCCGGCGGCCGCGGTGAGGTCGAGCGCGCGGTGCAGGTCGGCGCAGGTCTGTTCGGGCTCGTCCTGCAGCACCCGTGCGGTGGCGTGGTAACCGAGCAGTGCCACCCGCACCCGCGGCCACGGCAACGCCAGGCCCGGGCGCAGGAGGTCGACGCCTTCGCCGGCGCGGCCGAGCAGCACCAAGCCCACCCCGATCTTCGCGCTCACCACTGCGGGCACGCCGGAAACGAAGCCCGCGAAGAACCCACGGCCGTCGGTGTGGCCGGCCCGTCCGGACAGCCGCTCGGTGGCCTCGACGGCCCCGAAGAAGCCGCGTTCGTCGCGCGCGAAGGCCAGCTCGTTCGCCAGCCAGCAGTGCATCCAGGCGTGCGCGCCGTCATGGTGCACCGCTTCTTGCAGCAGCTTGACGGCCCGGTCGCTGTCGCCCCTATGACCGCAGGTCGGGAGCGGCGAGTGCAGGGTGCTGGCGACCGCCAACGCCTGCGCGCGCAGCGTGGCGTCGCCGCTGTCGTGGGCCAGGCTCCGGGCGAGCGCGAAGTACCGGCGGGCGATCGCATAGTCAGTGCTCATAAAGGCGAGCAGGCCGGCCTGCGCGCACTGGCCGACGGCGACCGCCTCCAGCCGGCGGCGGTCCGAGTCCGACATCGGGCGGTCCAGCAGCCGGTCGAGCACGTCGGCGTGGAGCATGACCTGATCGACGAGCGCGTCGGGGCGCTTGGTCCGGTACAGGACCGCGAGCGCGTCGGCGACGTCCTCGTGGTCGGCGACCAGCCGGGCGTCCACCCGCGCGGCCGGGTTGGCGGCGGCTGCGGCGATGCGCTCCAGCGCCTCGGCCAGCGGCGCGAAGACGGCGGCCAGCCCGGTCTTGGTGGCGTGTCTGCGGTGCGTGCCGGCTCCGTTCGGTTGCAGCCCTACCGAGTTTGCCACCCACACGTGGGGGTCGCCTTGTGTGAGCAGCGCGAACTTGATCTTCTGCTCGTCGGTCGCTCGCCGCAGGGCGTCGTTCAGCGCGTGCTGCATCCTCCATTTCGGGATGATCGCAGGGGCGTTCCAGTCGGCGACGGTGCGCCACCCTGCGCCCAGGCGCGTGGCGAAGTCGTAGATGTCGCCGCCCAGCGCGAGCTGCAGCGCTTTCGCCAGCTCGGCGGTCCACTGGCCGACGACGACCAGCAGGTGGTCGAGCCTGGCAGCTGGCGGCGCGGTCGTCGGTGGTGGCTTCGGTGTGGCGATCCGCTTCGCGGGCTGATGCTGCTCGCCCATCACGGTTCTCCTTGCTGCGGTGACGGCTGCTGAGCTTGGAGCGTAGAACGGCTGGCGGGTGGCCAGCGCTGGTGCTGCAGCGGTACCGCAGCGGTGCTGTCACTACGGAGCGGC
>JBOGEB010000239.1:0-5891 GCA_050743125.1 Egibacteraceae bacterium
GCCACGGCGCGGGAGTTGGCCGCGGAGGCGGTGGCCAGGCTCGGCCAGCAGCCGTTGTCGTTGCTGCTCAGCCTGGAGAGCCTGCGCCTGGTTTCAACGGACGAGGGCTACGCCAGCCTGCTCCAGGGGCTGCTGCATCCCGGTCACAACTCGTTGGCGCTGACCGGCCACACCGGCGCGGTCTGGGGGGTGGCGTTCAGCCCGGACGGCAAAGTGATCGCCTCCGCCAGCGTCGACCGGACGGTGCGGCTGTGGGACGCCCGCACTGGCGCGCCGGTCGGCCAGCCGCTGGGCGGCCACACCGCCGAGGTGTATGGGGTGGCGTTCAGCCCGGACGGCAAGACGATCGCCTCCGCCAGCGTCGACCGGACGGTGCGGTTGTGGGACGCGGCCACCGGCAACCCGGTCGGCCAGCCGCTGGGCGGCCACACCGGCGCGGTCTTTAGGGTGGCGTTCAGCCCGGACGGCAAGACGATCGCCTCCGCCAGCGAAGACCGCACGGTGCGGTTGTGGGACGCGGCCACCGGTGGACCGGTCGGCCAGCCGTTGACCGGCCATGCTGGCCAGGTCTATGGGGTGGCGTTCAGCCCGGACGGTAAGACGATCGTCTCCGCCAGCCGTGAACGCACGGTGCGGTTGTGGGACGCGGCCACCGGCGCGCCGGTCGGCCAGCCGCTGGGCGGCCACACCGGCGCGGTCTTGGGGGTGGCGTTCAGCCCGGACAGCGCCACGATCGTCTCCGCCAGCGCCGACCGCACCGTGCGCCGGTGGGACGCCCGCACCGGCGCGCCGGTCGGCCAGCCGTTGACCGGCCACACCGGCGCGGTCTTTAGGGTGGCGTTCAGCCCGGACGGCGCCACGATCGTCTCCGCCAGCGCCGACCGCACGGTGCGGTTGTGGGACGCGGCCACCGGCAACCCGGTCGGCCAGCCGCTGGGCGGCCACACCGGCCAGGTTGGCTCGGTGGCGTTCAGCCCGGACGGCGCCACGATCGCCTCCGCCAGCGTCGACCAGACCGTGCGGCTGTGGGACGCGGCCACCGGCAACCCGGTCGGCCAGCCGTTGACCGGCCACACCGCCGAGGTCTATGGGGTGGCGTTCAGCCCGGACGGTAAGACGATCGTCTCCGCCAGCGTCGACCGCACCGTGCGCCGGTGGGACGCGGCCACCGGCACGCCGGTCGGCCAGCCGCTGGGCGGCCACACCGCCGAGGTCTATGGGGTGGCGTTCAGCCCGGACGGTAAGACGATCGTCTCCGCCAGCGTCGACCGCACCGTGCGCCGGTGGGACGCGGCCACCGGCGCCCCGGTCGGCCAGCCGCTGGGCGGCCACACCGGCCAGGTTGGCTCGGTGGCGTTCAGTCCGGACGGCGCCACGATCGTCTCCGCCAGCGCCGACCGCACCGTGCGGCTGTGGGACGCGGCCACCGGCGCGCCGGTCGGCCAACCCCTGACCGGCCACACCGGCCAGGTTGGCTCGGTGGCGTTCAGCCCGGACGGCGCCACGATCGCCTCCGCCAGCGCCGACAAGACGGTGCGCCGGTGGGACGCGGCCACCGGTGGACCGATGGGCCAACCCCTGACCGGCCACACCGCCGAGGTCTATGGGGTGGCGTTCAGCCCGGACGGCACCACGATCGTCTCCGCCAGCGTCGACCAGACGGTGCGCCGGTGGGACGCGGCCACCGGCGCGCCGGTCGGCCAGCCGTTGACCGGCCACGCTGGCGCGGTCTTGGGGGTGGCGTTCAGCCCGGACGGCGCCACGATCGCCTCCGCCAGCGTCGACCAGACCGTGCGGCTGTGGGACGCGGCCACCGGCGCGCCGGTCGGCCAGCCGTTGACCGGCCACACCGACGCGGTCTTGGGGGTGGCGTTCAGCCCGGACGGTGACACGATCGCCTCCGCCGGCGCCGACCGCACCGTGCGGCTGTGGCCGGCCACCATCGCCGGGTGGATCCGGCACGCCTGCACGCTGGCCGGACGCAATCTGGCACAACAGGAATGGGACGAGTTCGTGGACCGCAACCGGCCGTACGTCCGAGCCTGCCCCGACCTGCCGTCCGGGCACGGCGCGCCTGCGAACGCGCCGGCAGCCACCTACGCCCATCTCGGCTGAGTCAGGGCCAGGAGGGGGCTGTCCCAGGCCGCGCTGCTGACGCTCTGCTCGCACAAGCCTGCTTTTGCCGTCCGCTGTGGCCAACGGGCAGGGCCCGCACCACGGGTTGCGGTCGGGTGATGACCGTTGGCTTGGGGGTGTCGTGCCGCGGTGATCGAGTCACCGCGTGGTGGTAATCGGGGTCACCGGTTCTCGACAGGGCCGCCCGGTCAGGTGCCTGATCCGCTGCAGGGCCGGCTGGCGCGAGGGCGGTCTGTTCCGCGGACCGTCGAGGCGGTCTTGGCCACGTACGACGCCGGCCGTGCAGCGGCTGTGCGTCAGGTCAATCACCCAGGGCTGGGCGCGGGACGGGCGGCGCGGATGGAGCGGAGCTGCTCGGCGAGGTCACGGGCGGCCGGCAGGTCGCGGTGCCCGGGCGGCAGCGCCGCGAGGAACTCGCCGGCCTGCTGAAGGTTGGCCTCACGCTCTCGGTCGGCTCCGAGGGCGTCGGTGACCAGCCGGATGCCCTCGTCGGGCTGGTCCTGGCGGGCCAGGCAGACCGCCAGGTTGATCTGGGCGTGCGCCAGCTCGGGAGGCGACTGCAGCGCCGGCGGCGCTCCCTGGTACCAGGCGATCGCCTGCCGCGCGTGCGGCTCGGCGTCCTCGGGCTGCCCCAGCCACAACAGCGAGGCCCCCGTGTACAGCTCCAGATCTCCTGGGGTGAACACCCACCAGCCGTCGGGCTCCCCGATGCCCGGTTGGCTCGGCATCGCCCGTAGACCCCGCCGCAACGCCTCGAACACGTGGCCCAGGTCCCGCATCCGCGCGCAGGCCCGCGCCTCGCACCGGGCTGCCAGCCGGGCGTCCATGCCTCCGGTCGCGTAGCGCTGGCCGTCCTGGGCGTAATCGAGCGCCGCGCGGAAATCTCCAGCCCACAAGGCCACGGTGCTTTGGTCGACCCGCACCCAGGCGAACAGGGTGTGGTCGCCGACCTCCCGGGCGAGCTGCTCGGCGGTGAGCAGGTGCGCGCGCGCGGCAGGGTAGCAGCCAAGGTCGGAGGACAGTGCCCCGAGCAGCAACGACAGCTGCCCGGCGACCCGGTGCAATCCCCGCCGCTGACGCAGCGGCTGGGCGCCGTCGAGGAGCGCCTCGACCTCCTCCTGCTGGGCCAGAACCGAGCGGAAAAGCTTGCCCGGCGACGTCTGTTCGTAGGCCTGAGCGAAGCCTGTGACCCGCAGCTCGAGCTGCTCCAGCGTGGCCGGGCCGAGGTTGGACGCCCCCAGCTTGCGGCCCAGCCGCACCGACCCTTTGCCCGCACGGTCCAGCAGCGCGGCCAGGCCGGTCGCGCCGACCGCGCGGAAGAGCTCGACTCGGTTCGTGGTGGCCGTCTCCTCGCCTTCTGGCTGCACGTCCTGACCAGCGCCGCCGTGCTCGCCGGCTACGCCCGCGAGCGGCGCTGCCGGGGTGCCAGCGTACGCGGCAGGTGGCTCGCCGCCCGCCTCGCCGCCGGCCTCGCCGCTCGCAGGCTGGGTGTAGTCGTGGCCGTAGCCGAGCTGGTCTGGTCGGGTCCCGTACACGCGGCAGAGCCGGTCCAGATAGTCCTCGCCGGGGCGGATCGTCGGGTCGTGCTCCCAGGCGCACAGCCGTTGGCAGGTCAGCTTCGGACGCCACCCGCACCCGTCGGCGTCGTAGGTCGCCAAGATCTCCTCGACCGCCTGCGGGCGGGTCCAGCCCCGCGCGAGCCGGTGCGCCTTCAACCATGACACCCCGAACCGTTCGGCGATCGCCTCGACGATCTGGGGAATCGGCCAGCCCTGCGCCCGCCCGTGGGCGCGCAGCGCGGCGATCCTCTCGAGGTCGTCGAGGTCCTTCCTGGAGGCCATCGCGGTCCTTCCGGCCGGCGCGGGGACTAGTGCAGCGTTGTGCGTCCGTGCACGGTACGCCCATTCCATGACGTAGCAAGCGTTTGGCCAGGGTGGTATCGAAACCAGGTACTCCTGGTGCCGTCACGCGAGAAGTGCGGTTGCCGCAGCGCGGTAACCGGGTCGGGCGGGTCGTCGCCGGGCGTCCTGCCCCGACCTGCCGTCCGGGCACGGCGCGCCTGCGGACGCGCCGGCAGCCACCTACGACCATCTCGGCTGACCAGGGCCAGGAGGGGGCTGTCCCAGGCCGCGCTGCTGACGCTCTGCTCGCACAAGCCTGCTTTTGCCGTCCGCTGTGGCCAACGGGCAGGGCCCGCACCACGGGTTGCGGTCGGGTGATGACCGTTGGCTTGGGGGTGTCGTGCCGCGGTGATCGAGTCACCGCGTGGTGGTAATCGGGGTCACCGGTTCTCGACAGGGCCGCCCGGTCAGGTGCCTGATCCGCTGCAGGGCCGGCTGGCGCGAGGGCGGTCTGTTCCGCGGACCGTCGAGGCGGTCTTGGCCACGTACGACGCCGGCCGTGCAGCGGCTGTGCGTCAGGTCAATCACCCAGGGCTGGGCGCGGGACGGGCGGCGCGGATGGAGCGGAGCTGCTCGGCGAGGTCACGGGCGGCCGGCAGGTCGCGGTGCCCGGGCGGCAGCGCCGCGAGGAACTCGCCGGCCTGCTGAAGGTTGGCCTCACGCTCTCGGTCGGCTCCGAGGGCGTCGGTGACCAGCCGGATGCCCTCGTCGGGCTGGTCCTGGCGGGCCAGGCAGACCGCCAGGTTGATCTGGGCGTGCGCCAGCTCGGGAGGCGACTGCAGCGCCGGCGGCGCTCCCTGGTACCAGGCGATCGCCTGCCGCGCGTGCGGCTCGGCGTCCTCGGGCTGCCCCAGCCACAACAGCGAGGCCCCCGTGTACAGCTCCAGATCTCCTGGGGTGAACACCCACCAGCCGTCGGGCTCCCCGATGCCCGGTTGGCTCGGCATCGCCCGTAGACCCCGCCGCAACGCCTCGAACACGTGGCCCAGGTCCCGCATCCGCGCGCAGGCCCGCGCCTCGCACCGGGCTGCCAGCCGGGCGTCCATGCCTCCGGTCGCGTAGCGCTGGCCGTCCTGGGCGTAATCGAGCGCCGCGCGGAAATCTCCAGCCCACAAGGCCACGGTGCTTTGGTCGACCCGCACCCAGGCGAACAGGGTGTGGTCGCCGACCTCCCGGGCGAGCTGCTCGGCGGTGAGCAGGTGCGCGCGCGCGGCAGGGTAGCAGCCAAGGTCGGAGGACAGTGCCCCGAGCAGCAACGACAGCTGCCCGGCGACCCGGTGCAATCCCCGCCGCTGACGCAGCGGCTGGGCGCCGTCGAGGAGCGCCTCGACCTCCTCCTGCTGGGCCAGAACCGAGCGGAAAAGCTTGCCCGGCGACGTCTGTTCGTAGGCCTGAGCGAAGCCTGTGACCCGCAGCTCGAGCTGCTCCAGCGTGGCCGGGCCGAGGTTGGACGCCCCCAGCTTGCGGCCCAGCCGCACCGACCCTTTGCCCGCACGGTCCAGCAGCGCGGCCAGGCCGGTCGCGCCGACCGCGCGGAAGAGCTCGACTCGGTTCGTGGTGGCCGTCTCCTCGCCTTCTGGCTGCACGTCCTGACCAGCGCCGCCGTGCTCGCCGGCTACGACGCAGCCACCTCGCCCACCGCCACACGCACATCCACAATCTCTCCGCAAACCCTTGCCAACCACACCTCCACATGACATAATACAAACATGTGTATGAATCAGATACAGGGTGCGGCGGTCGAGACGCTCGACGACCACGCGCTGCTCGACCTGGCCGAGCGTGTACTCGCCGCGCTGAGCGCGAGGCCGTTGAACGCCGCAGTGGAAGACACCGACCTCGCCGAGCGCGTCG
>JBOGEB010000240.1:0-5872 GCA_050743125.1 Egibacteraceae bacterium
GGCGCCGTGCTGCTGGCGGACTGGGAGGCGGGCTCTGCGGCGTTTTGGCGTGTCGCTCCTCGCGGCGAGCTCGCTCGTGTGGAGGCTGTCCACGAGGGCTCGGTCGGCGCCCCCGCCTGATGTCGTGACCCACGTCACCCTGCATGCACTGGGAGCAATCCAAGTAGAGGAGGCGGAGGTTGTGGCCGGTCCGGGGCATTCTTTCCTTGGTGCGGAAGAGGCAGCGCTCGTGCAGCGCGTGCTGGCCAGCTGGCAACTCAGTCGTTACCGATTTGGCGAGCCAGACTCGACGGAGCCGTCTATGGTGTTCTCACTCGAGCGCGAGGTGGAGAAGCGCATGGAGACCCGCCACTGCCTCGCCGTCAACAGCGGTACCTCCGCGCTTCTGACCGCCTTCGCGGCTCTCGGCCTGGGACCGGGTGACGAGGTGCTCGTTCCCGGCTACACATTCATTGCGACCATTGCCGCCGTCGTTCACCGTGGCGCAATCCCCGTCCTCGTCGAGATCGACGACTCCCTCACGCTCGACCCAGAGGATGTCGTACGGCAGATTACGCGATCGACCAAGGTGATCGTGGCTGTTCATATGCTGGGCGCTCCATGCGCCATGGACGAGCTGCGGGCGATTGCCGACGACCACGGGTTGGTCTTGGTCGAAGACGTGGCGCAGGCGTGCGGTGGGCGGTACCACACCCGCAGCCTCGGCACCATCGGGGATGCCGGAGCCTTTTCGCTAAACCTGTTCAAGATCATCACGGCGGGCGATGGCGGCTGGGTCACCTGCAACGACGACAAGGTGTACGAGCGCGCTTTCGCCTTCCACGACCATGGGTTCAAGCCCTTCCGCCAAGGCGTCGTCGATGCCGAATCCCTGTTCGGCCTGAACTTGCGGATGCATGAGCTGACCGGCGCCGTCGCGCTAGGCCAACTCCGCAAGCTCGACGACATCCTGACGACGCTCCGGTGCCAGAAGGCGGCATTCGCCGACGCAATCGGCGACTTGCCCTGCGTGGCACGCCGACGCCTCAACGACGCCGAGGGTGAATGCTGCTCGCTCCTCGTGCTCACATTCAAGTCCGCCGAGGTGGCCGCGGCAGTGGCGGCGCGGCTGCGCACTCCCACCCTCGTCGACTCGGGCCGTCACTACTACGGGAACATGTCTCAGCTGTTCGGACACCGTATGCCAACCGGGACGGAGTGTCCCTTCGCGTGCGCCGCCCACCCAACTACCCGTCGGTACGAACCACGTATGCTCCCTCGGACCGATGACCTTCTCGCCCGTTCGATCGCCCTGTCGGTCGGCGTAGTCGACACCTATCTCGGCTCCTCGTTTGGCATAGGCCCACACTCTTCGCCAGACGACATCACCGCCGCGGCCGAGGCGTTGCACCTGGCAGTTGGCGAAGCGGTAGCCGAGGCGGGCCGCAGCTAGAGGTCCACCTCGGCCATGCACGCGACCAAAGCGCTGGAGGGACGGATCGCCGTCGTGACTGGCGCGGCGCGGGGCCTTGGGTCGGCGTACGCGGCGGCGCTCGCGGGTGCCGGAGCGCGCGTGGTGATCGCCGACATCGATGGTCGCCAAGCTGTGGCGACGGCCGCCGAGATCAGGGGCGGCATCCCGATCACCGTCGATGTCAGCAGCGAAGGCGATGTCGAGCGTCTCTTCGCGACGGTCCGTCACGAACTCGGCCGCCTCGACATTCTGATCAACAACGCCGCGGCCTCACCCAAGTGCACTTCGTCTCCGGGATGCACGAGCGCAAGGCGTTGATGACGGCGCTGTCCGATGCCTTCGTCGTCCTCCCTGGAGGGCTGGGCACTCTGGACGAGATGTTCGAGACTCTTACGTGGGTGCAACTTGGAGTCCATGCCAAGCCGCTGGTTGTGCTTGATGTCAACGGCTACTTTGACGCGCTCCTGTTGTTCTTGCGCCAAGCGGTGACGCAAGGGTTCATCCTTCGGCCCGTCACCGATGTGCTCGCCGTCGAAACAGACGTGAATGGCGTAGTTTCCCGACTGAGCAAACTCCTGCCCGGCGCATGCAGCCCATCTGAGAAGCTCTCCCCGAGAAACCACGAGCGTTGGTCAACCTGAGAGGGAACAATGGTAGCGATCGATCCTGCCACGCCGCGTGGAGCCGATCGAGAGCCGCAGAGGGGATCAGCTGGTGAAGTCTTGATTTAGCGGGGGTGGGTCGGGGTCCTTGACTCGGAGTCACACGGCTGTGACTGTTGTGGCTCGTGTGCATGGACATGACGTCTGCGACCAGCAGCCAAAGGATCGACCCGCTGCTTGAGTTGTGCGTGACACAGATCCGCCTGTCCGCCGACCGCATCGCTGAGCTGGAGACCGACAACGAGCGGCTGCGGGAGCGGGTCGTCGAGCTGGAGGGCAGGGTCGAGACTGAGCGGCGGGCGGGCAGACGCCAGGCGGCGCCGTTCTCGAAGGGCGAGCCCAAGGCTGATCCGAAACGGGCGGGCTGCAAGGCAGGCGAGGCGTACGGGCCGAAGGCGCACCGGGTGACGCCCGATCATGTCGATGAGGTCGTGGTCGTGCCTGTCCCGGCGGTGTGTCCGGGCTGCGGCGGCCACGTCGCCGTCGAGGACACGGTCTGCCAGTGGGTGGAGGACATTCCCCCGGTCGTGACCTTTGTGACCCGCTACGACCTCCAGGTCGGCCGCTGCGCGGAGTGTGACCGCCGTGTGACAGGCGCGACCCGCGGCAGGTGTCGGACGCCACCGGCGCGGTCGCAGCGCAGATCGGCCCGCGCGCGGTCGCGTTGCCCGCCCTGCCGCGTCACGAGCTGGGGATCCCCCACGCCAAGACCGCGAAGGTCTTGGCCCAGATCGGCGGGGGTGAGCGTGACCGGCGGCGGGATCGTGCAGGCGTTGGCCCGTGCCGCGCGCCGATGCGCCGCGCCGACGCCGCGCCCGTGGAGGGGATCCGCGCCAGCAAGGCGGTGGCCGCTGACGAGACCGGCTGGGCGGTCAGGCGGGGCCAAGTGTCGGCTGTGGGACTTCGTCGGCGACGGCGTCACGGTCTTTCGGATCTTCGACGGCCGCGGCTGGGACCAAGCCGTCCAGGTGCTGGGCGCCGATTTTGCTGGGGTGTTGGAGCGCGACGGCTGGGCGGCCTACCGCAGATTCGTCAAAGCGGCGCATCAAACGTGTTACGCGCATTATGCGGAACCGGCGGTTATGCGGAACGGGACCGGATCGGCATGTGTTGTTGCTGGTCACGAGGGTGGGATCTCTGTTCGAGTCCGCATAATCGCAGGCGTTCGAGGACGGCGAGTAGGGCGTCGGGGGCCAGTGTCGGGTCTGGGCAGTTGTTCGCACACGATGCCAACCGCCCTGCAACCGGGACATTCGCTGGCTTCTGATCGCCCGCCTTCTCCCAGAGGAGGCGGGTTCGATCAAGGCTTGAGCGTCGCGATTATGCGGACTGGCTCAACGTCGCCCAACCGCTTGAGCAGGTACAACGCTTGCCGTCACAGACCGACGCCGCATAACCGCACGCTCCGCATAATGGGCGTTATGTGGAATTCCGCATAACGCGCATCTGCTGCGACGCTGCCATGACATGATCGCCGACGCCGCCGACGGTCACACCCACGTCCCGGCTACGGTCCGTCAGATACTGAAAGACACGCTGGCGCTGCGCGAGGTCCGCGACGCCGGCCGCGTCGCCCCCGAGCAGCTGGCGCAGCAGGTCCTCAGACTCACCGGGCGCGTCGACCTGCTGCTGGCCGCCGACGCGGCTTGCTGCGAGGCGGACCGCAAGCTGGCCGAGCACCTGCGCGTCGAGCGCGACGCGCTGTTCACCTTCCTGGTCGTCCCGGGTGTGCAGGCGACGAACTGGAGAGCCGAGCAGGGGATCCGCCCGATCGTGGTCAACCGCAGACACTGGGGCGGGGACCGCACCCGTCAAGGCGCGGACACCCTGCAGGTGTTGGCCAGCGTGCTGCGCAGCGCCCGCCAGCAGCACCGAGACCCGGTCGGGATCCTGGTGCCGCTTTTGACCAGCCCTGTCCCGATCGTGGCCGGCCTGGCCGTCCCCGGCCGGGGCCACCCCCGCCCGGAGAAGGCCGGTCTGATCGTCCCCGGCCACGGCGATCCCGCTCAACCCCCGGGCCGCCTGATGGCAGGCTCCGAGCGCTCCGAGCCCGAACATCCCCAGCCGGGCCGCTACCGGATGGTCGTCACCGAACGCCGTGACCCTCACACCGCCACCGTCATCTTGGACGCCGACGGCGACGCGTTCGTCGCCGCCATCGGTTACGCCCGCAACCAACGGCTGACCGGCCAGCAGGGTCACGGCGGGACGTCCGAGCATGTCCACGACCTCGCCCACCTCATCGCCGACACCCTGCTCCACTGACCCCCCCCCCGCTAAATCAAGACCTCTCCGGTGATCCGGGCCACGTCGTGGTTGGCCTGGTCGGTGCGCCGTTTCAGGTTCGCGGCGATGGCCCTGGCACGCGTGCCGGCCGACCGGCGCCGGTTGCGGGTCTTGGTGCGTTTGGCGCCGCCCGCGGCGTGGATCCGCTCGATGACACGAGCGATCCGGGCGACCGCTTTGGCCAGCAGCCCCGAGCAGGTCGGGTAGGCGACGTTGGCCTCGACGACGGTGGTGTCGGCGCGCAGCCTGTCCGCACGCAGCGCCTTGCGCTGGGCCGCTTTGGCCAGCAGCGCATCGTTGAGCTGGGCGATGGTCTTGGCGCCGCAGCGGTTGGTCAGCTTCATCAAGGTGGTGGGGTGCGGCACGTCGGCGCCCAGTGGGATGCGGGCGAACCGCTGCCAGCTGATCGAGTCGGCGACCTCGCGGCACAGCGTCTCGTAGCCCATCTTGTACCGGTACTTCAGGTACATCAGCCGCAGGTAGGTCTGGATGGGGATCGACGGGCGGCCCAGCGTGCGGTGGAAGTGAGCAGCGAAGGGCGCGAAGAACGCCGGGTAGTCCAACTCACTCGTCGGCGGCCCGCAGGTGAGCGGGCAGCCCCAGACACTGGGCGGGCAGGATCGCTTCCCACAAGGTGGGCTGGGGGTTGACGGTCCTCAGCATGACGCCCCGAAACTCCTGGTCAGCGGCCTGTTTGGGACATTATCGCCGCATTCGGGTCGAAACCGTGGGACCCCGCACAGGCAAACCCACAGGTCAGCGCCTCATCCGACCCCTACTTTTTCAGGACGAAGTAGCTAGCTAGCCCCTGAGCACCTATACCTTACGAACCTCACGAAGAGTTGAGGGATGCCTCATGCCGTATGGCATGAGCGCGAGAACGGAGTGGACAGAGCGGCGCTCGACCTCTGCGCAGACGCGCTCTTCAGCGAACCGCTTCACAAAGCGCGATTCGAGGCTTGCATGGACAACGACGAGTACGCGACCGGAGACCGCTCGCTGGCAGAGGCCACGCAGCAGCCGGTCGGAGCGGTCGCGTTGTAAGTGCGTGGGGAAGTTGCAGACAGTCAGGTCCGATTTGGGCGCGACCGCCGGATCGTCTTCCAGCACGCCCCGCATGCTGACGCCGGCAGCCCGGGCATTGCGGAGGGCGAGCGCGAGGGCCACGGCGTCAACCTCGGTGACGACGGCCTGCGCCGCCAGTCCGGCGACGGTGAGACCCACCGCAAGAGGTCCGTACCCAGTCCCGACATCGACCACACGCGGCACACGGTCGCCCTCGGCGGCGACACTGAACAGGAGCAGCGTGCCCGCGTCGATATGCTGCGCGGAAAATACCCCCCAGTCGGCGCAGAACCGCAAGTGGCGTCCCGCGAGTGCCGCTACGAACGAGTTGGGGACCGGTGGATCGCCGGGTGGCGGTGGGTGACCGGCGAGTTCGACTGTTCGGCCGTGCTTGGAGCGGCTGAGC
>JBOGEB010000241.1:0-5823 GCA_050743125.1 Egibacteraceae bacterium
CTTGTAGGCGTCAAGCCTTCGAGGCCGTCCTGAGGGGACGCAGTCTCATCTCAGTCCTCAAAGGACAAGCGCCGCAAGCGTTCCCCTCAAGAGGCCCTATGCCCGACGAAGGCACTCCCATCAGCGCGAGAGCATGGCACCGACGCGTCCGGAAACGAAACAACGGCACCCATGCGTTGGCTGACTGCCGCATCATCGGGCATCGATGGCCCTTGAGCAGGGAGACCGGCCTGCTTCGGGTGATCTTCCCCGCGTTTCTGCCAGAGCGGAGTCGGTTGCTTAATTGACTGAGCTGGCCGGCCGCGCCGCGGGCTGGTGTCGCAGGGGCAGGCAGATCCGTACGTTGGTGCCCACGCCTGGCCGGCTTTGTATCTCCAGGCGTGCTCCGTGCTGCTCCAGGACGGCTCGGGCCAAGGTCAGCCCGACGCCGACGAAGCCGTCTGTTCGTGTCTTGGCGAACAGCTCGTCGATCAGCGACGCCTCGAGGCCGTGGCCGTCGTCGGCTACCTCGAGCACCAGCTCGTCCCGTTCGGCGTCCACCGTCGAACGCAGGCCCAGCCGGCCACCCCGGTCGGGGAGCGCGGCCAGGGCGTTGCGCACCAACTCGTTGAGCACTTCGCGGATCTTGAGCCGGTCGACCACGGCGTGGGTGACGTCGGGCGTCAACTCCAGCTCTAGGCTGATCGAACGCTCGACGACCTCGTCCTGGAAGCGGTTCACTACCTCGTACAGCAGCAGACGAAGGTCGGTGCGGGCCAGGTTCAGATCGAGCGGGAACCCGAAGTCGCTGACGCGCGCGACGGCTTGCAACAGCTGGTCGACCCGGGCAATGACCGCCTGCTGGTCGGGCTGCTCGCCAGCGTCAGCAGCGACGCCGTCTGCCTTGGTGGGCTCGCGCTCCTGGAGGCGTGTCACCTGCACGCGGAGCTGATTGACGAGCCGGTGCAGGAGCACCCGGGACGGCTGGCGCTGCCAGTCGGCGCCGGCCCCGTTGCCGGTGTCGTCGGCGGTGGGCAGGGCGGCGAGTCCGGCCGCCTGCTCCCGCTGGACGACCGCATCGATCAGCTGGTTGAAGGCGCGGCTGATCGCGCCGAGCTCGTCGTCGCGGTCCTCGTCCAGGCGCCGCGTCCGGTCGCCGCGGGCAGCGGCGTCCAGGGCCTCCTGCAGGCGCCGGAGCGGCCTGAACAGATCGGTGGCCAGGTAGGCGGCCAGCAGCAGGATCAAGGACACGGCGCCGAAGGCCGCCACGACCAGCACCAGCTGAGCGGCGCGCCGGGTGGCGCTGTTTGCCTGGCGGATGTCGTCGCGCTTGGCCCGGTCAGAAGCCACGGCCGCCTCGGTGATCTCCTGGAAGGGGATGAAGTCCTTGTTTTCCAGAACGCCCTCCGTGAAGGCGGCGGCTTCCGCGGTACGCCCGGCGTCGACCAGGTCGAAGACCTGCCGGGCGTCGGCGATGAGCTGGTCGAAGGCCCGGCGGACGTCGGCCACCTGGCGGCGCTCCTCGTCGGTGTCGGCCAGGTCGGCCCACTGGCGGAAGTCGGCCTCGGCCGGCTCGAGCAGCGCGTCGAACTCCTGGCGGGCGTTCGGGTCACCGGCGGTGATGGCGTCAGGGACCTCTTTGAAGGCCCGGAAGGTGGTAGAGCGCACCCGTTGGAGGAGCAGGCTGCGCTGGTAGTGGCCCTCGAGACGGTCGGTACTGGTCTCCCACCGCGCGACCGCCCACACCGTGACCCCGGCGATCAGCAGCGCGACGAGGCCGAGGGCTGCGAAGGAGATCAGGAGCTTGCGTCGCAGGTTCATCCCAACCCCCTCGGGCCTTACAGGCTCAAGCCCACGTAGCGCCAGTAGCCGAAGTAGAAGGCGACCATCAGGCCCAGGTGCATGAGCAGCAGCACCGAGCTGAGCCGCAGCAGGTCGGCCGGCTGGTAGGTCTCACCCTCCAGCTCCTGAAACATCAGCAGCGCTTTGGAGCTGACGGGGAAGGTCAGGCAGTAGTCCATGCCGGCGGTGCCGATGAACATCACCGCGGCCGGGTCGACGCCCAGGCTGCCGGCCAGGTACAGCAGGGGAGGCACGAGCGCGGCCGCGCGGGCGCTGTGCGAGGTCATGTACAGGTGCGAGGTCAGCGAGATCAACGCGAGGATGAGCAGCACAAGCAGGTGGGAGTCGGCCCCGGCGATACTGCTGACCGCGAACAGCCGGTCGATGATCCACTGAGCGGCGCCGGTGTCGATGAGCGCCCGGCCCAACACGAGAGCGGCGCCCACGAACACGACAAGGTTCCAGGAGACCGCTTTCAGCCCGTCCTTCCAGCGCAGGACCCCGCCGGCCGGGGCAGTGAGCACGACGGCGCCGACCACGGTGACGGTGGCGATCTCCAGCCCGTGGCGGCTCTCGGTCAGCCACAGCACGACCATGGCCACCACCACGGCCAGGGTCTTCCACTCCGCCGCCGACAAGGGCCTCGAGCGGCTGGCGGGTATGCGCAGCGCTTGCTGGCGCTGCTCACGGCGGAGGAACAACCGCAGCACAACCCAGCACGACAGGTAGCTGGCCGCCAGCGCGAAGGGCACGCCGTAAAGTGCCCACTGAGCGAACGACAGGCGCCGGTCGGCGATTTGTTCGAGGAGATCGTTGGCGATGAGGTGCGATCCGGCACCGATCACGGTGGCGATGGTGCTGACCAGGATCACCGTGGGCATCAGCAGGGCCACGACGCGCGTCACGCGCCGGTCACCGTCGGCGCCGGTGACGCTGCGGAACAGCGGGATCGTGACCGCGGCCCGGCCCGAAGTCGAGGGGACCAGGAACGTCAGGGGAACAAGCACGGTGGTCAACAGCCAGCACATCCCCGACACCGATCGGGCTCGGCTGACCACCAGCTGAGCCATGCGGCCCGCCAGGCCGCTGCGCTCGACCGCCTCGCCCAGCACGAACGCGCCGATCATCAGCCAGACCACGTCTGAGGCCAGCGCCTCGAACAGCTCCTGCTGCGGGCGGGCGCCGGTGAAGACGAGCAGCAGCACAGCTGTCAGAGCGACGTAGGCGGGATTGAAGGAGGTGGTCGACCACAGGATGGCGGCCACGGCGAACGCGAACAGCGCGAGACGGGCCTTCGAGTCGAGGGAGGCCGGCAACAGCACGGCGACCCCGGCGACGATCAGCAGCGCGAGGGGCAGCATGGCGTCGGCCACCCAGCGCAGACGACCTGGGCGATGGTGAGCCACCGGCCGCGGCGCCACTGGCGGTGGCGCTGCTTGCAACGGGACCAGCCCCGGCCGCGGCCACAAACTGGCGGTCCGTTCGGTGAACTCCGCGGTCCTCATGCTGGCGCCTCCGCAACATGGGGAACCGTGACTCGGACGCTGTCCACTGGCGAGCGCCCCACCCGGCTCTGCCAGGGTGGGATTGCATCGTCATTCCCGCTCAGGCCCCCGCTAGGCGTACTGCTATTATCGCTCGCACGGTCACGGAAGCAACCATACGCATCGTGGTGGCCCCGTCGGGATTCAAAGAAAGCCTGGAGGCCGACGAGGTGGCACGCTGCATCGAACGTGGCGTCCTGCGGGCGCTCCCAGAGGCGCAGGTCGTCCGCCTGCCCCTGGTCGACGGAGGCGAGGGTTTCACCCGGGCGCTGGTTGAGGCGACCGGGGGCAGCATCCACCAGGTCACTGTCACCGGGCCGACGGGCCACCCCGTGGCCTCCCACTTCGGGGTCCTGGGCGACGGTGGCTCCCGCACGGCGGTGATCGAGATGGCGGCTGCTGCTGGCTTGCGCCTGGTGCCCCGAAACGCCCGTGACCCCCTGCTCACCACGACGTGGGGGGTGGGCGAGCTGCTCACGGCCGCGCTCGACACGGGGGCCGAGCGCATCCTGGTCGGCTGCGGCGACTCTGGCACCAGCGACGGCGGCGCCGGCATGGCCCAGGCCCTTGGCGTACGTCTGCTCGACCACACTGGCGCCGAGCTGAGTCCAGGCGGCTTGGAGCTGAGTCGGCTGGACCGCATCGACCTCACCGGCCGCGACCCTCGCCTGGGTGACGTCAGCATCGACGTCGCCTGCAACTGGCACAACCTGCTGTGCGGCCCCCATGGGGTGGCGCGGGTGTTCGGTCCCCAAAAGGGCGCCTCCCCCCACGCCGTCGAGCGTCTTGCCGCCGCCCTCGAGCACTACGCCGACGTGATCGAGCGCGACATCGGCGTCGACGTGCGCACGACACCCGGCAGCGGCGCATCCGGGGGCCTAGGCGCGGGCCTGCAAGCCCTTCTCGGGGCCACCCTGCACCCCCGCTTCGAGATCGTGATGCGCTACCTCAACCTCGACGACCAGCTGCGCGGAGCCGACCTGGCCATCACCGCCGAGGGCACCCTCGACCACCACAGCCCCAAAGGCAAAGTGCCCGCTGAGGTGGCACGACAAGCCAAGGCTTACGGCGTGCCTGTGATCGCTTTGGCCGGCACCATCGGCCCAGCCGCCAGGATCAACCTCGACCACGGCATCGCCGCCTATATGAGCATCCTGTGTGCGCCGTGCACCCTCGACGATGCCATCAACCAGACCGCCGAACTGCTCACTGACGCCGCCGAGCAAGCCCTACGCCTGATCAAGGTGGGCCAAGATATCGCGACCAAAACCTGATGCCGTTATTCGAGCCGGAACATGGGTCAGCGAGCTTGCCGGGAACACAATCAGCGAGGCTGAACCCGCCACAGCTCCTCTTTCGCCCAGCTGCATCCGCCGAGTCCACGAGACGCCCATACCGCCGGATGAAGAGCGCCGAGAGCCTGGCACCCGACGCGTCCGGAAACGGCACCTACGCGCGGGTTGCCGGTCACTGCTACAGCCTTGCATGGTGGGATGCGTGGTTTGACCACTTGGGACCTGGTAGGTCACCACGATTTGGCGGATGGCGGCCCGTCGAGCTTCATTAATGTCACCACGCTGATCTAGCCGTGTGAGCAGTGAAGGGCTGGCCGTGGCGGGCCAGGTGCCATCCGCACTGATCGCATTGACGGAGCCGAGTCGGGGGCCGCCGGCCCGTGCCGGCCGGTCACCTGAGCGGCACTCGTCCGCGTTGCCGCGTTGGGCTCCCCCCACTCCTGATCCCCGGGGCCTGTCATAGGGGGCGTTGCGAACCTGGGGAGGCCTGATCCGGCGCGCTCGTCAACGGGCGTGTGGAGGTCGGGTCGGGTATGGGCGTCGGCGTACTCTTGCTGTTTCCCGATGTGCAGTGACGCAGCGCGCCGGCGCCGCACGCCTCGAGCGCGTGCCGGCCGCTGGTCGCAGCGACCCCCGCCGCGTCCGCCTGCAGCAGACCCAGCGTCATCGTGAGCAGCCCCTTTTGACTGTGCGTGATGCGTGTCAGCGCTGTGGCCAGGAATCGTCATATGGCCAGGATTCGTCACGCATACGTGACGAATCCTGGCCACAAGGGCTGGGCAGCAGCACAATCTGAAGCCCGCGGGAGCTGGTGTACGCGAACGGCTTCCGGACTTCGAGAACACTAGTGGTCCAAGCGGAAGGTTCCGTTGACTGTGAGGGGGTTCGGGGGAACGCCCCCGATGGCGCCGAGGGTACGGCTGGGCCCGCCTCGCAAGGCGCTGGTCGCGTCATGTGCTGGTTGTCCTCAAGCGATCCGCAACGCCGCGAGGCGGAGTGCAGACGCAGCCGAATGCCACGAGTTTTTCCGCGCGGCCCAGTCTAGGATCGGCTGGCGATGGCGGAGCTGCGGCGGAGCTTTCACGAGCGACTCGACAGCCTGGAGGACGACGTCCTCGGGATGGGACAAGCCGTGCTCCGGATGCTCGCCGACGTCACGGCCG
>JBOGEB010000242.1:0-2672 GCA_050743125.1 Egibacteraceae bacterium
GACAGCCGGAGATGTGCACACGCACCCCCGAGTTGCGCACGAGCACGGGGTTACGCAGGAGCTGGGCAGCGACGGCCTGCGCCGGGGTGATCGCGAGCACGCACACGGGACCACCGGTGCAGACCCGGACGTCGACCGACTGGTCGGCGCCCTCCAGGCCCAGACCGAGCGCCTCCAACCTGGCGCGGATCACCGGCACGGCCTCGAGGGGCACGTGGCGGAGCATCGCGTTTTGGTTCTTCGTCAGGTACAGCCGCTCGTCGGCGAAGGCGTCGGCGAGGTCCGCGAGCGCCCGCACGTCCTCGACGTCCAGGTCTCCCAGCGGGACGTTCACGGTGACCATCGCCCGGCCGGGGAAGCGCTGGGGGCGGACGCCGCTGCCCCACCCGCCCTCGGGCGCGTAGGCAAGGATCTCGGCGAGCGAGGACGACAGCGGCGTGGACAGCGGGGCCGGCGGCGGGTACTCACGCTGGCGGGCACGGGCGTAGGCGGCCTCGAACAGCGCGAGGAACCGGTCTTGGCCGAGGCTGGCGATCATGAACTTCATCCGCGCCTTGTTCGGCTTGTCGAGGTTGCCGTACGTGGTGAAGACCTCGATGAGCGCGTCGGCGGCGGCCAGGACCGCTGTTCGCGGGACGAAGTCGACCGCCTTGAACCCCAGCGTCGGCACGGACTTGCCGAGGCTGCCGCCCACCCACAGCTCGTAGCCCAGCTCGCCGTCGCACACGACCGAGACGAACCCCGCCTCGTTGACCTTCGCGTGGTCACGGCAAGCCTCGCAGCCGCCGAACAGGAAGTTGAACCGTGACGGCATACGCCAGTTGAGTTGGGGCGTCTGCGCAAGGATCCAGTCGGACACCGCGCGTGCGTCCGGATAACAGTCGAACGGCTCGTCCAGGCCCACGCCCGCGTCGGCGCAGGACATCACCCCGCGCATCGTGTGCCCACACGCCGAGCTGGTCGTCAGGCCGAGCGCCTCGACTCGGGCGATCACTGTGGTGACGTGATGCGCATCAATGTGGTGGAACTGGATCTGCTGGCGGGTCGTCAGGTGGAGCCAGCGCTTGCCGTACCGGTCGGCAAGGTCGGCGAGCCCGCGGGCGGCTTCGGTGGAGATCCGACCGCCCGACGTGCGCACGCGGATCATGAACACCCCAGGCTGAGCCTGAGCGCAGACACCGCGACTCTTCAGCGCGTGGCGCTCCTCGGGGCTGAGCCAGTCGTCACCCTCAGCAGTCAGCCGATCGAGATCCACCGGCAGGCCGGCACGCTTCGCCGCAGGGATGTCGGGGAGGGCCATGGTCGCAGGAGACCTGAGTTCTTACCAGTCGAGGAGGTGCACTGGTCCAGAGATACGGTGGCGTCCGAACGTTGCGACCGTATGTTGCGTCCGTAACGTTTGGGTGCCGCCAGCCTTCGTACGCTGGCGATTGGCTGCAGCCAGGACGGCGGAGGACACACCCCCTCAACAGTCAGGGAATCCCGGACATCGCTGCGCGGACAGCTCTCCCTGAAAACGCACACCCGCCCGCACGCCCGCCGGGGAGGCCGAGCAGTCCTGCACCTGCGAAGCCCTCTCTCGGGCCGACCTGGCGATTACGCGCGTGGGCTGAGGCGAGCTGGACGGCGCCCACGTGGCGCTGCGGCCAGTGCTGGACCTGGCCCCCGCGCGCCGAGTCCACGCCATCGTCACGAGCGCCCAGCGGGTGCACGTGCTGCTCCGGGACCCGCGCTACCACGGGTCCGCGGCTGCCCGGGTGACGCAGGAGGAGATCGAGGCGTTCTGCTGGGTCACCTGACCGCTGTCTTGGTCCATCTCGTCATTCGACATCGGGGCGGAGGTCGATGGCCACCGGCACGGCCCCGTCACGCCAGTTGGTCAGGTCGCCGCCGCAGCGGGTCCGGTACTTCTCGTAGACGAGCCGGCGGGCCTCGGCCTCCTCGAGCAGTTCATGGACGATCCGGGCGGTGGCGGGAAACCGCCGGGCACCGAGCTCCAGGGTGACCGCCGGCTGGGCCACCAGGTTGCGCACCCAGTCCGAGGACGCGCTGCCCGACAGCAGGTAGGCCGTGCGGCCCGCGAGCGCGAACCAGATCTCGATGCGGTGCGTGCGGCCGGTCACCCGTCCCGTGGTCGACAGGTAGCAGAAGTCGAGGTCACCCAACCCAGAGTCCATCGCGCCAGGATGCACCCTTCGCGCCCTGGGGAGCGCGCCAGGTGACCGGTTACGCCGACGCGAGCCACGGGGTCAGGCGGAGCCGGCGGAGCCGCTCGTCGAGGTCCCGCACGCAGCCCAACCCAGCCCACTCGCCGGGGAAGCCGGCGCGCACCGCGAAGGCGAAGCGCAGCCCTTGCCAATACTCCTGGGCCACCGCCTGCTCGGCCGCGTCGCCGAGCAGCCGGCAAGCCTCCTCAGGCTCGCGGGCCAGCGTGAGCGCCTCGGCGAGGTGGATCTGCGCGCGGGTCCGTTGGCGGCTGGGGCTCACTCGGTCGACGGCCGGGCGGAGGACCGCGACGGCCCGCTCGGCGTCGCCGAGCCGCACGAAGCCTTCGCCCAGCGAGCGCTCCACCACCGCCTCGGTCCACGTGCCGATCAACTGCCCGCCGATCCCTGACGGCCCTTCGCGGCCGAGCGCCCGATACGCGTCGTCGATGCTGGCGCGCAAGCCGT
>JBOGEB010000242.1:2772-5634 GCA_050743125.1 Egibacteraceae bacterium
GACGAGCCCCGCCTTGAAGAACTGTCCGCGGTCCGTGTCGCCTCCGTTCCCGGTAAGCGGTACCGAGTCTGACACCCACACGACCGGGCCGCCGCGCGCGAGGTTCGCGAACCGCACCTTGGTCTCGTCGTCCGCGCTGCGCAGCGCCGCGTCCAGCGCCTGCTGCATCCGCAGCTTCGGCACGATCGCCGGGTTGGCTTGCCAGTCCGCGACCGTGCGCCAGCCCCCGCCCAGACGCTCGGCGAAGTCGTAGATGTTGTCCCGCAGCGCGACCTGCAGCATGCAGGCCAACGGGGCGGTCCACTGGTTGACCAGGACCAGCGGGTCGACACTCGCCGCGGGCTTGGCAGCCGGTTTCGGTTCGGGTGCGGAGATCCGTTTCGCCTGCCGCGGTTGCTCGTCCATCTGCTTCCCCCTGGTTGTCGATGCTTCGAGAAGACGCTTCGAGAAGAAGGAGCGTAGACCTCCCTTTGGTCGCGGTCCCGCAGCCGTCCCGACTTCCTCCCGCCACGCCACAGGAGCACGCTTGCGCGCATGGGCCACCGGCACGACGAGCGCACAGCCTGCCCAGCGACCGACTACGGTTCCCGTCAGGCCGTCTGTGCGCTGGTGGAACGGCTCGCGAACCGGCTGGAGGCCACCGCGACCAGGCTCGCGGACTGGGCGCACGGACGCTGCTGCGTCACCTGCCGACACGAACATGCGCTGGAGAACCGCAGTTCAGCCTGACCCGAACTGATCCGGCTTCCACAGCGGTTTCCTCTGCCGTTCTCAGACGGTGCTCACCCCGCCGCGGTTTCTCGAAACGACGCTTGCCCGTCCTCATTCGCCTTGTCTGTGCAGGGGCCGGTCGTGCAATGGTTGATCGGTCCGGTTTGTTTGGTCTGGGGTGGTTCTTCTGGTGGCTGGGGGATGCGACGGACCGCAGCCGGGGTCAAGGTGGAGCGCCCTACCGGACGAACGGCCTTGAGGCCGGCGAGGGCCGGCGCGAGGCTGACAGGGCCAGAGGAGCCACCGTGGGTGTCAGGTCATAGGCGCGCTCCTGGGCGGGCGGGGACTTGGACGGCCGGTCGGTGGGGCGTGCCTGGGGCGCCCTGCCTTATCTGGGTGCTCGAACCGGCACGCGCCGGTTCGGCGGCAAGATGATCGATGGGGTGACCCCGGGTGCGCGGTCGCGGAGTCTTTGGAGGCCGCCACGGCAAGCCGTGGACAGCGGGCGACTTGCGGGAGCTGGCCGCGGGCGCATCTGCGTGTCGGGCGGGCAGGCGTGCAGGCCGCCGGTCAGACCGTGGCCGGCCAAGCCGGGTCGGCCGCGGGAGCGGGCGCGGCGCCGCCGAGGCCGATGAGGGTGCGGCCGAGCGCGGCGGGCGAGCTTGCGGGCCACGGTCAACGCGGCCCGGCCGCCGTCGATGCGGCTTTTGACCTGGGTGTGCAGGTCAAGAGCCGGGGGGGCTGGCACGGGCGGCGCGCTGGGCTGCCTCGAACAGCGCCCAGCGCAGCGCCGGCGGGCCTTGTTCGGCCGGATGCCCCCGGCTGCGGTTGCCGTCAGAGGAGTGCACGGTGACGTCCAGGCCCGTGTGACGCACGACCGTGTCGCCGTTGCGGAAGCGGCGGGCGTCGCCGGGCTCGGCCAGGATCGTTGGGGCGGTCAGCTCGCCGCTGCCGTAATGGTTCGCGGTCAGCGCGCGGCAGCCGGGGGGGCGGCGGGCGTAGGCGCGGAGCCAGCGCTCCAGCGGGTCCAGCTGGCACAGCGCCTGGTCGATGCGGTCCAAGCCCAGCGTCAGCGCCTGACGGCTGGCCGCGGGCAGCCCGGCCAGGCGCAGCCATTCGCGCGTCTCGCGCGACAGCAGGGCCTGGGCGGGTCGGGGCAGGCCGTGATGGAGCAGCAGCGCGTGGATGCGCTGGGGCCAGCAGGTGCGCTCGTCGGCCAGGGTCTTGCGCAGCCGCACCAAGACGCGCAGGTCCCCGATGTGGCCCGGGGGAATCCACGAGCAGGGCAGCCGGCCCTGCTCCAACAGCTGGCGGGCGTGGCGGGCGTCGGCGCGGTCGGTCTTGGCGCGCCGCTTCGGGCCGCGCGGATGCGCGGTCTCGGCCGGCTCGGCCACATGCGCTGCGAACCCCGCCCGCGTCAGCTCCTCGGCCACGAACCGCCAGCCGTGCAACCCTCGACCGCGAACGCGCCCTCGCGGTGAGGCAGGTGGGCCAGCCGGGCGCGCAGCATCTCGCGGGTGGCCGGTGCGATCTGGCCGGTCCGTGTCTCGCCGGTGTCGCGGTCGACCCAGTCGAACGTGATCTGGGCGCGGCGCACGTCAAACGCTCCTACGATGCTCATCGGGACCTCCTTCGAGCTCTGCCTACAGGCCTTCTCAGCCTTCAGCACGATCATGCGTGCTCGAGCCGCAGGGACCCCCTGCACATGTCATCTTTGGAGCCGACGATGCCGCGGGAGAGCACGAAGGCTTTGCTGAACGGGTCGTAGTTGGACAGCGCGAACAGCTCGTCGTCGGGGGCGACGCGGAAGACCGCGACCTGGTGGCGGCCGATGAGGGCGGCGACGCCGCGGTCGGGGACGATGTCGTCGAGGGCGCAGACGTCGACCGTAGTCTTGCGGCTGGCGTGGGTGCCTTCGACGGCGATCACCGTGCAGCCGCGCAGAGACATCCAGGCTTAGAGCAGGTTGATGAAGGTGGGTTGGTCCAGCCACGCGAAACGCCCGGCCAGGCCGGCATGCAACAGCCGGTTGACGTTGAGGACGCCGTCCCAGTGGCCGTAGCCGGCGGCGCGCAGCGCGACCAGCCCGGTGGACAGGCTGTGACGCAGGTTGAGCACGGTGATCCGTTCTCGTAGCTCGTCGCCGCCGTC
>JBOGEB010000243.1:0-5631 GCA_050743125.1 Egibacteraceae bacterium
CCCCCGCCGACCTGGCCGCCAAGGCGGACTGGGACAGGGCCATCGTCACCCGCTACACCCCGCGACGAGCAGATCCAGGCCGCCGAGCGGCGCTGCCTGTGGCACGGCGCCCTAGCCCGAGTTTCCTCTTTATGGGTTTCTGCGGAGGTAAAGCTGCTGGTGAGTGGCGGGTTTTGGTGTGCGGTGGCGTATGACCTAACTGTGGGGGGCGTAGCGGTCGAGTTCGAACAGGTCGTACAGGCGTTGCTGGGTGGGGGTCATCTCGGTGAGCATGCGTCGGGCTTTGGGCCGCCCGCCGGTGGAGGGGTAGACCATGACGGTCTCTTCGATGCCGGCCAGGGTGTCCAGCAGCTCGCGTACGCTCATCGCCAGCCCGGCGTGGGCGGCCTGTCGGCGCAGCAGGTGCGCCACGGCGAGCGCGAGGACGCAGTAGAAGACGTGTACGCGGATCTTCTGGTCGGTCCAGTGGCGCAGCGGGGAGAACGACACGACGTGGGGGTCTCTGAGCTGCCGGAACCCGGCTTCGGCGTCTGCTTGACAGCGGTAGGCGGCCACGACGTCGGCGACCGGCCAGTCGTCGCGGTTGGTGAACAGGATGCGTTTGCCGAAGATCTCGGCGGCGAGTCGGCGGCGGGCGGTCTGGTTGGTGGTCCAGGTCAGGCGCATCTCGGCGGGGGTCTGCCCGGTCAGGGTGACGTCGATGACCCGGCCGACCCAGCGGGGTCTGCAGATGGCGGCGATCTCGGTTTCCACGCCCGCGCGGGCTTTGCGGGTGTTGCCTCGGGCCAGGCGGGCTTGCAGCTCGCCGAGGCGTCGGCGGGCTTCGGCCAGGGTCTGGGCGAAGCCGCGGGCTTGGGCGGTGTGGAACGTGGGCGAGTGGGTGACGACTGCTCGGCGGGTGACGCCCAGCGCGGTGGCGGTGGTGTCGTAGGCCCTCAGCCCGCCGAACCGGTCGGCATCGACGAGGCTGAACTTGTCGGCGGGGACGGCGAGCAGGTCGGGGTGGTTGGGGACGGCCAGGGAGCCGACGAACCCCAGCCCGGACGCTTCGATGTGGGCCTGGTTGGCGGTCGAGCTCTGCCCGGCGTCGTACACCACTGTCAACGACTCCAGGCTGGAGGTGAGCTGGCGGTAGCGGGCGGCCAGCTCGTCGATCACGGTCGAGAGCTGGGTGACGTCGGGCCGGTCGCCGGGGTGGGTGTGGGAGCACACCGGGATCCCGCCGTCGCGGGTGACGACCAAGGCCAGGGCTGCCAGCCGCAGGTCGGTGCGTTTCTGTTCGGCTTTGCCGCGCTGAGCGATCGGCGCGCGGTCGTTGGCCGAGTCGACGAACGTGGCGAAGTCGGTCATGTCCAGCACCAGCCCGGACAGGTCCAGGTCGAACACCTCGACGACGCGCCGGGCGATCGTCGCCTCGACGGCGCGCAGGTGGCGGGTGGACAGCGTGTCCGTCGCGTCCCAGAAGCGGCGGTGGTCCAACGCCGCGGTGGGGACTTTCGCCCAGCGGTCGCCGGCCGTCGTCGCCCACCAGTTGGCGAAGCCCAGCTTCGAGCAGGGCTCGACGACCCGGTTGGCGGCCGCCAACGCGATGTAGGCGCCTACCGACGCGGTGGCGTCCGACCGGCGGGACCCGACCACGGCGTCGATGACGCCGGCCACGTCCAGGCGCTCAAGCATCCCCCAGGTCGCGGCCAGCGCTCCGAATTGGAGGTGGCGGGTGCGTTCGGGCAGGACTGTCGCGCCGTCCATCGCGGCGGCGATGTCGGCGGCTTTGCCGAGGTAGCGCTGGGAGACGATCTTGGGTTTGCCGTCGATGCGGGCGACCTCGCGCAGGTAGTAGTAGGTCTGGCCGTTGATCTTCTTGCCTGTGATGCTTGCCATACTTTAGGTCATACACCGCAGGCGCCACGAAAGCCAGCACCCTCGACGGAGAACGCCCAGGTCAACTGTCTGGCGGCTGCCTCTTCAGCCCGCCAGCTATGAGACCGCACACCCCTCAGCCCGGAAACTCGGGCTAGGCGCTCAACAGGTCCGGGTCGTGCTGGTCCGCGAGGCCGGACACGATCACGGGTACGACTTGGCGTTGGCCGCCACCGACCCCGACAGCCCCGCCGCCGACATCGCCGCCCGGTACGCCGCCAGATGGTCGATCCAGGCTCGCGGTCTTCGACGGCAAGCAGACCGCCGGGGCCGGGCAGGCCCGCAACCGCACCCCCAAGGCGGTCGAGCGGACGGTGCCGTTCGGGTTCTACTGCCTCAGTCTGGTGATCCTGTGGTACGCGATCGCCGGGCACACCCCCGACGTGGTCGCCGAGCGCCGCCGGCGCGCTCCCTGGTATGCAGCCAAGAAGAACCCGTCGGTCGCGGACATGCTCGCCACCCTGCGGCGGGTGCTGACCGCCGCCGAATTTCGGCCACAACACCCTGAACAGCCCACATACGAAGAAATCGCCGCTGTACGCCTGGCCTGGAAACAAGCCGCCGCATAACCGCGAAACTCAAGAGAATCACCTCAGCGTTTTGGGCCTCGGTAGCCGTCCCGGCGGACCTTCGCATGGACAGGTGGGACACTCACCACCGGACCTTCCACCAGGGCGTGAAGGTTCGACTGGGGTAAGGCTGAGTGCACTTTACAAGGGCTGAGCAGCGGTTTTATGGTTCAGACCAGCGACTGCGACCGCGCTCGGACAAGACAGCGAGCGTCTGCGTGGAAGGCAGCCGCACCGCCAGATCCGCCGCTAAAGACGTTGCGTTTGTTGTGCTCACCTGCACATTGGGGCTCAAAACCATGGCTGGCATGGCCTGGGCGCAGCGTACAGCGAGCGGATAACCGGCCCGAGCTCGCTCGACTCTCGAGCCCAGCCCGCCCTCACCGACCCTACGCCCGGTTAGGACCGCTCGGCTGTCGTGGTTGTCATGTATCCCCGCTCCCAAAGCCTGGGCCTCACCAACGCATGAGGAACCGGCGGGTTCAGCCCGCCGACCCGTATCCTCGTGTCATGGTCACGCGTGGCGCGGTCCAGGTGCTGGTTTGCGTCTGACTTAACGTCACAGATCCGGGTTGTGATTAGCCCGCACTTTGCGGGGTCCTCGGCCTGTCAGGAAGGCTGTGGACATGTCCGATTCATACCCTGGGACCGACCGTGCCGGCCGTCGCCGCAAGCGGTTCTTGACTCCTGCGCAGAAGTACGAGATCTGGATCCAGCTGCTGCGCGGGGAGACCACAATCCGCGCCGCAGCCGACGAGCACGGCGTAGACCGCTCGACGATCCTCAAGCTGCGCACGGTGGCACGGCAGGGCGCGTTGGACGCGCTCGCGAAGTCCAGGCCGGGTGTTCGAGCCGACGGTCCGGACCCGGAGCTGGCCGCCGCGAAGGCGGAGATCTCCCGGCTGTCCGAGGCGCTCAAAGAGATGGGCGTGCGGCTGATGCTGGTCGAGGGAAAAGGGCACTGGGACTGAACGGTCCCGTACCCCGCCGGGTCGACGCCGCAGTCAAGGCAGGGCTGTTGGACCTGATCGACCGCGCCGTCAAAGACGGCTGGGACCACCGTCGCGTCTGCCGCGCGTTGGAGCTGGGCTGCCGGCGCGCCTGGCGGTGGCGCACCCGCCGCGCAGGCGGCGGCCTCGAGGACCTGCCGGCCGGAGGCCAGCCCGTGCACGGGCTACTGGACTGGGAAGCCGCCGAGATCGTCAAGCTGTTCGACGAGTGGGCCGAGGTCGACCGCTCTCACCGCAAGCTCGCTCACCGCGGCTCCTACCTTCACCGGGTATGGGTGTCCCCGTCCTCGGTGCGGCGTGTTCTTGCTGCCCATGGGCTCAGGCTGCGTCGTCCGCCACGCCCCGGACGATCACAGCGGCGCCCGTTCCCGGCCTGGGTCACCTACACGAAGCAGCAGATCTGGATCTATGACACAACGCACTTCCGCGGCTGCCCCGATGTCGCAGCCACCATGATCATTGGTTTGCGGTGCCTGAGGATGTTGCAGCCCCTGGGGTCGAGAAAGCCACCGGGGTGATCGTGCTGCCTTTGCACGTCGCGTGGAGCGGACCGCCGCGCAGCTTCGATCTGTCTGACCGCAAGCAGCGCGCGCGGGTGTACGAGCAGGTCCTGCGTGAGGGCAACGATGACGATGTGCGGTACTTCGTTGACGTCGATGAGTTGCTCGACCTGTGGGACGAGTTGTTCTTGCCGCGCCGCGTGCGCCTGGCGTGGGCCCACTGGTTCCGCCGGCACCGTGGGATCGAGGTCCCGTGCTGACGGCGCTCCAGCAGCGCCTAGCCGCGATGATCGCCGAACTGCCCGAGTCTGAGGGGTTCGCGCTCGCCGGCGCCGCCGCACTGTTGGCACACGGGTTGATCGACCGACCCACGCTCGACCTCGACTTCTTCGCCTGCCCCGCAGAGGAGGCGCAAGTCCAAGAACTCGCCGCCGCCATAGAGCAAGCAGTGGCAGCCGCCGGCATGCACTCTGTTCGTCGGCGTGATCTGCGCTCGTTCGTTCGGCGCGAGGTCAGTGACGGTGATCAGCGCTGGAAATCGATCTCGCCGTCGATTACCGCGCCCTCGGCGTGCAAGACAGCCAGTACGGTCCGCCCGAGGAGCTTGCTGGCGGTGTTCGACCGCGCCGAGCCACGAGACTTTCGCGACCTCGCCGCCGTGACACAGCGGTTCAGCCTTGGACGATTGTGCGAGCTTGCCCGCGAGCAAGACATCGGCTTCGACCTCAGCCACCTGCAGCAGGCTCTACGGTCGTTCGGCCGTCTTACGCGGGAGGACCTCGCCATCGACGAGGATGAGCACCGTCACCTCATACGACGCCGTGACCGCGCTGGCAACCAAGGTTTCCACCCCGACGTCGCCTGGCTGGCCCATCCGGCGTCAGGCGAGCGGTGAGGAACAGTTATCCACAGCTAAGCCGCTGGAGAAGGCACCGCGTACGCTGAGAGGGGTACCGTCGATGCATGTGCGACAAGGAGGGGCGATGTCCGTCAACGCGGAGCACCTGTACACCATCGACGACCTGTGGGGCTTCCCCGACGACGGCAAGCGCCGGGAGCTCATCGACGGGGTGCTCTACGTGACCCCCATGGCACGCACCCGCCACCAGATTGTCGTCGGGCTGCTGACCCACCGTTTTTGGGACTGGAAGGAGGAGCACGGCGGGGAGGTTTTCCCCGGCGTGAACGTCGACTTCGACCGCCGCACCCACCTGGAGCCCGACGTCGCCTTCACCCGGCCGGGGCGGGAGATCGGCGACGTCCTGAGCCTCGAGGACCCGCCCGACCTCGTCGTCGAGGTGTCCTCCCCGTCGACCAAGCGCTACGACCTCGGCGTCAAGCGCGACCGCTACGCGCAGGAGGGAGCGCCCGAGTTCTGGTTCGTCGACCTCGACCGGGACGTCGTGCTCGTGTCGGTGCTCGGTGAGGGCGGCTACGCCGACCCGGTCGTCTACCGGCGCGGGGAGGTCATCCGCACCAAGGTCATGCCAGGCCTGGCGATCGAAGTCGATGACATCCTCAACCGCTAGTGGTCCCAGCGGAAAGTTCCGTTTGCTGTGAGGGGGTCCGGAACCCCAGAGGGGACCCTGGGGACGCCCCCGATCGCTGCGAGGGGGCACGGGGGGACGCCCC
>JBOGEB010000244.1:0-5578 GCA_050743125.1 Egibacteraceae bacterium
CCGTCCCAGCAGCGAGTCAGCCCCATCGTCGCGAGCGTCCTGCGGGTGCATGTGGCGCTCCGGGACCCGCGCTACCAAGGGTCGGCGGCGGCCCAGGAGGCGCAAGAGGAGATCGAGGCGTTCTGCCGGGTCACCACGGGCGCCCTGCCGCGCTGACCCGCGTGCCTCGCGGCGGCGCGCTGGACACGTGCTCTCAGGCGTTCTGCGCAGGGGGAATGGTGATGATCGGGCGGTAGTAGCCGGGACCGTGGGGCTCACCGACCGGTTGACCGTCGGCTTCGACCCAGGCGTGGGCGAGGAACGGGGCCGTGCGCACGCCGGTGCACCAGGTGGGCCAGACCCCACGGATGCGGCACAGCAGGGTGGTGGCCAAGGAGCGCTCGAGGCAGCCTTCGCCGGCGCAGACGAGGCTGACGGCGACGACGGCGTCCCGGGCGGTGAGGGCTTGGTGGTACGTGGCCGCCGCCGCGTGGTGGCGGAGCAGGCTCAGCACGGTGCGGATGCGCCGGGGTGGAAGGAGGGCGAGCATGCGGGCGGCGCCGACGGCGAGCAATGCGGCGGCGCGCTGTCGAGGGGGGAGCGCACCTCTGCGCTCCAGGGTTTGCGGACTGCTCATGGGCCCACCCTAGTCCTTGAAAGGGTGGGGGAGGTCGGCGTGGTCGGTCACCAGCCCGGCGGCGCGCAGGTGCTCCAGGAGGGCGGCCACGTCGGCGGCTGCCTGTGCGGTCGTGACCGCGTGCCGGTCCGCCAGCAGCTCGGCGGTCTGCTGAGGAGTGCCGCCGTCGAGCAGGGTCCGCAGGACGAACGCTCCGGTGGAGTTGAGCTGCCAGTAGCGGCCGGCGCGCTCGTCGAGGAGCACCAGCCCGTCGTCGGTGTCCGCGGTGGACACGTCAGCGCGCAGCCGCAGGGTCATCGTGACGCTCCAGTCCCGGTGGCGGAGGTGGTCGGGGCGAGGGAACGCAGCCACGCCTCACAGGCCAACGTCCTGTCCAGCGCGGGCATCGGGACGCTGGGCGGGTACAGCCCAAGGCAGGCGGCGCGTAGGGCGTCGGCGTCGACGATGCCCAGCCGGGCCAGCGCCAGGTCGTCGAACAGGGCGGCAAGATGGGCGCGGTTACGGCGCAGCCCGGCGTGCCAGTCGACGCTGAACTCGCCTTTGGTGGTGCGCGCCAGCACCGCGGCAGGAACGATGCCACGCATCGCCTCGACGATCAGCGGTTTGTAGCGCCAGGGGGTGGTCCGCTCGTGCAGGCGTACGGCTAGGCACGCCTCGACCACCCGGTCGTCCAGGTAGGGAACCGCCAGCGGAAGCCCGAGGCGAGCCATGAACCGGACCACGTGGCGGACGCTGCGGGCACCGAATTGGACACGCTCCACGGCTGCGTGCTGGCCACAGGTGGGGGCCAACGGCTCGGCGGTGGCCGCCGCCTGCCGGAGCAGCGCTCGGGTGGCGTCGACCGCTTGCGGGGTGGCCCACGGCGGAAGCCGCAAGGCGGGCCCCCAGCCCAGGCTCGGGGCTTCTCGCGGCGGCGGGGGAGCGGTCAGCTCGTCGGCGCTGGCGGCCAGCCACTCGCGGTAGGTGCGGTGATCGGCCAACCCCCGCACCGTCGCCCCCAGCGGCCAGCGACGCCGGGCGCGGTAGCCCCGCACGTGGCTGACCGCGATTCGGGGATGCGTGCGGGCGGTGGTGTGCAGGTAGGACGGCGGCGCCTGCAGGACCTCGTCCCCCCCGAGGCCGACAAAGTGCAGCCGGGAGCCGCGCTCGACGAGACGGCACGCGATGGAGGTGAGCCGGGCACGGTCACGCGCCCCGGCAAACGGCTCGTCCAGTCCGTCACCGGCTTGGCCCACATCCGCAAACATCAACGGCAACTCCTGCGGGTCGAGCACGAGGCGCTCCACGCCGTCCAGCTCCCGAGCGGCACGCTCCGCCCAGCGGGCGTCGTCGTGGTCCGGATCGACCCCACCCACCGTAACCGCAACCAACCGGCTGCCCCCACGCGCGGCCAAGAAACACACCGGGGTGGAGTCCAAGCCACCGGACAGGTCACAACTGATCGTCCCGCTCGCAGGTGTACGGGCTTGCACCGCGGCAGACAGCGCCTCCCCCGCGAGCGGCGCTCCCTCGGCCAACGGCAAACCAGGCTCCGGCGGACTCCACCAGCGCACGAGGTGATCCGACCCGTCGCGTTCGGCCAGCAGGTAGCACCCTTCCGGGACCGCCCGCACTCCCCGCCACGGACTCTGGTCAGCCAGCGGGTGCGGGACCAGCCAATAGAGCAGACGGGCCGACAACCATTGCTCGTCCACTCCAGCCCCGGCCAGGTCGGCAACGACATCCGCCCGGTCCGCGGCCACCGTCACCGCCCCGACCCGGGCAGAGAACACCCGCCGTAATCCCGAAACGCTGCCCTGAACCCGAACTCGGCCGCCTATCGTCGCCAGCAGATGAAAGCTGCCCGACAGCCCAGCCCCGAGCCGATCCAGATCAGACATCTCACGCACACGCCTGGTCAGGGCGAACAGCTCGGCGGCGGTGACCGGGCAACAGCCGATCACCGCCACCTGAACCTGGCCTCGGTCCGCGAGCACCAGCTCGCCGGTGCTCCATTGGCCCGTCAGCCACGGCCGTCCTGACGGGTGAGGCACGACTTGTGGCGTATACGGGCGCAGAGCCTCGGCCACGGGCAGGGCAGCCTCACAGTCCGGAAGGACCACGAACCACGCCTGCCCGCTCACCGGGGGTACGGATAGACCGCAACCCCGCTACGCCTGCGGGGCGGCCTCTGCAAAGTCGATGTTTGGGCCGCCGCCGGCTCGGGTCAGATCGGCGAACCCGCCAACCTCGGCCAGCATCGGAGGCTCGTACGCCTCCAAACCTCTCGTGAGAGCATCCATCTTGCCATTCCCTTCTCGTCACGCAGACGCACAGGCAGACAGGACTGTCTGCCCAATACGTGAGAGCCCCCATCAAGGCCCCTGATACAACCCGATACCGGCGCGCTCGCGGTTACCCGGGCAGCAGCAGCGGCAGGCGCGCGGTCCGCGCCACCCTGATCACCGCAGGCCCGACCAACCGTCCGATCAGCCCCCCGACGAGCGTCAAGACGACGACCGCGGCGAACGGCGACGAGGCGCCGAGCAACGGCAACATGAACCGCTGCGAGGACTGGAGCTGCAACACCCTGTAGAGCCCGAGCAGGCCCAACGGGAACGCGCCACCGAGAAACCCGCCGACGGCTGGCGACCTGGTCAGGAACGCGCACAACGGCGGGAGCGCGCCGAGCAGGACCAAGATCGGCGAGAAGATCGGCGAAAAGATCAGCCCCATTGGGTCGGTCACCCCGGTGGCGAGCATCAGGAGAGCCCACAGCACGCTGTAAACGGCCCATCCGGCCACCAAAAGGAACAAGCAGCCGAGCGCCACCCGCACGACCGAGCGAGCAGGCGCCGTCGATGCCGATAGCGTTCTGGTGAGAACAGGGTACGCAGCTGTTGGGACTCGCTCCATGGCTGCAGGTGCTCCAGCTCGTTCCTTCCTCAACGTCAGCCAGATGGACACGGCCACCTGGAGCACCGTCATGAGTGTTGCAAGCCCCTGCAGCTCACCAGACTTCAACCAGCTCATCATGTTTCACGCTCCCCGAAACTCCATATTTTGGAGGAAATCAAGGCACAGCATCCGGCACACCCGTACGCTCCAGCCCTAAGGGCTCCTCGAGCGCTAGTGGTCCTTGGATATAAAAGAGTAGTAGCGACTCGCCGCTGATACACGAATTTGGTGCTCCTTGGGGCGTACGCGGCCCTCGGCAACGGCGACGAGGGGCAGGCCGTCGAGCACGCGCGGCCAGGGACCAGGTCTCAATACGACGGTGCGTCCGTCCGGTCACGCACACGTCGGACGTCCGTGTGGCCAGGATTCGTCACGCATGCGTGACGAATCCTGGCCACAAGCTCGACAGGCACCGCGCTCCGCTTCGCTTCGCCCACGGGGCAAGGCCGCGGTCCTCAAACACGTTCTCAGCCCTCGAGCGGCCGGACGGCTTTGATCTCGACCTTGAACGTGCCGGCCGGCGCTTGGTAGCTGACGCGGTCGCCGACGCGGTGGCCGAGCAGCGCCTTGCCGAGAGGCGACTGGGCGCTGACAACCGAGAGTCCCTGCGGCCGGTCCTCGCGGCTGCCGAGCAGGAACGTCTCCTCCACGCCGTCGGCGTCCAGCGTGGTCACCACCATCCCAGCCGTCACCGTGTCGCCGGTCGGCGCCTCGCCGACCTTCGCGTTCCGGAGCGTCTGCTCGAGCTGGCGGATCCTGCCCTCGATCTGGCCTTGCTCATCCTTCGCGGCGTCGTACTCGGCGTTCTCGCGGATGTCGCCGTGGGCGCGCGCTTGGCCGATCCGCTCCGACGCGCGCTTGCGCTCCACGGTGCAAAGGTGCTCGAGCTCGTTGCTCAGTCGCTCGTATGCGGCCTTCGACAGCCAGACAGTTTCGGTCTCGGACACGATGGCAACTCTCCTGGTCAGAAGAAGAGGTCAGGCGGGGAGCCCGAAGTGTAATCGCTCGGCGTCCCGTGCCACCATAGGATTTGTGCCCGAGCTGCCGGAGGTGCAGGCCCACGCTGAGCGGCTGGAGGTGTGGCTGTGCGGGGCGGCGTTGCGGCATGTCTCACCGCTCGCCTTCGCGGCGCTGAAGACGTACGCGCCGCCGCCGGACGCCGCGGTCGGCAGGACGCTCGAGTCGGTGACCCGGCGCGGGAAGCTGCTCGTGCTCGGCTTCGGCGAGGTGAGCCACGTCGTCCACCTCATGCAGGGCGGCCGGCTGCGTCCTGACAGCGGCCGGGCGGCCAGGCCGAGGGGCGGGTTGATGCGGTGGCGCTTCGACCCCGCGGGTGAGGGCGGTGGCGAAGCCGCCGCCGGCGGGCGGGGATCAGAAAGGGTGTTGGTGCTGACCGAGGCCGGGACCGAGCGCAAGGCCGGGGTGTGGGTGGTCGCGGGGGATCCGCTCACGCAGCCGCCGCTCGACGAGCTCGGCCTGGAGGCAGACGTCGTCGAGCCCAGCGAGCTGGCGCGCCTGCTCGGGGCGCGCTCGCAGCGGCTGCACACGTTCCTCCGCGACCAGCGGAGGATCGCCGGGCTCGGGCGCCGGCTCGCCAACGAGGTCTGCCACCGCGCGGGCCTGTCGCCGTTCGTCACGACGACCGCCCTCGGCGAGGCCGGCGCCGCCCGGGTCGTTGAGGCGATCCGCGCGGTGGTGGACGAGGGGCTGGCGTTCGAGCGCTCGCGCGAGGAGGGTGAGGGCGCCGCCCGAGGGCGGAACCCCAGAGGGGACCCTGGACCCGAGATGAGCCTGTCGAAGCAGCGGCCCGCCGCCGTCCACAACCGCGCCGGCGAGGCCTGCCCAGCCTGCGGCGACACCGTCCGCGCCGTGTCCTACCGCGACTACACCGTCAACTACTGTCCGGCCTGCCAGACCGGCGGGAAGGTGCTGGCGGACAATGTCTACAGCCGGCTCGGCATCGAGCGGGAGGCCCAGCCTCCCCGCCCCCGTCGTTAAGCACCCGGGTCGAATAACGTTGTCGTT
>JBOGEB010000245.1:0-5527 GCA_050743125.1 Egibacteraceae bacterium
CTTTGGCTGCTGGTCGCAGACGTCATGTCCATGCACACGAGCCACAACAGCCACAGCCGTGTGACTCCGAGTCAAGGACCCCGACCCACCCCCGCTAAATCAAGACCTTCGCGGTTGTGCTTTCGCCGCGTCGATGCCGTCGAGGTCGACCCACAGGCTCCACTCGTGCTATCGTCTGAGCAGCGCAGGTAGACAAGCCACCGAGCTGTCTGCCAGTGCTCGAACTGAACTGCGGAGAAGACAAGCTACGCGCAGGACGCGCCAAGTCCTACACCCCCGATCAGTGGCTGCGGGGCCGCCCATCGGTGGTTGCAAGGGACACCTGGGGAGCGTGGCGTGTTGCGGTACTTCGAGTTTTCGGCCGGCCTCGGTCCGGCCTTGGTTACGTTTGTCCTCGTCGCGGCCGTGGTGGCGCTCGCCCACCTGGCGAGGACGTACCTCGTCCTCCGGTTCTGCCGCGACCTGGTGCTCAAGACCGGCGGCAGCGAGTGCCTCCAGGACGCGGCCGCAGTGCTGCGCGCGCTCGACCAGCCGCTCTTGTCTCTGCCCGAAGCTGGTACTGCTCGACCAGCTCGTCGCGCCCAGCGGCGGGTTCCGCCGGACGACTCCAGCTGAGGGGTGACTTGGATATCTCGGGCAACCCTCGGCTACAGTCGCGTGGTCCTCGGACGTACCGGCAAAAACCCATGGGTGGTCTCAGGAGGTCACGTGAAGCTAGCCGGGTGTTCCGCATATGGGGTTCGGTGGGTTTGGGCATGGGCAGGTAGCCAAGAGGCCTGAGCGGGACGGATCTTGGGACGGATAGGACACGCCTGGGTCAGGATCGTTTCTCCACCCTTCGGCTTCCTCAAGCGCTGCCACGGAGAGGGCCTCGAGCTGGACGACGAGTTGGCGCAGCCGTCGAGCGTTGTCGAACCACGCCTGGTAGCGGGCCTGCTGGTCGGCGGTGAACTTGCGGGTCACGGTCTTGCCGGCCACGGTTCGGGTCCAACTCAGGTAAGGGCCGTGCAGGACCGGCGGGTCGGCCTGGCAGCGGCAGCCGGCCTTGCCGCAGGCCGTGGTCCGCGCCACGAGGCTGCCGGGCAGAGCGTAGCCGATCTGGGCCAAACAGCCGGCGATGCGGGCTTGGGCCTGTTGTTGGGACTCGCTGGGCTGGGGCATCGTCGTCTCCGGGCGTGCGCGTCGAGCATCCACCACGACCAACACTTGAAGCGGTTACGCTTCAAGTGTTGCAGGAGCCGCAACCCGAGCACAGGAGGACCTTGATGGCCCAACGACGCATCGGGTACGGCCCGCCGAGAGCGGACAAGACCCTCGGCGCGCTGCCGGTGATCGCCGAGTTCTGCCGGCGTCTGGATTTGGCCGGCCTCGTCGACCGCAGGCCTGCCCTGTCCGCGACGTCGCCATCCTGTCGCACGGCCAGGTGATCGAGGCGCTGGTCGCCAACCGGCTGACCTCACCGACACCGCTGGTCCACGTCGCCGACTGGGCAGCCCAATGGGCGGTGCCCGAGATCCTCGGCGTCGAGGCCGCCGCGTTGAACGACGACCGGATCGGCCGCGCCCTCGACGCCGTCGCGCCCAAACTGGACGGCATCGTCGGGTCGGTAGGCGCCGCCGCGTTCGCCGCGTTCGGCGTCGACGTCGCCCGGCTGCACTGGGACATGACCTCGATCTCGCCCTACGTCGCCCACGAAGACATCGAGGAAGACTTCGTCGAGCCCGGTTACGGCCATCCCAAGAACCGCCGGCCCGACCTGAAGCAGGTCCAGACCGGCCTGGCCGTCACCGGCGACGGCGGCGTACCGGTGCTCCACCGCGCCTACGACGGCGCCGCCGCAGAGGTGTCCCAGGTCACCGGGGCCATGCAGGCGCTACGCGAACTGGCCGGGAAGCGCAAGTTTTTGCTGGTGGGTGACTCCAAGCTGGTGTCCTACCCCAACCTGGCCGCCATCATCGAGGCCGGCGTGGAGTTCATCGCCCCGAGATCGAACTAGTTTTCGTTTGGCGCTGGTCGGCGGTTACAATAACCCCGAGCCGTCCAGCTCGATCGTTCTTGGAGGCCGCCCTGGGGTGGGGGCTTTCCTTTTCAGACGGCGGTCGCCGGTCCTCTTCGTGCACGACGAATCCCCCCTAGTTCGCTCGGTCCTCCCCGGTCGGTCCCGGCTGAGGTCTGGTGGGTGGACTCGTCTCTGAACTCAGCTACGAACTGCTCACTCGTCTTCGCGCACGGCTTCGTCGCGACCGAGGCGCGCAGCAGCGCCGCCGCGGCGCGGTACGCCTCGTCGTCCTGGATGGTCGGGGGGAGACTCTGCTCGGCGCGCGCGGGCCGCGAGCTCGGCGGGGGTCACTCGGACCATCCCCGCGCGCGTGGTCCAGGTCCTCCAGGCGGAACAGCTCGCTCGGCCGCCTGCCGGTCAGCTTGGCCATTGCCCGGATGACGCGCACCCAGGGCCGATTCCGGCCTTTGAGGACGAGGGAGAACTGGGGGTGACTGACGCCGGCTTGGCGCGCGGCGTCTCCGAAGTTAACGCCTTGTTCCAGCAGCACGGCGCGGAGGGATCGGCGCCCGGTCCGAGGGTCGCCCTACGCGCCCGCCAAGTAGCAACACTCCCTGGGAACCGCCCTCGCTCACGGCGAGGCACGGGCCTCTGGAGTGTTGCCCTTACGGCATCCGGCGCGGCCTCATTTCAGTCAAACCACTGCGTACTTCGGCTGGTAACCACCGGATCAATTGGATCGACTTTGGCCGGATCGACCACCCACCTACTCGGTTGTGACGTCTATTTCACCTTCTGGCTCGTCGCCTTGCCACATATAGTTTTCATGTTTTCGCACCAGCGTCGTCCGACCCCGAGCCGAGGTCCGGTTCGTCCGACTTCGGCAGCCACGAGCGCAGGGCGCTCAAGAGCTTCTCCAGCGCGGTGATCCCCCGCAGCGCCGCGACCGGCGCGGCGAGCATGAGCCCGACCGCGACGAGTACCGACGCCCAGTCCCGCAGGCCGGCGGTCCCGTTGGTCCGCCAGACGATGAAGACGGGGACGCCTGCAAAGAGCGCAAGGATCACGACTACAACAGCAACAAGGGGAGCCAGCGAGGGGGTCGACAAGCTGCATCACTCCACAGGGCACACCGTCCCAGCCCGCTCTGGGACGTGTTTCCTATGGATTGGAGCTACAGCTCTCCTATTTCCAGGACCTAAGCCCTAATACCGAACGGCCCGTCGCAGCTCGACCGGGCGAACTCGATAAAGGTCCGTTCGGGGAGCCTCTCCCGCCTACAGGACTCGGCTTCCGACCTCGTCCCTCCAGGGGCTTGGCTTCCGGCCGCGCCCCGCACCCGATTGGGGTGAAGAAAAGCTCCTAGCTGCCGCCGGCCGATTGAGAGTCGAACCAAGTCCACTGCTTCCTGGATTCGTGGTGCCGAGCGGCGGCTACCGCGCATCATACATGACGAGCGACTTGGTTTCAGTCGGAGTTGAGGTCGAATCCTACTCGGCCTTCTTCTCACCCAGTCGCCGGCTCCACCTGAGCACGACGGACGGTCGACACGCGCTCAGCTTCTCCCAGCACCGGCACGACGTACTGGAGGTCCTCCGGCTTCCGCGGCCTGGCCTTGCGACAGAAGAAAAGGACGAGCGCCACGAACGCGAACGCCACGACAGCGACGACGAGAAGGGAACCAGAACCCACCAGAGGTCGGCGATCCGCAGCACGGGTCTCTCCAAGGCAACAGACGCCCACAGCCCGGCCTGCTGGCGTAGCTCCTCGGCGACTCAGCGCGCTCCAGTTTTCCGGACACGACGAGGTAGGCGTCCCGAGCCTGGGAACCCATGCCTAACCAAAACTTGCAGCTAGACCTGCACGATCACCGGTGACCGCCGACCATTAGATTGTTCCCAGTACTCCGTCCGGGGAGCCATCGCAAGGTTCATAGTGGTCCGTCGCTGAAGTGGTTTGAATGTCGGGGTCGGCGGGACCTCGGCGTTAGCCCTGGTCAGGGGGATAGCCCGTGGCATACGTACATTAAGAAGACTTCGGCGACGCCTCACTAGCAGCCTCCACTGTCAGCCTCGGCTGCATAGCACGAACTCCACCGAGTTCCCGATGCGCTCGCGCGGTCGCTAGCCCGCCACCAGCGAGGGGCTTGAGTGGAGGAGAGCACGCTCTCCCAAGTCAAGCTACTACCGCCACACCGGCCGCAGCCGCTCGACGTCGAACCTGGAGTACCCCGCCGCCGGACCGGCACGACCTCGACGCGCGCCAGCCACAGCTCCAGGAACGGCCGCCGGTCCGCGACGCTCGTCGCCTCGGCCGCCCACCACGCCCGCAGCCCTGCGAGCGAGGTCGGGAGGCGCCGGGCGCCGGCTCGGCGCGCAGCCCCCTGAGCCGCTCCAACCGCGCAACGCGCTCGGCGAGCGGGCCGCGGTTCGCCAGGTACTCGGCCTTCCCGATCGCCCGGTCCTGGAAGTACATCGTCGCCAGCTCGGTCAGCGCCTCCCTCGCCTCCCCAGCTCGCGCTCGACCTCGCGGCGCCGCGCCTCGTCCTCGCCGGCCGCGGTCGCGCGGGCCCGCTCATCGTCCAGCGTCCCCGCCACCGCCTCGAACGCGGCCCGCTCGGTCTCCGCCGCCACGATCGACACCCGCCCGCAGCCGGTGTCCGGACGGCAGGCGTACCGGAGCTTGCTCCCGGCGGGGCCCTGCTGGCGCGCATGGGGCTGCCGCACTCCCCGCAGGCCAGGAGGCCGGTGAGGAGGTGCCGCGCGACCGAGTGGCGCTGCACCCGCCGGCGGGAGCGGTTCGGCTCCAGGGCGCGCTGGAGGTCGTGCCACTCGGCCTCGGGGAAGACCGGGTCCCACGTGGCGCGGTGCAGCTCGCCGCGGTGCTGCCGCAGTCCGGCCAGCCGCGGGGACCTGAGCGCCTGGGAGAGCGCTGCCGACGTCCAGGGTTCCGTCCGTCGTGGCCAGGCCGCGGCCGGTCCAGTCCCCGGCGATCGACCGCAGGCTCTCGCCGTCGAGGAAGCGCGCCGCCGCCTCGCGCAGCAGCTCGGCCTCCTCCGGCACGACCGTCACGCCGTCGCGGGCGTAGCCGCACGCCCGCCTACCGCCGCCGTGCGGCCGACCACGCTCGGCGTCAGCGCACTTCCGGCTCCTCAGCCGGCGGCTGATCGTGGCGCTCTCGTACTCCGCGAACGCGCCAGCACCTGGAGGATCAGCCGGCCGACCTCGGTCGTCGCGTCGAAGCTCTCGGTCACCGAGGCGTACGCCACCCCGCGGCGCTCCAGAGGTCGAGGAAGTCGATGAACCCGCGCAGCCGCTCGAACGCCGGCCGGTAAGCTCGTCGGTCGTACGCTGGCGTCGCGGTAGGCCTCCGGGAGGCCAGGTTCTGGGCCAAGACCGCTATGCTTGCCTCTCAACTACATCCATTTCTACGTCCCGTTCTGTCACCGCCGTTTTTTCTGCTCCTCGGCAGTGCCGTTTCCTCCCCACGTATCCCAGAGCGTCATCGCGCCCGCGCTTCCATCGACCG
>JBOGEB010000246.1:0-1768 GCA_050743125.1 Egibacteraceae bacterium
ATGCGCGAACGCGGACTGCTGCGAATCGGTGCTGTCGAAAGCTTTCCTGAACGCCGCCTCCGCCTCCGCGACATTATCTCTCGTGTACGCAGCCAGCCCGATTCGGACTGCCTCCTCAGGCTGAGCCTGTCCCACAACATAAGGCCATACCTGAGGGCTGACATCGCGGAAGCGTTCATCGGACTGCTCTAGGGTGCTGTTGAGATAGTCCAGAATGGAGTCGAAGACTGTCACGCCTTCGCCGGCGCCGGTCAACAAGGCGGCGGAGGACGGCAGCTGGCGGCGAGCCCACTGCAGGCTCTGATCGAAGTCCTCGCGTGCCGTCTTTGGCTTGCACAGCTGGATCAGCTGCCACAGTTGCTCAGTCGTGACAGGCCGATCCAACCCGCATCGACGCCAGTCGGCCGCTGCCCGGACGACCTCCCGAGCAACCGTGGTGCCGTTCTTGAAGCGCCTGATCAGCTTGTCGGTGTCCGCGAAATACTCGCCGATTCCCTGCGAAAAGCCTTCTCCCTGGTAGACCCTTTGGGCTCTGGTCCGCTCGGCCTCGCTGATCTCGTCCGGCAGATCGATCCGGCACGCTTGGCCGAGGACCGCGCGCGCGTTCCTCCCCACCTCTCCAGAGGCGTCGCCCAGACGGTCATCTTCAGTACGACGAACGGTTGCCAGCACGACGAACCTGGGCCCGCTCGTGCGCCACTGCCGAAGCATCTCTGTGTCTGGGGCTTGACCATCGAGAAACCGGTCCAAGTCGTCGAGCCACAGCAGGACCGCGCGGTGTCGGTTCGCCAGGTTCGACAGGTCCAGGCGGTGCAGACCGACCACACCGGCGGCGTCTCGAGGAACCACAACCGGGCAGCCCACGAATGATCTTCGAGCGAACTCGTACAGCGTTCGAGACTTGCCGCTGCTCGCGTGCCCCACCAGCAAGACGAACGTCGGCACCGACTCTCCCGAGGCCAGCAGACCGTCCAGACGTTCATCGACATCCCTTTGCACGTACGGCGGCAGCCCGCCGTCCACGCGATAACGATCCGCCAGGTCAGATTGGAACACCCCCAGCTCCGCATATGGGTCTGCATGCTCTATCGCAGGGGGAGGCCACCGGCAGACGAACTTCTCGATCTCGCTTTCGCGCTGACCCCGGGTCCGCCTCCACTCAACCACCCGTTCCGCGAACCCTGCCGCAGTCCCGGCAACCAGAAAAAGAACCGAAATCCACCTCGGCACCGGAAACTCGCTCAGCGTCGTGCGCAGCAGGACCAGCGTCCCCCCGACGAACGCAAGTGTCCACCCGAGCTTCTGCAATCGGTCGACAGCACGTGATGAGGCGGTCACAGGGCCCCGCCGCTCGCTTCCGCACTCATCACCGCAGACCCCCGTCGAAACCTGGAGACGACATACGACCAGACCGTCACGCCTGACGCGCAGCCAACAACCGCACGCCTCACGTCACGATCGGACGGCCGCCGCTCCTGCCCTCAACAGCGAAGACGAGCGTCACGTCTGTACCCCCGCTTCGCCGGGTTGCCCTCACGACCGCACGAAGTGAACGCCGCCCTGCTCATCGCGCGCTACGCCCTCGCTTCTCAGCATACTCGAGTCCGCTTTGCCCGGACTTCGGAGTCGCCGCCTGACGCGCGGCGGCAGGACGGACCCAGCCCTCGCAGTATCAGCTGCCCGTGTGGTTATGCGCGCTTCAACCTAGCACGCCAAGTGGCGTGCTGGCGCGCATATCATCGCGTTGTCAACACCCTGACCTGGGCGG
>JBOGEB010000246.1:1868-5466 GCA_050743125.1 Egibacteraceae bacterium
GAATGCGGAGCTGCAGACGGGTCCCCGCAGAGGACACATCTGAGGCTAGCGTCAGCCTGAGCGCACTAAACGCATCAACAAGACGGTCAGCAGAACTATAAGCAAGACCGCGATCACACTGAGCAGGCTCATCGAGTCACCTCCCCTCCCTGTCCTTCAAGCGGCTACAGCCTTCCGCTTGCCGTGGCGGGTCGACCCCTACGGGCACATGCACTGCATACTGGATCAACTTCTATACCCAGGGGCATCTTAGCCTAAACCGGGGGGTATCGCTGAGCGAACGCTGGGCCGTAAAGCGGACATTCACCCTACTACACCCCTCTCAATGCACCCACGGGCGCTATATTAGTTATGCACATAACGATTGAGCCCCGTTGTCACATTTTGAGCTGATTGGGCATTTACTGCAATAGAAGGTTCGGAGCGACCCGCACGCTCCAGTCCAGGCCGACCTCTGGGCCGACGATCCGTTTGCGTGGCTGCGCTCTCCGTGCGCCGGCTCTCTGGGGTCGACGGCGACGCCTTCGGCCCGGCTGACCCGCAGGTCAGGCCAGCCCAGCCGACGAGCCGCGCAGCCCACTCGCGGTGGCCCAGGGCGGGACGTGCCAATCTGGGGGGGTGGCACGTTCCCGGCTGTTCGCGGTCGTCACGGCCGCTTTCCTGCTGATCGCCGGCGGGAGCACGCTCGCGCGCGCGCAACCATCGCAGTCACCGACCGTGCTCGTCACCCGCGTCGAGGGGCCGATCACCCAGGTGATCGCCGACCAGGTCGCGGACGCGGTCACGGCAGCCGAGAAGGCCGGCCACGAGGCGCTCGTCGTCGAGCTCGACACGCCGGGTGGGCGAGCGACGTCGATGCAGGCGATCGTCGAGGACCTCCTGAGCGCCGACGTCCCCGTCGTCGTCTACGTGACGCCGCCGGGCGCCCGGGCGGCCTCGGCCGGCGCGGTCATCACGTTCACCGCGAACATCGCCGCGATGGCGCCGGCCACACACATCGGCGGAGCGGCGCCCAAAGTCGTCGAGGACGTGGCCGCCTCCGTTGCGTCGATCGCCCAGAGGCGGGGCCGCAAGGCCGAGTTCGCCGTCGACGCGGTCCGCCACGGGCGCTCCGCCACGGCGGACGAGGCGCTCAAGCTCGGCGCGATCGACCTGATCGCTCAGGACCGGGCCGAGCTGCTCGACCGGATCGACGGACGGGTGGTGACGCTCGGGAACAGCTCGACGGTCAGGCTCGACACCGCCGGCGCCCAGGTCGCCGAGTTCAAGATGTCCGCCATGAGGCGCCTACTCCAGTGGTTCGCGAACCCGAACCTCGCGTTCCTGCTCATCTCGCTCGGGGGGCTCGCGCTCCTCATCGAGCTCGCTACTCCCGGCGGCGGGCTCGCCGGGACGGTGGGCGTGATCCTGCTCGTGCTCGGGTTCATCGCGCTGTCGGTGCTGCCGACCAGCGTCGCCGGTCTGATCCTGCTGGTGCTCGCCGGGGCGATGTTCGTCGCCGAGCTCTACGCGCCCGGCATCGGGGTGTTCGGCGGCGCGGGCGTGCTCGCGCTGGTGTTCGCGGGCCTGCTGCTGTTCCAGCGCCCGACCGGAGTCGGCGTCGGGCTCGCCGTGCTCCTCCCGCTCACGATCCTCGTCGGGCTGGGAGTGGTGCTCGTGGGACGGCTGACCTGGCGGACCCACAAGATGCCCCACCGGGCCGGGTCGATCCGCGGCGCGATCGGCGTGGTCCAAAGCGCGAGCGACCACACCGGCCAGGTCGTCGTCCACGGGGCGCTGTGGCAGGCGCGCAGCATGAACGGGCCCCTGCAGGTCGGCGAGCGCGTCCGGGTCGTGGAGCTCGACGGCATGGAGCTGATCGTCTACCCCGAGCCCTGACGGTGTCGACGACGAGGCGAGCTGTGCGCTCCGGCTCGCCCTACGAGGACGTGATCGGCTTCAGCCGCGCCGTGCGGGTCGATGGCCGTGGTCGCCGCTCTCCTCGATCCCCGGTGGCAGGTCGAGATCGAGGCCGAGGCGAGGTGCCGCTCCTGACGGCAGGCGGCAGGTGGCAGGCCGGCCGCACCAGCCCGCCGCACCAGCCCGCCGTCCCCCTGTGCGCGTATCCCCTATAGGGCCAGCGCGAGCCCCCGTACGACCATCACCGGATGGGTCACGGGCAGCCGGCGTGCAAGCTCGGGCCCGGTGAGGGTGATCCAGGTCCGGCGTTCGTCGAACGACACCGACTCAGCCCGGGTCACGACGTGGCTCCTGACGCCGCTCGGGGTGTCGAGGAGGTACACGACTCGTCGCCTGCTTGGACATCGCCAGCCTTCAGGTGCAGAACCTCGGCGCGTTCAAGCATTGTGGTTCTCACGTGGCCTCCTTGCTCCCCACCCAGCGCGTCGATCGGTCAGCAGCGCCCTGTCCCGCAATCACCGTGCGCACTCGGCACGGGCGGTTCAACGGCTAAATCCAACACCGCTCACGCGGGCTAGTCCCGTGGCGAGTCCAACGTCTCGAGTAATGTGCGGGGACCGCACACGCTCGCGCCAAGGCGCGTGACCCGCGCGCGTAAATCCCGGTCGGCGGTGACCACCTCGAGCGTCTCGGGCTCGGGATCCGCGCCGACGATCGCGGCGATCCGGTCGTCGGCCGCGTTCGCGCCGCCGCGCCGGGCGTAGCGCACGATGACCGGACCGTGGGTGCCCTCGGCGAGGCCGGGCGGCGGGCGGCCGTCGAACACGACCGTGACCTCGTCGCCGGTCCGCTCGGCGAGCCGGCGCAAGCGGTCGACGAGCAGGCGCACCGCAGCGTCGCGGTCCCGCCACCATCCGTCTGGGCGTGACCCGATCACGTTCATGCCATCGACGAGCAGCCGTCTCACGGGCCACACAGTAACCGGAACGCGTGTGGACGCCGTGCCAGCGGCGACCGAACCGACGGAGAACGGCCATCGTGCAGCGACGGCCCGGGCGTTCCGGGCTCATGCTGCACCGTGCGGACGCTGCCCCTAAAAGCGCAAGAGCAGCCAGGCGACCAGGGCGAAGGCCAGCAGGCCGACGAGCAGGACGAGGATGCGGAACGGCATGCCCACGGCCCTGCTGGTCGGCTCCGCCTGCTCGGCGAACGCGCGGAACGTCTCGGTGTCCGCGCCGGGATCGAGGTCGAGATCGTCGTCAGTCATAGGCAAACCCTAACGGGGTCGGCCGCCATTCCCGAGGAACCGCGCGATCCGCGCGCGAGCCCGGTGCAGGTTGGCCTCGGGGATGTACTCGCCGGCCTGATGCGCCTGAGCGGTCAGGCCGGGGCCGTAGTTCAGGGCGGGGATGCCGGCGGCGGACAGCCGGGCGACGTCCGTCCACGCCTGTTTCGCCTCGACCGGCGCCTCGACGTCGTCGAGGAACCGCGCGACCAGCGGCGCGTCCCGCCATGGCCTGCCGGGCGGGGCGCGGTCGACGACCGTCACCTCGCCGGCGCCACCGACCAGCTCGGCGAGCACCTGCTCAGCCTGGGCGAGCGACTTGTCCGGCGCGAACCGGTAGTTCACGTTCACCGCAAAGCGGTCCGGCACGACGTTGCGGGCGTTGCCGCCGGTCGCCGCCTGGGTCGCGGTGAA
>JBOGEB010000247.1:0-5434 GCA_050743125.1 Egibacteraceae bacterium
GGTCGGGGACACCCCCACGCCCAACCCTTGGGTTCCACGCACCGGACGGTTCAGCATGCACCCGCCCGACCCGCTGACCAGACGAAGAAGAGCCGGATGACCCGCGCCCGACACCACCCATGCACATGCCAAGAGCCAGAAAAACCCGTGGCATTCGTGCGTAAAGCATCCCGCCTCGCGGCGTTGCGGATCGCTCGAGGACAACCAGTACACGGCGCGACCCGCGCGGAGCGACCCGCCTCGCGAGACGGGGAGCACTCCCCCCGGACCCCCTCACAGCGATCGGAGGCGTCCCCAGGGTCCCCTCTGGGGTTCCGAACCCCCTCACAGTCAACGGAACTTTCCGCTTGGACCACTAGCGCAGTACTCCAGTGCAGCGCTCGACGCCGACTGCTCCGCTCACCGGCGTCTGCGCTCAGACGGCTACGAGGCGCTGACCAGCACCGACGTACGACCGGGGACTCGCCTGTGCGCCTGGTTCGGACCTGCGAAGTCCGGTACTCGCAGGTTCTTCCCGCCCGGCCTGTGGATTTCCGCTGGTCAGCATGGCGCATCCGAAGCGACTGCAGCAGTTCAGCGCGGTCGATACACGTCTGCCCGATGCTGAATGGCCTCGACAATCACGCGGCGCTGCTGCTCGTCGATTCGGTACACGATCCGATGGTCGCCTCGCCGGGCGCTATGCAGCCCTTCCAGCTCGAACCGCAGCGCGTGACCGACCCGGTAGGGGTTCTCGGCCAGAGGGCCGTAGAGAAACTCCACGGCCACGGTGGTTGCTTTCTCCGGCAGCCGGCTCAAGGCGCGACGGGCAGGCTCGGCCCACTCGATCTCATAGGGGTTCGCCGTACGCGATCACCCGCGGTCAGTGAGCGCCAGGGCCTGGTCCTTCGTGAGGCGCTCTGTTCGTCCCTCCGCGACGTCGGCCTCGGCCTCGCGAATATCCGCCAGCAGATCCGGGTTGCCGAGGATCTCCAGCGTCTCCTCGAGGGACTCGAGGTCTTCGACGCTGAGGATCACGGCGGCCGGGTGACCGTGCTTCGTGATCACCACACGGCCGTGCTCACGCTCGATGCGGTCGACGACCTCCGACAGCCGGTTCTTGACCTCGGCGAGAGCGACATGCTCGGACAGCGCCATAGCCAGAAGTACAGCCAGATGTGCTACTGCTGACGGCGGGGCTCGACAGGGATGGACAGCCGTGACACCGCGACCGGAGGCCGGACGCCCGGCCCCGGATCACCGACAATCACCGACAATGGACAAGATGAGATCGAACAGCAACGTGGACCTGTCGGATCGCAATCAGGGGTGAGTGACAGCGGTGGCACCCTGGGCGCCAGGCTTGAGGGAGGCCGCGTGCGAATCGGGATCGATGTGGGTGGGACGAACACGGACGCGGTGCTGATGGACGGCCGGCGGGTGCTCGCCTGGGCGAAGGCGCCGACGACCGCGGACGTGACCGGCGGGATCACCGCCGCGCTTCGGAGCCTGGCCGCCGAGGACGCGGCCGGGCTGGGCGGCGCGCGAGCGGTGATGATCGGGACGACCCACTTCACGAACGCGGTGGTCGAGGCAAAAGGCCTGCTGCCGGTCGCGGCGGTCCGTTTGGGTCTGCCAGCGACACGGGCGCTGCCGCCGATGGTGGACTGGCCGGCGCGGCTGCGCCGGGCGCTGGGCGGGCACGTCTACCTGTGCCACGGCGGCCACGAGTTCGACGGGCGCCAGATCTCGCCGCTGGACGCCGACGAGCTGCGGCGCGCGGCGGCCGACATCGCCGCGAAACAGCTACGCTCGATCGCGGTCTGCTCGGTGTTCTCCCCGGTCAACGCCGAGTGCGAGCAGCAGGCGGCGCAGATCCTGGCAGCCCAGCTGCCCGGGGTCGCGATCAGCCTGTCGCACGAGATCGGCCGGGTCGGGCTGCTCGAGCGCGAGAACGCCACGATCGTCAACGCCTGCCTGCGCGACCTCGCGGCCCGGATCGCCGACGCGTTGCGCGCCGCGCTCGCCCGGCTGGGGATCACCGCGCCGGTCTACATGAGCCAGAACGACGGGACGCTCATGAGCGTGCAGGCCGCCGAGCGCCATCCGGTAGCGACGTTCGCGTGCGGGCCCACGAACTCCATGCGCGGAGCGGCGTTCCTGTCCGGTCTGGGCGACTGCGCGGTCGTCGACGTCGGGGGCACGACCACGGACGTCGGCGTGCTGTGTCACGGGTTCCCGCGGCCGGCCTCGGCGGCGACCGAGATCGGCGGCGTCCGCACGAACTTCCGCATGCCCGACGTGGCCTCGCTCGGGCTGGGGGGAGGAAGCCTGGTCCGCGACGAGGCGGAGCTGGCGGTCGGGCCGGACAGCGTCGGCTACGAGCTGGACAGCCGGGCGCTCGTCTTCGGCGGTGACACGACGACGGCCACCGACCTGGCGGTGGCCGGCGGTCTGGCGGCGATCGGCGACCCCGCCCGGGTCGCCGGGCTGGACCCCGACCTGGTCCGCCGTGGGCTGGCCCAGATCGAGCGGGCGGTCGACGAGGCCGTCGACCGGATGAGGACCACGCCGGAGCCGGTCCCGGTCGTCGTTGTCGGCGGCGGCAGCGTCCTGCTCGGCAACCGCCTGCCCAGCGCTTCCAAGCTGGTCAGACCCGACCACTTCGCCGTCGCGAACGCGGTCGGCGCGGCGATCGCACAGGTCGGCGGCGAGGTCGACCGGGTCTACTCGCTCCAGCGACGCTCCCGCGACCATGCGCTGGAGCAGGCCAAGCAGGAGGCGACCGAGCGGGCCGTCGCGGCGGGCGCGAGCCGCGCGAGCGTGCAGGTCGTCGATGTCGAGGACGTGCCGCTGACCTACCTGCCAGGCAACGCCACCCGGGTCCGCGTCAAGGCCGTCGGGGACCTCGAGCTCGCAAGGGACACCGATGCGCCGCGTCGGTGAGGGCCAGATGGACGACCTGGCCGTCGGCGCTGCGGTGCTCGGCGCGGGCGGCGGCGGCAACCCCTACCTCGGCGCGCTGCTCGCCAAGCTGGAGATCCGCGAGCACGGGCCGGTCGAGCTGGTCACGGTCGACGAGGTGGGCGACGACGCGCTCGTCGTGGCCACCGCGGGGATGGGCGCGCCGACCGTCGGGATCGAGAAGCTGCCCCGCGGCGACGAGCACGTGCGCGCGTTGCGGGCGCTGGAGTCCTACCTCGGCCGGCCGGCCACCCACACCGTCTCGATCGAGGCCGGCGGGTCGAACTCGACCGTCCCGCTCAGAGTCGCCGCCCAGCTGGGCATCCCGGTCGTCGACGCCGACGGCATGGGCCGGGCCTTCCCCGAGATCCAGATGGTGACCGCCACCCTGTACGGCATCTCGGCCACGCCGATGGCGCTGGCCGACGAGAAAGGCAACACCGCCGTCATCGACACGATCGACAACCACTGGGCCGAGCGGCTGTCCCGCTCGATCACGATCGACATGGGCGCCGTCGCCAAGATCGCGCTGTACCCGATGTCCGGCCGCCAACTCGCCCAAGCGATGATCCCCGGCACGATCACCCTGGCCGAACAGCTCGGGCGGCTCATCCGCCAGACCCGAGCCGGCCACGGCGACCCGATCGCAGCCATCCTGGGCCGCCTCGACGGCTACCGCCTGTTCGACGGCAAGATCAGCGACGTCCAGCGAGCCACCGAGACCGGCTTCGCCAGAGGCCACGCCCGGATCGAGGGCACCGGCCCCGACACCGGCTCCGCGCTCGCGATTCGCTTCCAAAACGAGCATCTCGTCGCGTTCCGCGACGGCGAGGTCGTCGCCTCGGTGCCGGACCTGATCATCGTCCTGGACGCCGAGACCGGCGCGCCGATCACCACCGAACAGCTGCGCTACGGCCTGCGCGTGACCGTGACCGCCGCCCCCTGCGACCTCAGATGGCGGACCAGCCAGGGCCTTGCGCTCGTCGGGCCCCGCGCCTTCGGCTACGACCTCGACTACACCCCCGTCGAGCAGCGCTTCGGCGCCACCACAGCGTGAGCCACCGCCCATACGGGCATACGGGCAAAATGTGCGGCGGCGACACCGTCCCGCTCCCCGCGCCCCTCTTTCCCCAGCCCGAACTCCCGGCGGATCCGCAACTCGGAGTACCCTGCTTGGTGTAGGTTTGTCTCATTGAATGCTTATCGGGGGTGTGTGGGCATCTGTTCCAACCCCCGGGCCGATGGGACAACCCCAGGCAGCAACACACCTAAGGAGATACGGATGCGCCATTCACGGAAGACCGTTGTCGGCACTGCCGCGGTGATCGTTGGCATGCTCAGCATGTTCTCGGTCAGCGCCGCTGAAGCCACGACGGGGACCGAGAAACTCGAGATCCAATCGAGGACCGTCGAGTCCGTGGACATCGACGTTGACGGCAACGGGAAGTTCAGCCAGGGTGATCAATCCATCTTCGCCGACAGGCTCATACAGGACGGTAAGCACGTTGGCACCTCCGGTGGGGTCTGCACGGTCACAAGAGCGGCCAGCAAGAAAGACTCCACGTTCCACTGCGTGGTGACCTTCGACCTGCCCAAGGGCCAGATCACCACCCAAGGGCTCATCGACGCCGAGAAGAAGGAGTTCAAGGAGGCCATCACCGGCGGCACCGGAGCCTACAAGAACGCGGGCGGCGAGGTGCTGGTCAAGCTCGTCAGCAAGGGGGCCGACCTCACGTTCTTCATCGACAACCTTGGCTAGGAGTCTCGACAGCTGAGCACCCGGCGAGGGCTCCGTCTGCAAGAGGCTCGATCTCCGGGTCTCGCAGACGGAGCCCAAGCCTGCTCGCCTGGCAGGGAGCGCGTGTCCTGATGAGCCAGCGAGCGGTCACGCAGGCGCGGGCCTGCGACGTTCGGAAACACTGCGGCGGACGTGACGAGGCAGCGGCCCACAGCCTTCGGGTCAGGGGAGGGCGCGCAGCCGGTCGTCCAGCTCACGGACGCAGTCCAGGTCCGACCAGCCGGCGGGGAACGTCTCGCGGACGTCGCGCACCAGCTCCACGTGTAGGGTGAGGCCGGCCGTGTCGGCCTGGCCGAGGCAGGCGATCCCGGCGGCGCAGGCGGGCTCGGGCTCGCCCGCCCCGGCCCATGCACCCATCAGGCTGCGGCGGAGAATCGTCTGCTTGAGGGGCATGTACGCGGTGTCGATCGCCTGCTGGAGCGGGCCGACCGCGTCAGCGTGCCGGCCGAGCAGTAGCCGGGTGTCTCCCTCGAAAGCTTGGATGCGCCCGCCGTCGAAGCCGGCGAACTCGCCATGCGTCGAGAAGAAGCCCCAACCATGCTCGTCCGGGTCGATGCCGTCCACGGTGTCTTGGGCACTGGCCAACGTCCGTGCCCACGCACCCTCGTCGCCTGCCGCGGCCAGGTGCCAAGCGTGGTACGCGTGGAGCCATGCCTGGGCAGGGGCGGGGGCATGCCGGCCCAGAGCACACGC
>JBOGEB010000248.1:0-5407 GCA_050743125.1 Egibacteraceae bacterium
TTAAGACAAATCAGGCAAGTCGGATTGCGTGGCTGCGCGGCGGGACAGCTTGGACTTTGGGCTCGCCGAGCCGGAAAGCCGCAGCTCAAGGAGTCAGTCGATTGCTACGGGGTAGTATCCGGAAGGTTCCTACTCTGTACGTGTTGAGGGGTTGTCAATATGCTGAGACGCATGGCGATTCCTCTCCCCGAGGCGCTGGAGGATGCCGCCCCCGCCCCCGCCCCCGCTCCCGTCGCCCCCGTCGCCATCGACGAGGATGCTCGGTTTCTGAACCGGGAGCTCTCGTGGCTGGACTTCAACGCCCGCGTGCTCGCCCTGGCCGAGAACCCCAGGGTGCCCCTTCTGGAGCGGGCCAAGTTCCTCGCCATCTTCAGCCAAAACCTTGACGAGTTCTTCCAGGTGCGGGTGCCCGGCCTCAAAGACCAGGTGGCGCTCGGGCTCGGGGCCACCACCCCCGACGGCCTGAGCCCTGCCCCTGCGCTGCGGGCGATCAGGGACCGGGCCAGGGCCTTGGTCGAGCGCCAGATGCGGATTTTCGTCGGCGAGTTCGTGCCCGCTCTGGCTGCCGCCGGCATCGTGCTGTCCGACTGGGAGGCGCTCGACGACGACGACCGGGCTCACCTCGTCAAGGTCTTCGAGGAGCAGATGTTTCCGGTGCTCACCCCCCTGGCCGTCGACCCCGGTCACCCCTTCCCGTACATCTCCAACCTCTCGCTCAACCTCGTCGTGCTCGTGCGCGACCCGTTCACTGGCCAGCAAGGTTTGGCCCGGGTGAAGGTGCCGCCGCTGCTGCCCCGGTTCGTGGTCATGCCCGACGGCGAGCGCTTCGTTCCCCTGGAGCAGCTCATCGCCGCCCACCTTGAAGTCCTGTTCCCCGGCATGAAGATCGAGAGCCACTGCCCGTTCCGAGTGACCCGCAACGCCGACCTCACCCTCGAGGAGGAAGGGGCCGACGACCTTCTCGTCGCCGTCGAGCTCGAGCTCCGCCGTCGCCGTTTCGGCCGAGCCGTGCGCCTCGAGGTCGACGCCACGATGTCCTCCGAGCTGCGTGACCTGCTCACGCGGGAGCTGGACCTCGAAGCTCGTGACGTCTACGTCGTGGACGGCCCCCTCGACCTCAGCGGGCTGTGGGGGTTGTACGACCTCGACCGTCCCGACCTGAAGGACGAGCCGTGGGTTCCCGTCACCCCGGCTCGTCTGGCTGGCTCCGACAGCGGCGCTGGCGACATGTTCGCCGTGCTGCGGGATGCAGACGTGCTCGTGCACCATCCGTACGACTCGTTCACGACCTCGGTGGAGGCCTTCATCCGACAGGCGGCCGTCGACCCTGCGGTGCTGGCCATCAAGCTCACCCTCTATCGCACCTCGGGCGACAGCCCGATCGTCAAGGACCTCATCCGGGCCGTGCAGGGGGGCAAGCAGGTGGCCGCTCTGGTGGAGCTGAAGGCCCGCTTCGACGAGCAGGCCAACATCGCCTGGGCCCGAGCCTTGGAGGAGGAGGGGGTCCACGTGGTCTACGGGCTCATGGGCCTGAAGACCCACACGAAGATCGCCCTGGTGGCCCGCCAGGAGGACGAAGGCGTCCGCCTCTACTTCCACGCCGGGACGGGAAACTACAACCCCAAGACCGCGCGGCTCTACGAGGACGTGGGCCTGCTGTCGACCGATCCGGAGCTCGGGCGTGAGCTCGCCGAGCTGTTCAACTACCTGACCGGCTACAGCCGCCAGGTCTGCTATGACAAGCTGTTGGTGGCTCCTTTCGCCCTGCGGTCTCAGGTGGTCGACTTCATTCAGGCGGAGCGCAACGCGCCGGCGGGCACGAGCCGGATCGTGATGAAGATGAACAGCCTCGTCGATGCAGACGTGATCGACGCGCTGTACAAGGCGTCGGGCGCAGGCGTGCCGATCGACCTGGTCGTGCGGGGCAGCTGCTGCCTGCGGCCCGGGGTCCCCGGCCTTTCGGAGAACATCCGGGTGCGCTCGATCGTGGGTCGCTACTTGGAGCACTCCCGGATCTTCACCTTCGGGACCGGGGAGCGCCGCTGTTACTACATCGGCTCGGCGGATCTGATGCCGCGCAACCTCGATCGCCGGGTGGAGGTGGCGGTGCCGGTTGCCGATCCCGAGCTGCAGGGCCGTCTCCAGGAGGTGCTCGACGTCAACCTGGCCGACGACACGCTGGCCTGGGAGCTCGAGGCGGACGGATCGTGGGCCAAGGTGGCGACCACTGTGGGAGTCAACACGCACCACCGGTTGCAGGAGCTGGCACTGGAGCGAGTTCGGTCTCGTGCGTTCACGGGCGTGCACAATGCGTGAGCGGGAGGCAAAGCTCCCCGCCCAGGTGGACTTCGTCGTGCCCGACCTCGCCGCCGTCGTCGAGGGTGTGACCGCGCACGAGCCTTCTCCGCACCTGCTCGACGCCGTCTACTACGACACACCCGACCTGCGCCTGGCCCGATGGGGGGCGAGCCTGCGTCACCGGTCGGGCGACGGCGCAGGCTGGACGGTGAAGCTGCCCGGGGATGCCGACGGCTCGGCGCTGGTGCGCCGGGAGCTCACCATCCAGGGAGAGCCGGGATCGATCCCGGCCGAGGCGGTCGACCTCGTGCGGGCGTATACCCGCCAAGTCGCCCTCCAGCCGGTTGCCCGCCTCCAGACCCGGCGAGTCGTGGTCGAGCTGCACGACGCCGAAGGCCGCCGGGTTGCGGAGGTGGCCGACGACGACGTGTCGGTGCTGGAGGGCGAGCGCCTGGGGGACCGGTTCCGGGAGATCGAGGTGGAGGTGTCACCGGCTGCCCCCGAGGCGCTGCTCGATCGGATCGTGGCCCGGCTCCGCCAGGCGGGCGCCGGTGGGCACGAGCCCACGCCCAAGGTCGTCCGGGCGCTGGGGCCACGAGCCCTCGAGCCGCCCGAGCTCGTCGCCGAGAAGCCGTCGAAGGACGCCAGCGTGACGGACGTCGTCCGGGCCGCCCTGACCGCCTCGGTGATCCGGATCCTTTGCCACGACCCCGGCGCGCGCCTGGGGGACGACCCCGAGGACGTGCACCAGGCACGGGTCGGTACCCGCCGGCTCCGCTCCGACCTGCGGACGTTCCGCCCGTTCCTCGACCAGGGGTGGGCGAGCGGCCTGCGCGAGGAGCTGGGCTGGCTCGGCGCCGAGCTTGGGGCGGTGCGGGACGCCGACGTGCTGCTCGACCGACTGCGCCACCAGGGCGCCGAGCTTGCCGTCGGCGACGCCGCCGGGGTGGCCGGGCTGGTGGGCCTGCTGGCCGACGAGCGTGAGGCGCGTCGGGCGCGGATGTTGGAGGTGATGGGCGGAGTCCGTTACCTCGACCTGCTCGACCGTCTGGTGGACGGCGCCAATGCGCCGAGGCTGCAGCACAAGGCGCAGCTGCGGGCCCGCCCGCTGCTGCCCAGCCTGGTGACGCGGCCGTGGACCCGCCTGAAACGGGCGGTGGACGCGGTCGACGACTCGTCGGACGAGTCCCTGCACCAGGTCCGCATCGAGGCGAAGCGCTGCCGCTACGCTGCCGAAGCCGTGGCCCCCGTGATCGGCAGACCAGCTCACGCCTTCGCTCGAGCTGTGGCCGAGGTGCAGGGCGTGCTTGGCGATCATCAGGATGCGGTGGTGACCGAGGCCTGGCTGCGCCAGCGCGGCGTGGAGCTGCCCCCCGCGCAGGCGATGGTGGCGGGCCAGCTCGTCGCCGCACAACGGGCCGAGGCGGCGGTCTGTCGAGCCGCATGGCCCCGCGCCTGGAAGCGGGCGTCCAAGAAGAAGCTGCGATCTTGGCTCGCGTGAACGCATACCAGTTCCAGCGACCGCTGGACCCGGGGTTGGTGCGGGCTGCTGGAGGAGTGGTGTGGCGGCGCGAAAACGGAGGCCAGGCCCAGGTGCTGCTCGTCCATCGGCCCAAGTACGACGACTGGACGTTCCCGAAGGGCAAGCTGGAGCCCGGCGAGGATCACGAGTCGGCTGCTCTCCGGGAGGTCGCTGAGGAGACCGGCCTGCACTGCCGGCTCGGCGCCGAGCTGACCAGCGCCACCTACCGCGACCACCGGGAGCGCCTGAAGCGGGTGCGGTACTGGGCCATGGTCCCGATCTGGGGCGCGTTCAGTCCCGGTGCCGAGGTGGACGAGGTGCGCTGGCTGCCGTTGGACTTGGCGGGCCTCTGGCTGAGCTACGACCGTGACCGGACGGTGCTGGCCTCGTTGGTCCTCCCGGTTGAGCCGTGGCGCTGCTGATCGTCCGTCACGCCCAAGCCGGGAGCCGCAGGGACTGGGACGGGCCCGACTGGGCTCGTCCCCTCTCCCCCAAGGGCCGCCGCCAGGCCGACGGCCTCGTGGGGCTCCTCGCCGCATACCCGATCGAGCGCATCCTGTCGAGCCCCTCCACCCGCTGTGTGGAGACCGTGGAGCCCCTGGCCCGTGCGCGAGGCTTGACCGTGGAGACCGCCGCAGCGCTTGGTGAGGCGAGCGGCGTCCGCCAGCCGCTCAGTCTGATCCGCAAACTGGCCTCCACCAGCGCGGTCCTCTGCTCGCACGGTGACGTGATCCCCGCGGTGCTCGACGCGTTGGCCGCCGAGAACGGGCTCCCGTTGCCCGCGGACTACCCGTGCGCCAAGGGCTCCACCTGGGTGCTGCAGGCCAGGGACTCCGCCTTGGTCGAGGCTGCATACCTGCCGCCGACCCATTAGCGCCGGGTGAGGGTGTTCCGTGCCTCTACCCGTTTGGCGGCTGACGTGCGAGGCTCTGCAGCCGACAGCGTTGTCGGGGGGTGGCAGTGGAACTCGCGGCCGCGGTTACCGCGGGCGGGCTCGTCGCGGAGCTGAGCACGGCTCCGCTGAATGCGACGTTGGTCGTGGAGCTGGGCGCGCGCCTGGACGGCGTCGGAATGCTCGGCTACGGCGTGACGGTGTTGACCGACGGGGACGGCAGCGCCGACCCCGGCCGGGACCTGCTCGACTACGGGCTGCAGGACGAGTTCGAGGCCGCGGCGATGGAGCTCGGGTTGCCGGTCTGGGGCGAAGGCAGCACGACCGTCGTCACCGGCTCCGCCGAGCCCGAAGAGCCGCAGCCGTGGACCAGCGTGCGGATCGTGCTGCGCGCCGAGGGCCCGGCGGAGGGCAACCGTCTCGACGTGGGGCGGGTGATCTGGCTCGCCGATCGGCTCGGCGGCGACGCGCTGCTCTGGTACGGCGTGCGGCTGCGGGCACACCGCGACCTGCGCCTGGACCATTACATCCTCGACGACGCCTGGTGCGAGGAGCTGTGCGGCGCGTTCTCGCTGGCGGTCGCTGCGCTGGGCCTCCCGCCCTGGCCGATCGACCGCATCAGGATTCAGCCCGCTCACGAGCACCCCCCTGGCTGGGCCGAGGAGCGTCGCTACCGCCCCTGGCCTCCGGTCAGC
>JBOGEB010000249.1:0-5386 GCA_050743125.1 Egibacteraceae bacterium
CCGCCGCACTTGGCAGCGAGACTGGGCGTCGAGTGCGCCGTTCCAGAGATAGCGGCAACTCACCCCCGACGGATTGTCGCACCCACCGCTTCGGCAACCCTCTTCGCTGCAGCTTCCGTAGGCTCATGCTCCCAGACACGTACCACGGTCCAACCGGCCGAACCCAAGCGTTCATCAGTATCTCGGTCCCGTCTTGCGTTCTCCTCCAGCTTGGCGCGCCACCACTCGGCGTTCGCCCTGGGCCAGGTGGCGTGTTGAGGGCACACGTGCCAGAAACAACCGTCCACGAAGACGGCGACGCGGGCGCGAGAGAAGACGATGTCGGCCTTACGGCGGACTTCGGGCAGGATCTGTCGGTCGATGAGGTAGCGAAACCCCCGGGCATGCAGCGCCCGACGGAGAGCCATCTCTGGCAGGGTGTCGCGACGGCGTTGGCGGGCCATCCGGCGACGAGCCGTCTCGCTCGAAGGACTCGGACCGGGCATGGCTCAAATCCGGAGAAAGGTGGAATCGTATTCGCTGGCCATACGGCGGATCATCGAGCGGTAATGGAAGATGTCCCCGGGCTGGGGCGCTGGCGGGGCGGTGGAGAGTCGGACTCGGCTCCCGTCGTTGCGCATGTCGATGACGACGACACCGAGCCCGTCGTAGCCACGGGAGGAGGTGTCGCTGCGACGAGGGAGCATCTTGACCTTCTCGATGGTGCGCGCGACTGCCGAGGGCTGTCTGTGGATCGACACGACCGGAGGAGCGCCTGCGGGGAGACCGGAGTTACGGCCGGGGCTGACGAACTCGGTCGAGGCGTTGACCATCACGAACCCCACGGCAAGCGCTTGATTGGTGGCGGCGTGGATTATCTGGTGACTCGAGTTGAGTTCGTCGTAGAGGCGAGGGAGAGCTTTGCCGTGTTCGGTCATGCAGGCCTTGGCCTCCATGGCGACGAGCACCGAGCCGACCGGACCCTCGACCGCTGCCGGCAACTGGTCGAGCTGGCGCTGCTGCTGGGGCGTGAGGTCCATGCCGTAAGACTCGGCCAAATCCGTCAGGGTTCGCGCTCATCGACTGGTCGGGCCGTTGGCTGGGCGTGCGATGACCAGGTCGAGGTCCTTGCGCTGGTCGTGGACGAAGTCGTGCATGGCATGGTTCACCCCGAACACTACGCGTCCGTTCGCTACGTGCGCTCGTAGCAGGCCGCTGGTCAGCAGGAGGTCGAAGAACACGCCCCAGCAGGCGACCTTGGAGTGACGGTCGCTACGTGAGTGGTACTGCCACTCGGTGTGGCTGGGTCCCATCGGGGCGGGCCGCGTCAGTGTGCGGACGAGTATGTCGGGCGCGTGCACCTTGTCGGTTCCTCCTCACCTCGAACGCGCACCCTACCCGGCAGACATGCACAGCGATACGACCCTGATCAGACAGCAAGCCGAGTTTGGCCGTCGGTGATCTCGACATGTTCCTTGACGTCGAGGCGGAAGTCCTCTACGAAGCGCAGCTGGCTGCGGTTCATGCGTTCCCAGAACCCGGCCACTGCGCGACGGGAGAGCGGCTCGGCGGCATGCAGGTCCATGAGATCGCCGATATGGCGGTAGGAATCGTGGCGGGGCCACAGCGAAGCGTGCGCGGCCCAGCGGCGGCCGTCCCGGCCCCATGCGGCATGGGGCCAGCGGTCGGCGCGAGCCAGTTCCCGATCCTTACAGGAGTCGTATCGCCCCGGACGTGCGAGTCGATCGCCGACCCAGCGAGCCACTCCGACGGTCACGGCGTTGCCGACCAGCTTCCACCGAGGTCCTCGGCCTGGACCGTTGCAGGCAGCTGCCGTCCACTCGGGCGGAAACCCTTGAAGCTGCTCAGCATCCGTGACCGACGGGGTCACAAGCCGTCGTCCGGCCTCGGCTCGAGGCACCCAGACCGCGGGGGGGGACGGGATGCCGAGCGTGGATCCGCCCTTCAGCGGTGGAACGGCGTCGCGCGCCCAGCCCAACCCGCGCAGACCCTCTGTCCAGTAAAAGCCGAACGCGTCGCTTCTGTAGGACTCCTCGGGCCGCTCCCCGGCATCGTCGATGAGCAGGACATCGCGGGGATCCTCCGTACGGCTGGCGAGAAACAGCACGCGATGTCGGCGCTGCGGCACGCCGGTGAACCGGGAGTCGACCAGCCTGTAGGCCCATTGGTAGCGGAGCGCTTCGAGTTCATCGACGAGGTAGCGCATCGCCCGCCCGCCGTCGAGCGGGATCATGTTGCGTACGTTCTCCAGCAGCAGCCATCGCGGCCGGCTGCCTCGCACAAGCCGGAAAACCTCTCCGACGAGACCCGAGTTGGTGCCGCTGATGCCAGCAGTGCGACCGGCCTGTGAGAGATCCGTGCAAGGAAACCCCGCAGAAACCACGTCGACCGCGGGCAGCGACCGCAGCTCCCGTACGTCGCGCTCCAAGGGGATGCCGACCAGGCGATCGGTCAGCACCGCGCGAGCCGGCTCCCAGACCTCGCAGAGCAGCTCGGTTACATGCCCGGCCTCGCGCAATCCGACTTCGATACCGCCGACGCCGGCGAACAGGCCGGCTACCGTCAGCGACTCCCCTACGGGTGACACGGGTGCAGTATCACAGGCGCTCTTGGGCTCTTCCGTCACCATTCGACTGTAGTGGGCGGTGTTCGGCATGTCCCCGTTCCTCCCCCTTGCTCTGGATGTCCAGGAACCATCTTGGGGTGAACTCGAGCTCGAGTCACATACGCGTTGTTCGGTTGTGGATAGCCGGCCCTTTGGGGGGCGTGGTTCGTCGGCCGATGCCCCCCAGCGGGTCTGCGATCGAGGTTTCTGGTGCTGAGCCGCTTGAGCCACACCTGCTCCCCGGCGGCCAGCTCACCGGCGTGGGTGTGGCGCAGCCCGTGCGGATGCACGCGCTTGTCGATTCCCGCCCGCGTCGCGTAGCGGGACAGCATCGCGCGGACGCAGCGATGCTGCAGCGGCCGTCCGCCCAGCGTGCAGAGCAGCGCCGGTGAGCAGCGCCGGTGAGCGCATCCCGCGCCGACGGCGGAGGTCCAGCCAGCGTTGGATGATCGCGCACGAGCTGGGGTCGCTGTCGACCGTGCGCGTCTTGCCTCCCTTGCCATGCCGGATCCGGATCACCCCTTGGGCCAGGTCGATGTCGGCAGGCTCGAGGGCGGGGGCTGGCCGCCCGGATCAACGCCCGCGCCTCCGCCGGGGACAGCGGCTCGGCAGCCTGCGCCGGCGCGTCGCGGGCCGCACGCTCACGACGAACGGCCGGGACATCAGGCCGCTTCCTGAGCATCGGTGCCCTCGAGCTGCTCGTAACCCCACTCCGCTTCCCAAGGGTCGCCGCCAGGACAGCCTCGGATTTGGCAGCGCCAGTGCCGGGGACGGAAGGGCGTGCAGGAGGACGTGGCCGCTGAGGTGATGCAGGCAGCAGGCGTTGCGGCGCGTTCCCCCATGCCCGCTTGTCCGGCGGATGGCCTGCGACAGGCTCATTGCGTGCATGCCCCCGTCAGCCTTAGAACGGCACGTCGTCGTCATCGACGGACGGCGGGACACCGACCGGGGCTGACGCTGCTGCTGCGGGGTTCGCGGTCGTCGTAGTGGCGGGTGATCTTGCGGGGCTTGGCTTGCGCCCAGCGCAAGCTGGGGCAGACCTGTTCGGCTTGGATCTCGGTCACCCAACGGGTCTGGCCCTGTTTGTCCTCATATGACTGTCCCCGGGCTCGCCGTCGTGGCGACCGTGACGTTCCAAGCACCAACCCACGCTGACGGGCACCGTTGCTGACCTGCCCCACCGTGCGGCGGCCCGGTAGCGGTCCCAGCAGTACGTTTCCAGCGGGGATCACGCGGTGTTGGGCTGCGACTTACACTTCGTGTTGGTGGTGGCGGACGGTTTCGACGTGTTCCTGTCGCACAACAATGCCGACGGCGGTGTTGTCGAGCGCATCGCTGAGCGGCTGCGAGACGCCGGGGTCAACCCCTGGCTGGACCGGTGGGCGCTGACCGGAGGGGACACCTGGCAGCAGGAGATCGCCCAGGGCCTTCACACGTCGAGGGCCTGCGCGGTCTTTGTCGGCGCCCACGGTCTGCGCGGCTGGGCTCGTGAGGAGCTGGAGGTCGCTCAGGACCGGGCAGCCAAAGATCCCGACTTCCGCCTGTTCATGGTGCTGCTGCCCGATGCCCCGAAGCCGGACGATCCCAACCTGGCGTTCCTCGCGAACCGTCAGTGGGTCGACCTCCGCGCCGGCGTCGACGACCCCAGCGACTTTCAGAGCCTGGTGGCCGCCGTCACGGGTGTTGCCGCCCGTCCTCCCGTACCTCCCGGAGCACGCGACGACCGCTGTCCCTACCGGGGGCTGGAGGTCTTCGACGAGGAGCACGCCGAGCTCTTCTTCGGCCGCGACGACGACGTCGCACGGGCGGTCGAAAAGCTCAGAGCCAGCCGGTTTTTGGCGGTGCTGGGCCCGTCGGGCTGCGGCAAGAGCTCGCTGGTGCGCGCGGGGGTGGTTCCCGCGCTCAAACAGGGCGCCCTGCCTGGCAGCGCCGCCTGGACCGTTCGGGTCGTCACCCCTGGGGCTCGCCCCTTGGAGGTGCTTGCCGCCCAGCTGGTACGGCTGTTCCCGGGCGAGTCGATGCAGCGCACCCTCGACGGGCTGCGAGCTGACGAGCGCAGCCTGGACCTGGCGGTCGCGCTGGCCCTGGCCGACCGGGCCGCGGACGAGCGGCTGGTGCTGGTCGTCGACCAGCTCGAGGAGGTCTTCACGCTGTGCGCTGACGAGGCCGAGCGCACGGCGTTTGTGGCCAACTTGTGCTACGCGTCCACGATCCCCGACGGCCGGGTGGTGGTGGTCGTGGCGATGCGCGCCGACTTCTACCACCGCTGCGCCGAGTGTCCGCAGCTGCGGACGTTGGTGGCCGCGCGACAGTTCCTGGTCGGCCCGCTCGACCGTGACGGGTTGCGTCAGGTGATCGAGCGGCCGGCTTGGCGGGTGGGCCTGGAGCTGGAGGCCGGGCTGGCTGCGATGGTTCTGCGCGATGTGGTTGGCCTGCCGGGCGGTCTGCCGCTGTTGGAGTACGTGTTGTTGGAGGTGTGGCAGCGCCGGGCGGGGCGGATGCTCACGCTGGAGGCGTATGTGGCCGCTGGCGGGGTGGAGGGCGGTTTGGCGCAGCGGGCCAACGCCGTCTACCAGGGCTTGACGTCTGTGCAGCGGCGGGTCGCTCGGCGGGTGCTGTTGCGTCTGGTTCAGCCCGGGGAGGGCGGTGAGGACACCCGCCGGCGGGCGCGGATGGACGAGCTGGTCACCCGGCCAGACGAGGAGTCGGATGTGGAGGCGGTGGTCAAGGCGTTGGCCGACGCACGGCTGTTGACGACCGGCCGTGACGAGGTCAGCGGGG
>JBOGEB010000250.1:0-5383 GCA_050743125.1 Egibacteraceae bacterium
GGTTCTGGCTCCTGTTCCAACAGCTGGGACAGCAGGCAGAAGACCCGACGGAATGGGCCGTCCAGGCGTTAACGCTGGGATTCTCCGACGAACCCGCGGCGCTCAGCCAGCTCTTCACGCCATCCTTGCGGCGTGACCCTGACACAGCGATGCGCTGGCTCGAACCAGCACTCAATGATCCAACGTGCCGCGGCACCGCCATCTCGGCAGCGCTCGGGCAGGAGGCGCATCAGAAAGCCGTTGACTTCGTCCTCGCGGCCTTGACCGAGGACGACGCCCACCGGATCGAGCGCATCGTCTGCGATAGAAGTGACCCCGACCACGTGGTCCGCAGCCTGCTGAGCCATCCTCTGGCGATTATTCGTGGACAGACAGCCATGTGTTTCAGCGTCGGTACTGCCCGCCAGGGCCCTGAGGTTCCCGCCGACTGGTGGCCACTGTGGTCACAAGCATTCCTTGAGGCGTCCGCCGCCGACCGGGACGTCAGCCGAGCCTACTGGCTCGGAGAGATCCTGCGCGAGCTCGCAAGACTCGATCCCGATCTTGCGGCTGCATGGTTTGCGCGGCATCTCGCAAGTACGAGGACTGGGGAGCGGCTGTCATCCGACCTCATTGAACGAGTCGCGGCCTTGCCTCGTGATCATCGATTGCGACTGCTCCGACAGTACGGGGGGTCCGGACCGCCGCTGGCTGGTCAAAGCGACGCTCGCCGACGACCCCTCGTGGGCCGCGGAGCTGATCGACTGGGACATCATCGAGTCTAAAGAGGCACTTGGAACAATCGAGAGCGAGCATCGTGGTCCATACTTCGAGACACTGGGACCCATCCTCTTGGACCGGGGAGCCACAGCGCTCGAGATCGTGGACATGCTTGAGTTCGGAGCATGTGACGGCCCGGACTCCGAGCGGTACGGGGAATTCATCGACTACTGCGAGCACCTCGCCGCCAGCGACGATCCACGGCTGACAGAGATCGGCCGCACAGGTTCTGAGTTCTTCCTGCGGAGACGGCAGCACGCGCTCGAGGAGGAGCACCGAGCGCGCGTTCGATGCTGGTAACCGCCTACTGAGACGCCAACTGTCCTGGTCGGCGTTGCCGGCCAGAACAAGACCGATCCCCTAAAAGGTGAAGTGGGTACGCCGCCTATAGACGTCAGCAGGACTGGTGCGTCCAACCAGTCCAGGACCAACGCAGACATGTCGATATCGCGCCCGATGGTGGGGACAGAGCCAACCCTCTGGTATCGGCTGCTGCCAGAAGGGACGCGAGGGGGGCGGCGGAAGCCGATGGACGCGTAGGCGGCGCACGGTTGCCGGTCAGGGCAAAGTAGAAAGTGGTCAAGCGGGCGAGCCATCGTGATGTAGACTCCTCTGAGGCGGGACCTGGATGCGGGGGTATCTGCAATCCATCTTCGGCGGGTAATGGTACTGTGCGAAACGACCGTTATGTGACCTTCGAGACCATAGGTCACATTCTGCGACGTACCAGCATCATCGCGAGCCTTACGCTTGTGGCGAGCGCGACCTTGGCGGCGGTGCTGCTGGCCGGCGTGTCTCATGCAGTCGTGGCAGGGGACAACGGCAAGATCGCGTTTGTGAGGGTGAGCAGTCTTGGCGGGCACGAGATCTGGACTGTCAACACAGATGGCACGGAAGCAAAACGGCTGACGAGTGAAGCGGCTGTGGACTCCGAGCAGCCGTCCTGGTCGCCTGACGGCACGAAGATCGCCTTTCTCGGCCAGGAGGCTTCCGCCCGGATCTGGGTGATGAACGCCGACGGGACTGGCCAGCAACCGCTGACAAGCGGCCCACAGGACTTCACCCCCGCCTGGTCACCGGACGGCACCCAAATCGCTTTCAGCCGCGAGCTTGCCCAGATCTTCGTCGTCAACGTCGCTGACGGAAGCGAGAGGCGGCTCACCGGCGGCTTCGGTGGCGGTGAGCCTGCCTGGTCACCCGACGGCACCCGGATGGCCTTTTCGCGAGCGACCAGCTCTGGCGGCACCCAGATCTTCGTGCTCAACGTTGCTGACGACAGTGAGGAGCAGCTCACCAGCGGACCCGAGGACTATGAAGCCGACTGGTCACCCGACGGGACCAAGATCGCGTTTCGAAGAGGTCTCGACGCGCCCGAAGTCTTCGTCGTGGGTGTTGCTGACCCGGTTACGCAGACACGACTCGCGGTCGGTGCCGCTAATCCTTCCTGGTCACCCGACGGGACCAAGATCGCTTTCGAGAGCAGACGCGCTGACAACCGCGGCATCTTCGTCATGAACGCCGACGGCACCGCGCAGACCCAGCTCACCACCAACCCGGCCTCCGACCGCGAGCCCAGCTGGCAACCGCTGCCGCAAGGCGCCGCCGGAGCCTCCCGCGCCGGCTTGTGGACGTTGATCCTGACCGGCGCGGCGCTCATGGGCACGGTGGCCCTCGCGCTACGAAGACGTCGCGACCGCCGGTGGGTGCGTGAGCATGTCCGGGCCGCACCGCATCCGGGTCCCCCCGCGCAACTCAGCGTCCAGACGGCAAAGAACGGATCGAGCCCGACGGTGGCCATCGCCCCGCAGTACGACACCGGCACACAGTCCTTGGAAGAGGTGACCTGATGAGCACCCAGACCGCTGCGAGTCCGTTCACCGCCCGCTGCTTCCTCTTCGGCGACGACAAGGACACCCCCGAGACGCTGGCCCAGTCTTTGCACGACGCCGGGATAGCCCGCTCGCTCGGTGGGGTGCTGGGCAGCCTGTCGTCTGCGGGACGCAAAGCCGTAAGTCAGGAGGTCGCCAGTGTCGGCGCCGACCTCGCCGACTTCGACTTCGTGGACATCCTCGCTGCCGGATGGCGCAAACACGCCGCTCTCACAGAGGCCGCCCGCTCCACCCTGGCCGCTCCCGGAACCCGCCAGGTCGTTGACCTGGCGACGCACCGCATCACCTCAGAGCATCATCCCTACGTCGAGCTGCTCATCGACGGTGCGCCCGCCGGCAAGGTGGACTTCGAGATCCGCCTCGAGTTCGTCGTGAAGGCGCTCGCCGCCACGGTAGCCACGGCAACCTGACCGCGCTGCACGGCGGTCGCTGCGAACTGTTCGCCAGTCTGGCTTGCGAGGGCATCCAACTTGCCAAACGGCAAGGGGAGCTGGACCTTAAGCTGGCGATCCACCTCGATCAGGGACTCCCGCTGGTGCCCCAGACCGCCCGCGCCGCCCACGGCGATGACCGACAACCCCGATAGCAGCAGGACCGGTGTCACCTCGCGGTCGGCCTCCAGCCCAAGGGCTGACAGCCTGCCCGCTTCCGCGCCTCTACCTGCTCTTCGTGCTGCCCAAGCCTGCATCGGCTTGTACTTGCAGGCGACCGCGGGCTCGGACCCGTGGCGGACCCCAAAGCGTCTTCGCCAGGTGGCCATGGCCCGCTGCGACCGACAGTTGTCAATGACCATTGACAACTTACGCCTCATAGGCGCCGGTGGTGAGCAGGAATATGTTCCCGCGTTGCGTGATCACCTGCTCTTCGACACACACCTGCAGTCGATGATGGGAAGCCTGTTCAGTACACAACGCTCTGGCTACCGACGCGAACCCCCCTCCGGCCCACCCCGGGCCGAAAGGACCGAGCGAGGCCCGGGTCTCCGGCGAGACGCTCCGGGCTCCAGCGCCCCCTCACAATATCGGCTGAAACCGTAGATCCTGGGACGCTGTCAGGGAGCCGGGGATACCGAAGATCAGGGACTCACGGAAGCTAACACTGACGGTGCTCGCTGGACCGCGGTACTCAGACGCCAACTGCTTTTGATGTTTCGTTCTACTTGGCGTTGCGGCGGCCAGTCCAGTCACCGCCACCACGTAGTAAGGCCAGCAGGACTGGTACCAGGCCACCAATACCAAAGAGGGCTGCCAACCACTCCTGACCTGTCGTCCCAAAGTAGGCGGCCAAACCAAGAACGGCCAAGATCAATAGCCATGTGAGGATGAGTGATAAACGAGCGGTATTAGCTACCGCTCTGTCCATCTTGGCAAAATGACGCCGGGTCTCACGGTATCCGTCGAGGATCTCTCGGCCAGCGCCGGGGCAGGCGGCCTCATACATGGCGAACTGTTCAGCAGGAGGAAGGGGGCCGCGGTGGCTTTGGGCGACCACCTGGACTAAGAGTTCACGTTGCTCCTTCGGGAGCGCCTCTAAGACCTCCCCTAGGACCGCCTCCTGGGATCCTGAGGAATCTGATGGCTTCGTCGGCTGAAGATCTTTTAAGCTATCGGTCACGGGTCACGACTGTCCTCAGCGCGTCAGGCAGATGCCTTTTTCCTTTGCTGGCTTCGGCGAGTTTTTCCGCAATCAAGTCCGCAGTCTCGTGAATTGTGCGAAGAGCTTCCGCGAACTCGCTCATCCGGACGCTCAAGACATCCTTCATATCCTGATCCGCATCAAGGATATGGGCGACCGCATCCCAGTGCTCGTCTCTCCAATATTCCATGGCCTTATGCATGTCTTCACCGACACGCATCCAGACGCTATGGTCAAAGTCAGCTTCCTCATCGACTAAATCGCACAGTAACTTGTGCGAGCGGCTGCAAGAGAGGTCACCGAGAATGTTGGCGCCAACGGACCAAGCATGCACGACGCTGCCGGAGACGTCCCTTTCCCGCTCCCCCCTGTCTCGCAACAGCCGGTGGAGGAGCTGCCACTTCCATGCCCCTGTATCTTCATTATGGCGCTTTGGGTTACCCACGCTACCCCATCAAACATCGGCACCTATATACACTCAACAATAGCGGTAGGGGCGGCGTTTGCCTAGTCTCCCTACCGGTCCCCAGGGTACGATAAACAACAGCTGTGTAGTCTGCTATGGGTGTGGGTCGGCAACAGAACGGACAACTTGCGTCGGTGCGGGTGAGATGCCTACAGGGCGGTCGGCAAGTCGGAGGATGCTCGTGGACGCGCGGAGGCGTCCGTCCGAGCGTGGGCGCGTTGAGGTGCCTGCAGGCGTGTGAGGTGCCACGTGGGGGGGACGACGGCAGGGCGGACGAGTGTCAGAGGCGTGAACGGGCGCGCCAGCACAGATCTGGCTGATCGTGTGCGCCTGTGGGACGAAGAGGCTTACAGGCCCAGCAGCGCGAGCGCCCGGGCGGGGGGCATGCCGCCCAGCGCAGCCTCTGGGCGATGTTGGCCGCGCCTGCCAGGCGCAGCACGCCGATCGCGAGGTCGCGCAGTGTGGCCGTCACCCGTGGGCCTGACCCGGTGCGGACTTGGGAGCGGTCCTCGTCGAACGTGACGTCGCGGACCCAGCGCAGGCCGTTGGCGATGCCCCATCGGCCTCGAGCCAGGCCCGCCAGACGGGCGGGACTCGCCTTGTCTGCTGCCATGCTGGTCAGCCCGTAGACGGT
>JBOGEB010000251.1:0-5378 GCA_050743125.1 Egibacteraceae bacterium
GGACCACTAGTGCAGGGCGCGCGGGCCGCGGCCGCTGGCGTTACGCTCGTCGGCGATGAAGGTCCGGGCACCTCGTCCTTGGCTTGCGGTCGCGGTTGTGGCGGTCCTGCTGGTCGTGGTGGCGCTGGTCACCTTCGGGGAGCCGTCGACCCGGCCGATGAACCGCCTGGCCGGGGGCAGCGGACCGTGCGCGCCAGAGGCGCTGCCGCGACAGCAGTTCGGGTCGCACCTGATCGGCGATCGTCCTCCGCCGGTGCCGTACAGCTCAACGCCGCCGACGTCGGGCTGGCACGCCTCGGGGGGATTCGCGATCGCGGTCAACCCGCCGAACCAGCCGTTGTCGGAGCCGAGGCAGGTCAGCGTCTTGGAGGCCGGCGGGGTGGTGGTCGCCTATCACGAGCTGTCCGCGGTCGACCGCGACCGGCTGGAAACCCACGTGCGGGAGCGCTTCCCGGGTCGTGTCGCGGTGACCAGCTACGACAAGCTCGGGCCTGGGGAGGTCGCCTTCGCCGCGTGGGGCGTCCTGCAGCGCTGCGACGGGCTGGACCTGGACGTGCTCGACGCCTTCGTCACCGCCCACGGCGCGCAGCGTCCGGACACTCGAGGAGCGCATTGACCCGGCCGCCGGACGTCCTACGACTGGGGTAGGAAAAGTTACGTCGCGGGACAATCCTGGACAGCCGGGGTGACGAACTCTCTCGCGTAGTGCAGGCCCCGACTCTGTGGTTGGCCCGATCGCCCCCGACCTGCCTGCACCCCCACCGAAAAAGGAGAGCCCTATGCCACGGTTGCTGCGTCGTATGCAGCTCGTGTCCCTGGCGCTCGTCGCGCTGCTCATGCTCGCTGCTTGCGGCCGTGCTGCGAAGCCGGAGGCGCCTCTGCCACCGCCCGTCGACTCGAGTCCCCAGGCCGAACCGGAGAAGCCGACCGAGGTCGCCATCACCGCTGACGCGCTGCGCGTCACGCTCAACAACCTGCTTCGTGAGCACGTCTTCCTCGCCACGACCGCGACCGGCGCCGCCTTGGCCGGGAACACCGGCGGCTTCGACGCGGCCGCGAAGGCGCTCAAGGAAGGCAACTCGGTCGACCTCGCCGACCTGCTCGGCAAGATCTACGGCAACGACACCCGGGAGACGTTCCTCGGGCTGTGGAACTCCCACATCGACATGTTCGTGGCCTACACCCAGGGACTGGCCAAGAACGACAAGGCGGCTCAGGACAAGGCCGTCGCCGACCTGACCCAGTACACGAAGGGCTTCTCGGCGGCGCTGGAGAAGATCACCGGCCTGCCCGCCACCGCTTCTGCGCCGCTGGTGGCTGGCCACGTCACGACGCTGAAGACCGTCATCGACAAGCAGAAGGCCGGTGACGCGGCTGGTTCCTACACCGACCTTCGGACCGCGATGAGCCACATGGACATGATCGCCAAGCCGCTGGCCGTGCAGATCGCTGCGCAGCAGGGCTTCGCGGGCACGGCCGACAGCAAGGCCGCCGACCTGGGCGCTGCCCTGAACGGCCTGCTCCAAGAGCACGTGTTCCTCGCGGGCGCCGCGACCGGCGCCGCCTTGAGCGGCAACACCGCGGGCTTCACGGCCGCCGCTCAGGCTGAGAAGGAAGGCAACTCGGCCGACCTCGCCAACGCGATGGGCGCGATCTACGGCAAGGACACAGCCGACACGTTCCTCGGGCTGTGGAACTCCCACGTCGACATGTTCGTGGCCTACACCCAGGGCCTGGCCAAGGACGACAAGGCGGCCCAGAACAAGGCCGTCGCCGACCTGACCAACTACGTCGGCAGCCTGGCTTCCGTGCTCGAGAAGATAACGGAGGGCGGCCTGCCGTCCAGCGCCTCGAGCGGGCTGATCCAGCAGCACGTCTCGACGCTGAAGACCGCCGTCGACCTGCAGAAGATCGGCGACGCGAGCAATGCGTACACCGACCTGCGTGAGGCCGCGAGCCAAATGCGGATGCTCGCTGACCCGCTCGCCCAGGCGATCGCGAAGCAGAAGGCCATCTCCTAGCTCTTGACTTGGGGGAAACGAGAGGAGCGCCTCGGGTCAGCCCGGGGCGCTCCAGCTTGTGGCCAGGATTCGTAACGCATGCGTTACGAATCCTGGCCACAGGGATGACAGGCCCCGCAACGCGGTGGATTCAGACTTCCTCTGCACCGTGCAGGTGACTGCCCTCCAAGTCCTCGAGGACGGCTTCCACGGCCTCGATGAGCAGGTCGTCCAGGCTTTCTTCCACGGTGCGGAGGTCGAACCACACCGCGCCGTCGGTGACCCGGGTGATCACCGGCGTGCTGGCGGCGCGCAAGGCGGCGGCGAGCACGTCTGGCGCCGGACAGTCGACCCGCACGACGGGGGTCGGCACGGCCGCGCCGGGCGCGCTGCCACCGCCGACGAGCGTTGATCCATCGACGACCACACCGCCGACCAGCTCGGCGAGCTCCTCCGCACGGGAGCGCAGCCCGTCCGGATCGGCGCGGAGCATCGCCCACACCGGCAGGTGCTCCTGCTTCCCGCGCAGGTGCACGTCGAGCGTCGCGGTGAGCGCGGCGATCCGCAGCTTGTCCAGGCGCAGCGCCCGCGCGAGCGGATGCCGCTGGCACGCGCCGATCAGGTCCGCCCGCCCCGCGAGGAGCCCCGCCTGCGGGCCGCCGAGCAGCTTGTCGCCGCTGCAGAGCACCAGGTCCGCTCCGGCCTCCAGCGACCCGCGCAGGCTCGGCTCGCCGGCGAGCCAGGGGTCATTGACGTCGGCGAGCAGCCCCGATCCCACGTCGTGTACGAGCGGCACCCCGCGCTCACGCGCAACCTCGGCGAGCTCGGCCACCGACGGCGCCTCGGTGAACCCCATGATGCGGTAGTTCGACGGGTGCACCTTCAGCAGGAGCGCGACGTCGGTGCCCTCCCGATAGTCGCTCGCGCGGGTGCGGTTGGTCGTTCCGACCTCCACGAGCCGCGCGCCGGAGGCGGCCATGATCTCCGGCAGCCGGAACGACCCGCCGATCTCGACGAGCTCACCGCGGCTGACCAGCACCTCGCGGCCGGAGGCCAAGGCGGCGAGGACGAGCACGAGCGCTGCCGCGGCGTTGTTCACCGCCATCCCGGCCTGTGCCCCGGTGGCGTCGGCGACCAGCGGGCCCACCCGCGCGTCGCGCGACCCGCGGGACCCGGTCGCCAGGTTGTACTCGAGGTCGCAGTAGCCGGCGACGTCGTAGATCGCGTTGACCGCGATCTCGGCCAGCGGGGCACGGCCAAGGTTCGTGTGGATCACCACCCCGGCGGCATTCAGCACCCCCTGTGGCGGATCCGAGCGTCGGGCTGCCAGGGCGGCCTCCGCGGCCTGGACCAGCCCGTCGACGTCAGGCGCCTCCTGGCCACCGGACGCGAGGTGATACCGCGCGGCCTCGGTCGCGGCCCGCAGCGCCGCGAGCGTCGGTCCGCGCCCGTACCGCGCGACCAGGCCGTCCGCGGCGTTCAGCAGGGCGTCGATGCGCGGAATCCGCGCCAGTGAATTGTGGCTGCTCATGGCCTGCAATCATGGCACCTTTTCGCCGTAGACCGCATCCCTGATCTCCTTCGCCAGGTAGACACGGTTCGTCTTGCGCCCGGTGATCTCCTGCAGCACGCCGCGCGCGACCAGGTCGTTGATCGCCCGTTGCGCGGTGGGGAACGCGACGCCGAGGTCGGATGCCACGCGGCCAGCGGTGACGACCGGTTGGGCGAGCAGCAACTCACCCAACCGGACGACGGTGGTGTTGGCCGTACCGGCAAGCAGCTTCTCGCGCGTCGTTGCCTGCAGCTCGACGAGCCGCACCGTGCGGTCCTCCGCGTCACGCGCCTGCACCGCGACCGCACGCAAGAAGAAGGCGGGCCACGAGCCCCACTGTCCGGTTTGGCAGGTAGAGGAGCGGCTCTGGGAGCACATGACGGTCCACCAGGACGAGCGGGATGAGCAGCCGCCCGACCCGTCCGTTGCCGTCGAGGAACGGGTGGATGGCCTCGAGCTGGTAGTGCGCCATCGCGAGCCGGATCAGCAGCGGCAGGCCGTTCTCGTGGAGGAAGCGCTCGAAGTCGGAGAGCGCGTCGAGCATCTCTGGCACGGGCGGCGGCACGAACGTCGCCTCGGCCAGGGTGCACCCCGGGCGGGCCGATCCAGTTGGGAGAGGTGCGGAACTCGCCAGGAGCCTGCACCCCTCCCCGGCCCTTGAAGCAGGGCGCTCGTGAACTTCGCGGATCAAGCGGAGGCTCAGGGGGAAGCCGCTGCGGAGTCGCGTCACACCGTGATCGAGCGCTTCGATGGAGTTGACGACCTCCAAGACGTCGCCGGGGACGTCGCCGGGAAGCCCCTCCGGGCCCGCTCCCGCCTCGTACCGCAACAGGTCGGACACCGTCGCCTGGGTGCCCTCGATCTTCGAGCTGCGGACCGCCTCCAGGCGGACGTGCGGGGCGACGAGCAGGCCGGGGTTCGGGAGCAGGCGACCCGCCCCAGCGAGCCGGTTGACCGCGGCGGTCGCCTCGTCCAGCCGCAATACGGTGGCGGCGGCGAGGTCCATGTGTCGGGGCAGGGGACTCGGGAAGAACGCCGTGTACCCGTCGAGCGTCTTTCGCGCCCGTCCCCGCGCGGAGGAGGTGAACAGTGTGGGCTCCATGAGCGGATTCACGCTCTCGTTAATGGCGCCGACTGGGATGAACGATATCGCCTGTTCGTGTTCATCCAAGCGGTGAGGTTCCTGGCCGCCACGATGACGTCGTTGACGAACGCCACCGGCGGCTCGCCGTCGTACCGGCCGGCGGCATATTCAGCATCCCAAGCGTCAGCGGCCTTCACGTCCACCACAGACCTCACCCCTGGCATGCTGCCTCGGCCAGGGCGTCGCGGATCTCGTCGCCGTCCCAAACCCGGCGGCGCCATCACTGGCCGAGCGCGGCGGGCAACGCCTGCTCGTAGACCCGGCGGACCTCGGCCAGGTCGAGGGTGAGCACACCGCCGAACTCCAAACACGGCTCAGCAAGCACGACCCCCAAACGCCGGCAGCCCACACCCCGCGCCGCGCACAGGCCGGCCAGGCGACCCGCGTCCGCCGGCCGCACGCTCACCACCACCCGAGTCGGAGACTCGCTGAACAGCCACTGACACGCCGCAACCCCGCCCTCAGACACCAGCCGGACGCCCAACCCGCCAGGCAGCGCGCACTCAGCCACCGCCACCACCAACCCGCCCACGCTCACGTCATGCGCGCTGGCCAACAACCCGCAGCCCGCCGCCTCGACGAGCAGCCCGTGCAGACGACGCTCCTCGTCAAGATCCACCCGCGGCGGACGGCCAGCCACCCGCCCGTGCACCCGCCACACATACTCCGACCCGCCCAGACC
>JBOGEB010000252.1:0-1235 GCA_050743125.1 Egibacteraceae bacterium
TCCGGGGGTGCGGTCGCGAACACTGTGGCGGATCCCCCCACGCTCCAGAGGACCGTGGGGGGGTCCGGGGGAGCGGCCCCGAAGGCTGCGGAGGGCGAGCTGATCGCGGACCTGGTCCGCCCGGGCGACGAGGTTGTCGCCGCGTCCGGAGGCCGGGGTGGGCGGGGCAACGCGGCCTTCCGCACTGCCCGCCGCCTCTCGCCGTCCTTCCATGAGCGTGGCGAGCCGCCCGAGGAGCGGTGGATCGTGCTCGAGCTCAAGCTCGCCGCCGACGTCGGCCTGGTCGGATTCCCGAACGCCGGCAAGTCGTCGCTGATCAGCCGGCTGTCCGCGGCCCGGCCAAAGATCGCCGAGTACCCGTTCACCACGCTCGTCCCGAACCTCGGCGTCGTCCGTGCTCTCGATCCGGCCGTCGACTTCGTCGTCGCCGACGTCCCCGGGCTGATCGAGGGCGCGAGCGAGGGCCGCGGTCTCGGCCACCGGTTTCTCCGCCACGTCGAGCGGGCCGGCGTGCTCGTTCACGTACTCGACTGCGCCAGCGATGAGCAGCGCGACCCGCGCGAGGACCTCGCCAAGGTGCTCGCCGAGCTCCGCGCCTGGAAGCCGGATCTCGTAGAGCGCCCGGCGCTGGTGTTCTGCAACAAGGCCGACGCTGACCCCGACACCGCCGAGCTGGTTCACGAGGACCTTGTCGCGCAGGGGTGGGAGGTGCTCGTGGGCAGCGCGGTGACCGGGCTGGGGCTCGACCGGCTCCGCCATCGGCTCGCCCAGCTCGTGACCAAGGTGCGCGCCGATGCAGCCGTCGAGGAGGTCGACCTGGAAGCCGCGCGGCCCGTTCTCCGCCCCGCTGGCGGGAACGGCTTCACGGTGGAGGCCACCGGTCGAGGCTTCCGGGTCACGGGCGACCGGGTCGAGCGGTGGGTCGCGATGACCGACCTCGACAACCCGGAGGCGGTCCGCTACCTGCAGGGACGGCTGCTCCGCGCCGGGGTCGAGCGGGAGCTCACCAAGGCAGGCGCGCGTCGCGGCGACGCCGTAGAGATCGCCGGCCAGGTATTCGACTTCGAGCCCGAGGGCGGCCAGCCCGGACCGGACACCGACGACGAGGATCTGCGCTAGATGGTCCGCACGGAAAAACCCGTGGCATTCGTGCGCAAAGCATCCCGCCTCGCGGCGTTGCTGAGGACAACCAGCACACGGCGCGACCCGCGCGGAGCGCTCCGCCTTGCGCGGCG
>JBOGEB010000252.1:1335-5375 GCA_050743125.1 Egibacteraceae bacterium
ATCTGCGCTAGATGGTCCGCACGGAAAAACCCGTGGCATTCGTGCGCAAAGCATCCCGCCTCGCGGCGTTGCTGAGGACAACCAGCACACGGCGCGACCCGCGCGGAGCGCTCCGCCTTGCGCGGCGTCCCCCCGCACCCCCTCACCGCGATCGGGGGCGTTCCCAGGGTCCCCTCTGGGGTTCCGGACCCCCTCACAGTCAACGGAACTTTCCGCTTGGACCACTCGTGCTCCAACGAGGAAGACGTCCCAGGGCCAACCCATCAGCGCCAGCGGTGGGTCCGACATTAGCGCCAGCGGTGGGTCCGACATGAGGGCCCCTCGGTTTGCGCCGCCGAAGCGGGTCGTGGTCAAGGTCGGGAGTTCGAGCTTGCGCGCTGAGTCGGGCCGGCTCGACGGCTGCCTCGTCGCTGATCTGTGCGCGCAGATCGCGGCGCTCCGCGCGAGGAGCGTCGCGGTGGTGCTCGTGTCGAGCGGGGCGGTGGCCTGCGGGTTCGGCCCGCTCGGCCTGCCACGCCGGCCGACGAACCTGCCGTGGCTCCAGGCCGCCGCGAGCGTCGGTCAGGGCATCCTCATGCACACGTACCAGGCGTCGTTCGCGCTGCATGCGCTGGTGTGCGGCCAGGTCCTGCTCACGCCGAGCGACGTCGTCGACCGCGCCCGGTACCTCAACGCGCGGAACACGTTCGACACGCTGCTCGACTTTGGCGCGGTGCCGGTCGTGAACGAGAACGACACCGTCGTCACCGACGAGCTGCGGTTCGGCGACAACGACCGGCTCGCCGCGTTGGTCGCGAGCATGCTCGGCGCCGACCTCCTCGTGCTCCTTTCGGACGTCGAGGGACTGCTCGACGGCGACCCCCGCCGCAGCGACGATTTGCCCGTCGTCGAGCGCGTCGACGACCTCGGCATGCTCGGTGACCACCATTACGGCGAGCCCTCAGAGCTGGGCAGCGGCGGCATGGCGACCAAGCTCGAGGCCGCGAGGATCGTGACGTTCAGCGGTGCCCACGCGGTGATCGCGAACGCGCGACGCCCTGACGTCATTCCCGACGTCGTCGGCGGCGCGCACATCGGCACGTGGTTCCCGCCGGCCCGGAAGCGACCGTCAAGACGCAAGCTTTGGATCGCCTTCGCGCCCATCCCGCATGGCGCGGTGATCGTCGATCAAGGCGCGGTACGGGCGTTGGTCGAGCGTGGGTCCTCCTTGCTCGCCGCGGGCGTGGTCGACGCGGTCGGCGACTTCGAGGCCGGTGACGCCGTCGATGTCGTCGGGCCCGACGACCGGGTCGTTGCTCGGGGGCTCGTCGCCTACTGCCGAGACGACGTCCTGCGTGTGCGGGGCCAGTCGACGAAGCTGTTGTCCGTCCAGCTCGGCCCCGCCTATCGGCGCGCCGTCATCCACCGCGACTCGCTCGTCGTGACTGCGTGAGCGCAAGGGGGCCCGAGCTCCGCCCAACTCGGAGTGGGTCGGACCGCGCCGACCTCCCCCACCCACCCACCCTTCACGGAGCTAGTGATCCGCCCGGGCCCTCACAGCCACCGGGGGCGTCCTCCCGGACCCCCTCACAGCCACCGGGGGCGTCCCCAGGGTCCCCTCTGGGGTTCCGGACCCCCTCACAGTCAACGGAACTTTCCGCTTGGGCCACTAGTCGATGCAGTCCGGTGGGACGGGCGCTTGCGACTGCGCTCCTGGTCCTCGCGCCCCTCGGCGCGGCGGCCCCTTCCGATCCGCTCGCGCCTCAGCAGTGGCATCTCGCCGAGGTGGGCGCCGCGGCGGCGTGGGGCGGAGGACGGGGCGGTGGCGTGGTCGTCGCAGTCCTCGACACCGGCGTCGACCTTGAGCACCCCGACCTCCGTGACCGCCTCGTGGAGGGCGTCGACCTGGTCGACGAGGGCACTGTGCCGGACGATCCGCAGGGCCACGGGACGCTCGTCGCCGGGATCATCGCGGCGACCGCAGGCAACGGGCAGGGCGTCGCTGGGGTGGCGCCCAGTGCCCGGCTCATGCCCGTGCGGGTGCTCGACGCCGAGGGTCGGGGCACGCCCGCAACCGTCGCCGCCGGGATCCGTTGGGCGGCGGACCATGGGGCCAGCGTGATCAATCTGAGCCTTGCCGATGCCGTCACGCATGACGGTGCGGGCGCCAGCGGCAGGCGGGGAGCTGAAGGGCTCGTCGATGCGCAGGTCGAGCAGGCGATCCGCGCGGCCGCAGAGGCTGGCGTCCTGGTCGTCGTGGCGGCGGGTAACGACGGAAGGGACGCCGTGCCGTACCGTGAGGACCTGCCCGTCCTCGTGGTTGGCGCGACTGACCGGTCGGATCACGTCTGGCCGCGCTCGAATCGCGACGCACGGGTGTTGTTCGCTCCCGGGGTCGAGATCCTCTCGACCTGGAACGGGGGTCGGTACGCGAAGGCCGACGGCACCTCGTTCGCGGCGCCGATCGTCGCCGCTGGCGCGGCGATCCTTCGTGGCCAGGGGCTCGCGGCCGGCCAGGCGCGGGCACGCCTCGTCGGCGCGGCGGTCCGGGTCGGCTCTGGGCTCGGCCGTGTGGATCTCGCGGCGGCGGTCACCGGTGTCCCAGCTCCGCCAGCGGTGTCCGCGACCCAGCCGACCGCGCCGCCAAAGCCGGCCGCGTCAGCCGCCGCACCGCTCGTCATCCCGGTCCCCTCCCCGTCGTCCGCCCCGCAGCCGGTGTCTCCCGAGCCCCCGGCCGCCATCACGCGCCACCGGCCGACGGGCTGGCCGGTCCCCGCAATGGTCATAGGCGCGGTGCTGCTCCTCGTGGCCGGCGGCGCCTGGATCGTCAGCCGCTCCCGCTCCGGGCGAGGGTAACCCCCCCGGCGTCGGCGCGCGTATCCCACACCCCCGTAAGGGGGAACGCGCCGTGGCACGCATGGTGCACCGCCAACCTGCGGATCCCCGTGCGCTCTATCCGTCAATTACTTGCTCTATCCATATCTTTGATATCTTATCAGATCGCGTCCGTCGGGGCGCCAGTGCCCGGATTCGGTGGAGCGATGTCCGGGCAAGGCAGTCCCCGCAGCCTCGTGCCCCATGCACCCGACCGGTCTGGAGGTGCCATGCCTGCCCGCCTGCTCACGATCTGCGTCCTGTGCCTCCTCTTCGTCGGCACGCTGTTGCCGGGGGCTGCGGTCGCGGAGGATCCCGCCCGGGTGGGGAGGTTCAGCCAGCCGTTCGTCGAGCCGACGATCGACGGCCGGCCTACCCACCAGAAGTGCGTCAAGGGCGAAGACCCGAAGTTCCCGAAGTGCAAGCCCGCCGCGGTGACCATCGCCCTGCTCCGCGACGACCGCCTTCTGTACTTCAACGCCCTCGAGAACACCGAAGGCGTCAGGCTCGTGGCCCTCGCGGAGTTCGGTCAGACGTCGATCAACGACCAGAGCCGCGTGCTCGACCTGTCCGGCGGCAAGCCCAAATGGAGCCGGCCGAGGCCCGTCCGCGCCAACACGGCCGCCGGTCCCGTCGACACCGAGCCGCTCCTGCCCCCCGGACCCCTGAACGACGCGGAGCAGCCCGAGTTCGCCTACAACGACCAGGCGCTCTTCTGCGCCGACGTGAACTTCCTGCCGGACGGCCGGCTGCTGGCCACCGGTGGGACGAACTATTACACCGAGCCCCGCATCCCGGGCACCGACCTGGGCGTCCCCGAGCTGGAGGGGCTCGAGCAGTCCCGCATCTTCAACCCTGCGACGAACCGATGGACGGCCGGTGGCCAGATGCGCTACGCCCGCTGGTACCCGACCCTGGTGTCGCTGCCCAACGGCGACCAGCTCGTGGCGAGCGGGGTGACGAAGCTCTTCAAGCCGGTCTATCCCGCCCGCCCGCTCGACTCCGGTCGCAACGTCGTTCAGACCGAGACCTACGCCGTCAAGACCGGCAAGTGGTCGACGAACCCCCCCTCAGCGAGCCGCTCGTTGCCGCTGTTCCCGCGCCTTCACCTGCTTCCGAACGGCGATGTGTATTACAACGCCAGCGGCCAGGTCTTCAACCCGGCCGGCCAGTCGTACGACGAGGCG
>JBOGEB010000253.1:0-5349 GCA_050743125.1 Egibacteraceae bacterium
GTCAGCTCGTGTCGTGTCTCTCGGGCTGCTTCGCGTGCGGTTTGTGCTTGTTGTCGGATGGTTTGGGCGAGCAGCGCGTCGCCTTCCAGCCGCCAGCCGAACCCGGCGACCTCCCAGCGTTTGCGCAACGCCTGCCGGGCGGTGTGGCGCATCGACTCCCACGGATCGAACCGGTCGATGACCCGTTGCCACGCTGTCCACCGCGCTCTCGCGTTGCGCAGCTTCGTGAAGGTGGTCGAGTAGTGCCGGGGCTTGGTGAGGAAGTGGCCGCCGTAGCCGAGCTGGTGCGCCCACCGGTCGGTGCGCAGCCCGGGGTCGTGGAGCGCGAGCAGCCAGGCGGCGACGACCAGCCGGTGGACGTGCTCCGGGACGGGCAGCACGTCGAGGTCTTCGACTTTGACGCGGCGGTCGAGCCCGCCCACGCGCTCGGTGTGCTTGGTCGCGTACTTCGCGAGGTGGCCGGCCACTTTGGCCCGCTCCTCGGCTTGGATCTCGCCAATGTCGAGCTGCGTCCCCCACCGGGCGCAGGTGGCGTGGGGGATCAGGCTCACGTCCGGCAGCCGGCGGGCAGCGCGAACGTCACGGTCTGTTCCAGTGGCGTAAGGCTTCGGCTGGGTAAGGGACCGGGTGCCCCGATCCCCGGCTTCCATCTTCGAGGTCTGGGCGCGCGTCAAGGGTGCTGCGCGCTGTCCCTGCGGGAACGCCTTCGGCCCTTGACCCGCTCCGAGGATGCGGTCGGGGTAGGCGACCTCCACGTACGCGACCGCGGCGCGGACCGCTCGGGCGAGCAGCTCGACGGTGTAGCCCGCCGTAGGTGGGGTGATGCGATGAGGGAGACGCCAGGGCACCCCGAGCCGCTGCACCGCCGGGGGCCGGGCGGCGTCGAGGCGGATGAGGACGAGGCCGCGTTTTTGGTATTCGGCGACCTTGACGTAGGACACCGACACGTCGCGGCGGAGCTGCCGCTCGGAGCTGCCGTTCGGAGATGCCGGCCAGGGCGGCCAGCTCTCTGTAGATGCGGACGCGGTTGCGGGTGCGCCGCCACAGCTCGGAGGCGTGCGCGTTCCACAGCACCGCGCCCGCGTAGTCCCAGCAGTCCATGCACAGCGGCCGGCCCAGGCAGGGGTCGTCCTCGGCGTGCCGGGCCATGCAGGTAGTGGGCCGGCCGTGCTCGCGCACCCCGTCGGCCTCGTCTGTGACGCGGGTGTGGGCGGGGCCGAAGCTGGGCGCGGTCAGCGTGGCGGACAGCGTCGGATGCCCGGCCACGGAGGCGGGGACGCCTTTGCCGCCGGCCAGGCCGGAGACGACGGGCTGCCAGGCGTCCTGTTGGCACAGCCGCGAGCACGGCTCGCACCGCGAGGCGCGCCGGTTGTTGCACCGTGTGCGGACCACGCCGTCCGCCAGGGTCCCGGTGGGCCAGCGGGGCTCCGGCTCGCCGGTGGCCCGGTCGACGGTGTTCGCCTGGCCGCGGAGGCGGATCGGGTGCTCGCAGCCGCCCACGGCGCGGGCCTGATCCTGGACGGCCTGCGCGACGTGGCCGCGTCCGAGGATGGCGGCCAGCGCCTGGCCGACGTCGAGCGCGGTCACGGCGGCGGTCATCACCGCCGCCGTTGAGCGCGGGCAAACCCGTGTGGGGACTGGCCGGCGTGAAGCTGCTCGGCCCTGTCGTGCCGGGTCCGCTGGAGCTGCCGCGGCAGCTCATGCCACGGCTCCCACTGTGGATGCGGGGGCAGGGCGCGGCGGGCGCGGCAGACCGTGCGCGTGCCTGGCACAGCCGCTGGACCAGCACCTCCGCCGCGACGCTCACCGTCGGGCCTCGTCGCGTCGGGCCTGCTCGCGCAGCCGGCGGCGCTCTTCCAGGATCACCTCGAGACGGCCGGCGGTGGCTTCCAGCAGCGCCCACAGGTCTGCCGTCAGGTGGCGCAGCTCGACGACTTCCAGCCGGTCGGCGTCGCGCAGCTTCCACACGGTGACGGCGGCCGAGTCCAGATCCGCCGACCCAGCCCGTTTCGTCGGACGCGGTCCAACGCACGGCTACGCCGCCCCCTTGTGTCTGGTGGCGGTGTCGGTGACGGTTGCGCCGCAGTGGGCGCAGCGGGGTTCGTCGTCAGGGCCGCGCAGCCGCCGGGCGCGGGCGGCCAGGATGTCGAGGTCGTCGTCGGACAGGCAGAACGAGCGCAGCCTGACCGGCTGCTCGCCTTCGGCGGTCAGCAGCCCGACGCCGCGCTGGTCCCGGCGACGTCGGACGCGGTGTAACCGGCGGCGGCCGTCACCGCGCCGAGGATCGTGTCCGACGCTCCACGGGTGGAGCAGCGCAAAGCCCACCGATAGCCCACAAGGTCGCGCAGCGAGGTGGGACCACGTCGGCGGAGGGTTTCTGGGCGGCGCCGATCCAGACGACCCCCGCGGCCCTGCCCCGGCGTATCAGGTCGGCGCACAGGGTGTTGAGCTCCTCGCGGGCTTTGCGTTCGCCTCCGGAGGTGCAGGACGCCAGCTCGTCGCAGCCGGCCAGATGCAGCTTGAGGCCGTCGCCCTGCTCGACCTTGCGGCGGCGCTGGTCGAGGAGCAGCTCGTACCGTTGCTCCATCTCGGTTTGGAGTCGGCGGAGCACGTCGATCGCCTCGTCCACGTCGGGCCGACGAACGCGCGGGCGCAGTCGCGCCACACCGCGAGCTCGACGCGTTTGCCGTCCAGCAGCCACAGATCCACGTCGGGGTCCAGCGCGGCGGTGGCGACGAGCATCGACTGGGCGACCGATTTGCCGGCGCCGGGCTCGCCGCCGAGCAGCAGGTTGCGCTTCGACCAGGCTGATCGTCACCGTGCGGGCGCGCTCGTCGACGCCGACCCGGGACCGGCTCCCACACGCACAGCCGCCCGGCGTCCAGATGCGGCCAGGCCAGTTGCACGGTGCCGGCCAAAGCGTCCCGGCGGACCAGGCGGACCTCGGCGTGCCGGGCGTTGCCCGCGTCACGGGCCACCTGCACCTCACGGACCTGGAGATAGGCGGCCAGCGTCTCGGCGCGGGCCTCTATCAGTGATGGGTTGGCCTGCGGGCAGACGCACCCGCAGCACCTCGCCGACCGGCACCCTGCCGATCCGGGTCACTCTTGGGGTGCGCTCGTTGAACGTCTCCAGCCCGGCGTGCCTACAGGCCCCCACTGTCTGCGCAGCCTGGCCCGGTGTTCGATCCAGCCCAGCCGGGCTGCCCGGCCGTGAGGATCGCCGCGGCCGGCCGGGACGCGATCACGGCCAGCCACATCCACGCCGTGATCGCGACGGGCGCGGCGGCCAGCTCGACCCGCCACCGCCAGGCCACACCGAAGAGCAGCCCGGCCGGACGCACCGCCGGGTGCCGCTGTCCAGGCGGCTCCCACGGCTGGCAGGTCCCCGGTCTGCGAGGTGTGGCCGGCGGGCGTTCGATCAGCCTCATCGGGTGCTCGCCTCCCCTCCGATCCGCTCCCAGCCGTGCAGGTCGGCGAGCGCGCAGGCGCGGTGGCCGAGCAGCCGCCAGCCGGCCTGGCGGAGCAGCCCGGCGGCGCAGCCGATCGGCTCGCCGCACAGCGCGCACAGCGTGCCGGCGACCTGCCGGACCGCGTCGCAGCCGCCGTGGCCGCACGTCTCGGCGCAGACCTCCGACCGTTCGGGGGCGACCGCGGCGGCCGTCACCGCCACCCCGCCGTCGTGCGTGCCATGCGCCGGTTACGCGGCTCGAGCGCGCACGCTGCGGTGCCTGCGTCTACGTCGGTCCAGCCGCGAATGCGCCTCGGCCATGACAAATCACCCGGCCTTCCCGCCGTTACGCACACCAGCAGCGGCGGTCACGGGTTGGACGCCGACCGCGCGGAACGCCACCCCGGACTTGTCGCCGATTGACCACGGCTGGGCGGTCAGCTCGGGCAGCGCCACCGGCTGGCCGGGTGCCAGCCCGACCGGCTCGCCTGGGACCTTGACGTTGACGATCTCGGCGTCGCCCGAGCCCGGGTCCATCGCGACCACCCGGACCGAGAACAACGCCACCCCGTCCTCCAGCTTCACCCGGCCCGACTCGTAGCCGCGCGCCGGCACCGGCGCAGCCGCCACCAGGAACGTCAACTCGGACGTGTCCACCCTCAGCTTCACCACAGCCTCCATAATCTGTAGGGCTGTCCGTACAGATCAGAGATGGCCGGGCCAGGGAGAGAGCCGGAGGAGGGGGGGTCAGTCCACCCGGATCCGGTAGGACAGCCTGATCCGGTCGGCTGCCCTGAAGATGTCGGCGGTCTCGACCGGCCGGCCGGCCGCCCACATCGTCCGGGTGACGGCGGTCACCGGGACGCCGCCCGGCAGCCGCAGCAGCCGGGCCTCCTCTGCGGTGGGGGAGCGGGCCTCAAGCTCTTCGGTGACCTCGGTCACGGTCACGCCGACGCTTTCCATCTGCCCGATCGTCCCGCCGGGCCAGGGTTCGTTGCGGGGGTCTTCTACCGCAGTCCCCACGACCAAGTCATAGGGCACATACGACCTGGAGAGCTGTGTGGGCTCACCGTCGACGAAGAACCTGAAGGAGCGCTCCTGCACGTCGCCGGTCTGGCGGCTCGGCAGGTCGAGGCGCTTGGCGATCTCGGGCGTGGCGCGCATCACGGTGAATTCAGCGATGACATGGGTGCGGGAAGGATCCTTTCCGGCGTCGGCCTGCGAAGGTGTCAGACCCGCCTCGCGGACAGCGCGGGAGTAGCGGTCGGCGCCCAGCCGGCGGATCGACCGGCGGCCCCGAACCCGGGTCCCCGCCCCTTTGACCGTCTCCACCAGCCCTTCCCGGCGCAGCTCTGCCAGCGCGAGCCGCGCGGTTGTCCGTGACACGTCGAACTGGGAGACAAGCGCAGGCTCGGAAGGGAGAAGGTCGCCAGCCTTCAACTCTCTTGAGAGGATCCGCTCGCGGAGCATCTCCGCGAGCTGCTGATACAGGGGCGTGCGGCTGTCCGGATCCAACATGACACGTCAGCCTGACAACTTGGAGCCTGCCACGCTCGGACGCTGCGCAGCCAAGTTCTCTGTTCATTGCGTCACCGCTGGATCTTCGGCTTCCGGTGGCGTCGAAGGGCGCGGCGCTCGTCCTCGGTCCTGCAACCCCAGACGCCGTCCTGCTGGCCGGTGGCCAGCGCCCAGTCCAGACAGGCATCGGCTACGGGGCAGCGGGCACACACCGCTTTCGCCTGCTCGGCTTGGTCGAGCGCAGGCCCGGTCGCCCCGATCGGGAAGAACATTCAGGTTTCGTTTTGGGTCTGCCGGGCGTTTGGTGGACTCGCGTAGGGTGCGCCGAGACCGGTTCTTCTGGCTCGGCTGGGTGAAAAACCGGAGCGGGCTTCGGCTTGG
>JBOGEB010000254.1:0-5296 GCA_050743125.1 Egibacteraceae bacterium
TCGGCCTCAGCTCCCTGCTTGGCTTCGCGGGTCAACTGTAGTAGCGCGGACAGCGGATCGGTGGGCTGGAGGAGCCGGAGCAGGTCGGCGACCGACGGCTCGAGCGCGGTGAGCATGCACTCCAGCGAGCGCAGGCTGGGCCGGAGCCGGTTGTGCTCGTAGCGGCAGATCTGGTGCTTGTCGAGGGCGAACTGGCGGTCGCCTTTGGCTTTGGCGACGGCTTTGGCGTGCTCGGCGAGCTCGGTTGCTGACCAGCCGCGGTCGTCGCGCAGCTCGCGGAGCACTGTGCCGTAGATGTCGACTCCGCGTGTCATGGCTGTTCCTTCCCGCTTGTGCCGTGAGGCAGGGTACAACGTTGTGGCGGGCTGACGCCCATCGACCGGACAGCGGGCCGGGGCAAGGTTTGCAGCTGTGAGACGGCACAGTGCTGAGCGAGGACGAGCGGCGTGCTCTCCGACGCGCGCGACGACGGAGATGGTTCGGGTGATGGGCGTTGGGGCCGTGTCGATGCTGTTCGAGGCGCTGGAGGACCTCGCGGCCGGGCTGGAGGGCGTAGCGGGCAGGCTCGCAGACTGGGCGCACGGGCTCCACTGCGACACCTGCCGCCGCGAGCAGGCGTGACGGGCCTCGTCGGCGTGGACGACGAGGAGCTGCTCCAGGCTCGTGCCGGACTCGCCTGGTACGGTGTCGCGGCGAGTCCTGCGGGGGGGCCGGTGTCGCTGGCGCCAGCGCCCTTCCCGCCGCACTCGAGCGGGATGCGACGCACGTCGCGATCCTGACCGGGCGATGATCACCGTTTGCACCCGACCGCCCAAGGAGGGCCACTGTCGTGTCCTCGACGTTGCTGATCACCGGCGCTGCCGGGTTCATCGGCTCGAACTTCGTCCGCTACTGGCGCGAACGCCATCCCGCCGACGCCGTCGTCGCGCTCGACGCGCTGACCTATGCCGGGTGCAAGGAGAGCCTGGCCGACGTCTGGGACAGCATCACCTTCGTGCACGGCGACATCCGCGACCAGGAGCTGGCCGAAGGCCTGCTGCGTGAGCGCTCGGTCGACGTGATCGTGAACTTCGCGGCCGAGTCGCACAACAGCCTGGCGATCATCCGCCCGGCGGAGTTCTTCTCCGCCAACGTGATGGGACCGGTGTCGCTGATGGAGGCGGCTCGCAAGGTAGGCGTACGGCGGTTCCATCAGATCTCGACCTGCGAGGTCTACGGCGACATGGATCTCGACGACCCGGGCGCCTTCACCCAGGACTCGCCGTACCGGCCACGCACGCCGTACAACGCCGCGAAGGCGGGCGGGGACCACGCGGTCCGAGCCTACGGGTACACCTACGGCCTGCCGGTGACGATCACGAACTGCTCGAACAACTACGGCCCGTACCAGTTCCCCGAGAAGGTCATCCCCCTGTTCGTGACCCGTGCGCTGCAGGGCCGGCAGCTTCCGCTGTACGCATCGACGAAGAACCGACGCGAGTGGCTCCACGTGCGCGATCACTGCCGGGCTGTCGAGACGGTGCTGCTGGACGGCAAAGTGGGCGAGACCTACCACGTCGGCAGTGGGATCGAGGCGGACATCGAGACCATCGCCGACCTGGTCCTGCATGAGCTGGGACTGCCGGACTCGCTCAAGACGATCGTCCCCGACCGCCCGTCGCACGACCGGCGTTACCTGCTGGACTCCGGCAAGATCCGCGAGGAGCTGGGGTGGGAGCCGCAGATCACCTTCGAGCAGGGCATCGCCGACACCATCGCCTGGTACCGCGACAACGAGGCGTGGTGGCGTCCGTTGCTCGACCGCGTCCCGGTCGAGGAGACCGCATGGCAGCACACCACCGCTCGACAGCCAACGGGCTGAGGTCCACGCGCGGCTCGCCAGCCAGGGTGTAACGGGGCGCACCCTGTCCGAGACCGGCGTGGATACGCCGTCCCGCCAGGCCCCGGAGATCGTCTGATGTCCGCACACGAGCCTCGAGAGGTGCGTCGCCTCTTCGGCGAGGCAGAAAACGCCGGGGATCTCGATGCCCTGACCGCGCTGTACGGGCCAGACGTAACGCTGATCCCGCAGCCAGGCCAGTCGGTGACCGGCTCGCAGGCGATCCGCGGGGCGCTACGGGGATTCGTTTCACTCACGCAAGCGTTCGACGTCAACGTGAAGACGATTGTCCATGGCCCGGATCTCGCCCTTGCGTACCCGCTCCCACCGTGCCATAATCGTACATATGTTCGACACGATAGTGGACCAGGACACGGCGGCGCAACAGGCTGTCGAGGCGCTCGCGCCGCTGCTCGACGCCCTGGCCGCCGTCGACTGGGACGACCTCGACCACCACACGCTCAGCCGGATGGTCGTGAGCTTGTCGGCGCACCGCGACCGGCTCGACGGGCTGTGCCACCTCGCGATCGGCGCGCACGACCGTGCCTTGGCGTGGAAAGCCGACGGTGCCCGGTCGGAGAAACATTTAGGCTGGCCGCCCACTGCGGCATCAGCCTCGGCGAGGCCGCAGGCCGGGCCGAAACCGCCTGCAGGCTGGGCCAGCTGCCGGCGACCGCCCAGGCGCTGGCCGACGGGACGATCAGCCCGGCGCACGCGCGGGCCGCCGCCAAGGCGGCGCGGGACCTGCCGGGCTCGGCGATGGCCGGGCTGGACCGGCTCGTCGCCGAGCAGGCCGCCCAGGTCGACGCGGGCCAGCTGCGCTGCGCGGTCGACGGCTACGCCCACGCCGTGGCCCCCGACAGCTTGGCCGCGCGCCAACAGCGGGCGTGGGCCACCCGCCGGCTGCACGCCACCCGCACCCCCGACGACGGCGCGGTCCTTGAGGCAAGGCTGGACAAGGCCGGCGCCGAGACCGTGCTGACCGCGCTCGCGCCCTTGGCGCCGCCGCGCGGCGAGCACGACGACCGCACGCCCGAGCAGCGCCGCGCCGACGCGCTCGTCGAGCTGGCCTGTCACTTCCTCCACCAGCAGGCTGTCGCAAAGTGAGCTGTGGCGAACCCGGCACCGTCCGACGCGCCGACGCGCAGGCCACCCGAGCTGTCAGTTTCCTCCGTCTCCAGAGGAAGTTGACAGGTCAGCAGCTTGCCGGAGCGCCTGGGATGACGCTTCCCCCGGCATCAGGCGAAGTGGGTTTCTGCGACAGCCTGCCAGCGGAGGAAACGACAGTGGCTGAGGCAGGGTGGGGACGCGACGTGCTTCACCGACGCTCCAGGCGGTCCAAAGCCGGGCGGAGACCTTCCAGCGCGGCGCGGTCGAGCTTGCCTGAGCCCAGCAGCGGCAGGGCATCGACGAGGACGAGCTCGCGGGGGGCGTGCGCTGCGGTGGCGCGCTCGGCGACGAAGCGGCGGAGGCCCTCCAGGGCGGGAGGCTGGCGCGGGTCGGTGGGGACGACGACCGCGACGACGCGTTGGCCCCACTCGGGGTCACACCGGCCGACGACCGCAGCCTCGACGACCTCGGGATGCTCGGCGAGCAGCCCGGCGACCGTGGCCGGGGCGATGTTCTCGCCGCCGGTGACGATGACGTCGTCGGCGCGGCCGAGGACCTCCAGCCGCCCGTCGGGCGCCCAACGGCCGAGGTCAGCGGTACAGAACCAGCCGTCGTGGAACGCCTCGGCGTCGAGGTCGGGGCGCCCCCGGTACCCGCGGGCGAGCACCGGCCCGCGGATGCGGATGCGCCCGTCCTCACCCACCCGTGCCTCGACGCCGTCGAGCGGGTGGCCGTCGTAGACGCACCCACCGGCGGTTTCGGTCATCCCGTAGGTGGTCACGATCCGCGCCCCGGCGGCCCGGGCACGGTCGAGCAGCGCGGGAGGGGCGTCCGCGCCCCCGAGCAGGATGCAGCCGAACCGAGCAACGTCCACTCCGGCGTCGAGCAGCCGCAGGAGCATCGTCGGCACGAGCGAGACGTGCGTCGCCTCGGCCTCGGCGACCGCCGCGACGTGGAAGCGCTGGTGGATCAGCGGGTCGGTGCCGAGCACGAGCGCGCGGACGAGCACCTGAATCCCGGCGATGTGGCTGGTCGGCAGGCAGCACAGCCATCGGTCGCTGGGCCGGGCGCCAATGCGCGCGAGGCTCGCCCGGGCCGAGGACTCCAAGGCGGCCGCCGTCAGCTCCACGCCCTTGGGTGCACCGGTCGACCCCGAGGTCGCGACGACGACCGCCACGTCGTGGCCGACGGGCGCGTCCGGGCGCAGCGCGGCGAGCAGACGGTCCCGCTGTTGGGACGGCAGGCCAGGGTCCAGGGGTCCGATCGCGGGCCCGCCGTCCAGCGCGCGCCGGAGCGCGGCGAGCAGCGCGGGTCCGGGGGGCAGATCGAGCACAACCAGGTCCATAGGGCTGCTACCGTACCGGAGCCATGACGATACCCATCGACTGGAAGCCCGAAGGGGACTACACCGACATCCTCTACCACCGCGCCGAGGGCATCGCGAAGATCACGATCAACCGGCCCGAGGTGCGCAACGCGTTCCGGCCGCAGACGCTGTTCGAGTTGTCGCACGCGTTCAACGTCGCGCGCGACGACCCCGAGATCGGCGTGATCATCCTGACGGGAGCGGGCACCAAGGCGTTCTGCTCCGGCGGGGACCAGCGGATCCGCGGCGACGACGGGTACAAGGACGCCAGCGGCGTAGGGCGGCTGAACGTCCTCGACCTGCAGATCCAGATCCGCCGGACGCCGAAGCCGGTCGTCGCGATGGTCGCGGGCTACGCGATCGGCGGCGGGCACGTCCTCCACGTCGTGTGCGACCTGACGATCGCGGCCGACAACGCCCGCTTCGGCCAGACCGGCCCGAAGGTCGGGTCGTTCGACGGCGGCTACGGGTCCGGCCTGCTCGCGCGCTGCGTGGGGCAGAAGAAGGCGCGGGAGATCTGGTTCCTGTGCGAGCAGTACGACGCGCGGCAGGCGCTCGACATGGGGCTGGTCAACACCGTCGTGCCGTTGGAGCGGCTGGAGGAGGAGACCGTCGCCTGGTGCCGGAGGATGCTCGGGCACTCGCCGCTCGCGCTGCGGATGCTCAAGGCGTCGCTCAACGCCGCCGACGACGGGCTCGCAGGCATCCAGCAGCTCGCCGGCGACGCGACGCTGCTGTTCTACCTGTCCGAGGAGGCGCAGGAGGGTCGCAACGCCTACCTCGAGAAACGCCCGCCGGACTTCGACCGCTTCCCCCGCCGCCCCTAGCAACGTGTTTGAGAATCGCGGCCTTGTCCCGTGGGCGAAGCGAAGCGGAGCGCGGTTTCGGCGGCCCCGTGTGGGGGACTCGGGGGGGGGGGGGGGGGGGGGGGGGGGGGGGGG
>JBOGEB010000255.1:0-5278 GCA_050743125.1 Egibacteraceae bacterium
CTAAGCTCAGTATGTCGAAGCTCCGAGGGGCTGTGCCACGGAGTCGCTGACGAAGGCTCACCAGGGCGTCTCACCGCGGTAAACCCTAAGGATGAGACCGACGCTCAGCGCGCGGTGACTCTCCGGGCGAAGGCGACCGTGCGCTCGGTGATGAGGTCGGCGTCGTAGTCGAGCGTGGCGACGTGGTAGCTGCGCTCGAGCCAGACCTGCTCGACGTCGGTCGAGGAGACGCCGGCGAGCACGGTCGTGCTGTTGTCGGGCTCGACCACGTGGTCCTGACGGCTCGTGAACACCAGCACCGGCACCTTGACCCGTGCCAGGTCCGCCCGCACGAGCGCCCACAGCTCGGTCAGCGAGTGCAGGGGCTTCAGCGGAACCCGCGCGTACGCGCGCTGGTCGGCGCCGGGCAGCGCGATGTCGTTGCCGAAGCCGGGGCGTGAGCGCACGACGTGGCGGAGCAGCGGCAGCAGCCGCGCCCTGGGATCGCTCGTGTGGAGGGTCGGGTTGACGAGCACGATGCCGGCCAGCTCGTCACCGCGCGTGATCGCGAGGTGAAGCGTGAGCGTGGCGCCCATCGACAGGCCCGCCACGACTTGGGCAGCGCTGCGGACGCGGAGCCGCTCCAGCGCCTCGTCCGCCTCGCGAGCCCAGTCCTGCCAGGTTGTGCGCGCGCACTCCTGCCAGGTCGTGCCGTGGCCAGGAAGGAGCGGGAGCTCCACCGCGAAGCCTGAGGCCGCGAGCGCCTCCCCGAGTGGCCGCATGCTGACCGGGTTGCCCGTAAACCCGTGGAGGAGGAGGACACCGACGTCCCCACCCTCGCTCGACCACGCCTGCCCGCCCTGGACCATCGAGGTCAGCATACGTGCTCGATGCGTACGCCGAGAGCCGGGGAACGCAGGCCAGCGTCCTCGCCCGCTACCCTCGCCTGCGTGGATCCCGCAACTGTCAGGCTGACGGAGTTCAGCCACGGAGCAGGGTGAGCGTGCAAGCTCGCCCCCGGCGAGCTGGCGCAGGTCCTGCGCCGCCTCACTCCGGTCACGCACCCTGACCTCCTGGTCGGCACCGACACCGGTGACGACGCTGCGGTCTGGCGCCTGGACGCCGACCGGGCGCTCGTCGTGACGGCCGACTTCATCACGCCGCTGGTCGACGACGCGCGCATGTGGGGGCGGATCGCCGCCGCCAACGCCGCCAGCGACGTCTACGCGATGGGTGGGCGACCGCTGCTCGCGCTGAACCTCGTCGGCTGGAACAGCGGAGAGCTTTCCACCGATCTGCTCGTCGAGGTGCTCGACGGCGCGGCGGAGGCCGCCAAGGAGGGTGGCTGGGTCACCGTGGGCGGCCACACCGTCGATGACCCCGAGCCGAAGTTCGGCCTGGCGGTGGTGGGCGAGGTCCACCCGGACCGCATCCTCACCAACACCGGGCTGCGCGCCGGCGACGCGCTCGTGCTCACGAAGGCGCTCGGGATTGGGGTGATCTCCACGGCGACGAAGCGTGGCCAGGCGCCGGCCGGGGTCGTCGAGGCGGCGGTCGCGTCAATGGTGCGGCTCAACGCCGAGGCCGCCGAGGCGGCGCTCGCGGCAGGGACGGAGGGCGCGACCGACATCACGGGGTTCGGCCTGCTCGGTCATCTGCGGAAGATGGTCGAGGCCTCGGGCGTGGACGCGATCATCCACCCCCCGGCCGTGCCGCTCCTGCCCGGCGTACGGGAGCTGGCTGCCGCAGGGCTGGTGCCAGGCGGCACCGGGAGGAACCTCGCTTGGGCACGGGAGCGGCTCGATCCCGGCGACGCCGACGAGCTCACCGTCATCCTGCTCGCCGACGCCCAGACGTCCGGCGGGCTGCTGTTCGGCGCTGCCCCTGGCGCCGCCCGCGCGGCCGTCGACCGCCTGCGCGCGACCGGCCACGACGCCGCAGTGATCGGTCGCGCGGTCGCCGGTGACGGGCGCATCCTCCTGCGGGCGGGGGATGCGTGAAGGGAATCGTGAGGGGTAACTCAGCGGAAACACCGTGGATACGATCGGGCAACTCCACGTTCGTATCGTTGGGGCGTTGGGGCTGCACACGTGGGGCACGTGCGCAGGGGAAGCAATGAGGTCGGGAGGTCACAGTGCCGCCATTCCCTGAGATCGACACGGGCAACACCGCGTGGATGCTTGCCTCCACCGCCCTGGTCCTGTTCATGACACCAGGGCTCGCGCTGTTCTACGGTGGCATGGTCCGCGCGAAGCATGTGCTCGGCATGCTCATGCAGAACTTCTTCGCGATGGGCCTCGTGACGGTGCTCTGGGCGCTCGTCGGGTTCAGCCTTGCGTTCGGCCCCGATCTCGGTGGCGGGTTGCTCGGGGGGTTCGACCACGTCGGGCTGGGCGGCCTGCTCGAGCGGAGCGTGGCCGGGTACGAAGGTCCCCTGGCGCTGACCTTCCCGCCGCTGCTGTTCGCGCTCTACCAGATGATGTTCGCGATCATCACCCCCGCCCTGTTCACCGGCGCGGTGGCGGACCGCATGAAGTTCTCCGCCTACGTCTGGTTCCTCGGGCTGTGGTCGCTGCTCGTGTACTCGCCGGTCGCCCACTGGGTGTTCTCGCCAGGTGGATGGGCGTTCAAGCTCGGCGCGCTCGACTTCGCGGGCGGCACCGTGGTGCACATCAACGCCGGGGTCGCCGCCCTCGCGCTGTGCGTCGCGCTGGGCAAGCGGCGCGGCTGGCCGAAGGAGGCGATGGCGCCGCACTCCCTACCCCTGACCTTGCTGGGCGCTGGGATCCTGTGGTTCGGCTGGTTCGGTTTCAACGCCGGGTCGGCGCTGGGCGCGGGTCAGCTCGCCGCGAGCGCGTTCGCGAACACCCACATCGCGGCGGCCTCGGCGATGCTCGGCTGGCTTGTCGCCGAGCGCCTGAAAACCGGTCACGCCACCACGCTCGGCGCGGCGTCCGGGATCGTCACGGGGCTCGTCGCGATCACCCCGTGCGCGGGGTTCGTCAGCCCGATGGGCGCGATCGTGATCGGCGCCGTCGCGGGTGCCGGCTGCCTGCTCGCGATCCAGCTGAAGTTCCGCTTCGGCTACGACGACTCGCTCGACGTGGTCGGCGTCCACATGGTCGGCGGGATCATCGGGTCGCTGCTGCTCGGCGTGTTCGCCACCAAGATCATCAACAGCGCCGGTGCTGACGGCCTGCTCTACGGCGGCGGTCTGGTCCTGCTCGGCAAGCAGCTCGCGGCGGTCGGCGCGACCCTGGCCTACTCCTTCGTCGTCTCGTTCGTCTTGGCCAAGATCCTCGACAAGGTCATCGGACTGCGGGTTACGGAGGAGCAGGAGGTCGTCGGTCTCGACGAGAGCCTCCACTCCGAGCGTGCCTACCAGGCGGCGGAGATGGTCTGACCGATATCCTTCGTGCCGCAGTGACGCGCGCCCAGATCGCCGGACGCCTCGACCTCGATCGCGCCACGTACGAGGCGATGATCGCCCACGCCCGCAGCGACGACCCGTACGAGGTGTGCGGGATGCTCGCAACCGAAAACGGCCGGGTGGTGCGCCACTACAAGATCCCCAACGCCGAGCGGTCGATGTGCGTCTACCGGATGGACCCGAAGGCGCTGCTCCACGCGACGCGGGAGATCGACGACCGGGACTGGGAGCTGCTCGCGATCTACCACAGCCACACCCGCAGCGAGGCGTTCCCGTCCCCGACCGACGTCCAAGAAGCGACCTACCCCTACCCACCTTTTCCCGGCGCGGTCTACCTCATCGTGTCGCTTCAGGACGCCGACGCTCCGGTGATCCGCGGGTTCGACATCGTTGACGGCGTAATCACCGAGCGCATCCTCTACATCGACGGGGAAGAGGCGCCCGCTGGCCGGCGTTAGCCGCGTGTGTCATGCGGACCGGAGCTTATGCGCCTGGGCGGGTTCCGGCAGGTGTGGTCCTTAGGGTTTCCAGCGGTGAGGGGTCCTGGTGAGCCTTCGTCGGCGATTCCGCGACACCGCCCCCCGGTGTTCTGACACATATTCTTAGGCTTGCAGACGAGACCGCGAAGCCGAGGAGCCCTGCCCGCATGACGATCGAGGTCCGTGTCCCCACCGTCCTGCGTAAGCACACCGGCGGGGAGAAGAAGGTGACCGGCAGCGGCCACACGCTCCGGGAGCTCGTCGATCACCTCGAGGCCCACCATCCCGGCCTGCGGGACGCGTTGATCGGCGCGGACGGGCAGATCCATCGATTCATCAACGTCTACGTCAACGACGAGGACGCCCGTTTCCTCGGCGGCGTCGAGACCCCCCTGTCCTCTGGCGACGAGGTTTCGATCCTACCGGCCGTGGCCGGGGGTTGAGTAGGTGCTCGCGGGCGACATCAGCCAGGCGATCGGCGGGACCCCGCTCGTCGGGCTTCCAAGCCTGTCCCCGCCCGGCTACCGGCTCTACCTGAAGCTCGAAGGCCAGAACCCGACCGGGTCGGTGAAGGACCGGATCGCCCACTGGATGATCGAGGCCGCCGAGCGCCAGGGCCGGCTCTCGCCGGGCAGCCGGGTGTTGGAGCCGACCAGTGGGAACACGGGCATCGCGTTGGCCGCTATCTGCGCGCCCAAGGGCTACAAGCTCACGTGTGTGATGCCGGAGAACACCTCGTCCGAGCGCCGCGCGCTGCTCGCGATGTACGGGGTCGACCTGGTGTTCAGCCCGGCGAGTGAGGGGTCCAACGGGGCCGTCCGCGTCGCGCAGGAGATGGCGGCCGAGGACCCGTCCGTCACCATGCTGTTCCAGTACGGCAACCCCGCCAACCCCCAGGCGCACTACGAGACCACCGGCCCTGAGATCATCCGCGACCTCCCAGACGTCGCCGCGTTCGTCGCCGGGCTCGGCACCGGCGGGACGCTGACGGGGGTCGGGTGGCGGCTGAAGGAGTACGACCCCGCGATCAAGGTCTTCGCCGCCGAGCCCGAGTACGGCGACCTCGTCTACGGTCTGCGCAACCTCGACGAGGGCTTCGTCCCGCCAGTGCTCGACACGGGCGTGCTCGACGGGCGGATCAAGGTCGACTCGTTGCGGGCGCTCGTCGCCACTCGCGACCTCGCCGCCCGGGAGGGCATCTTCGCCGGCGTCTCGACCGGGGCCGCGCTGTCGGTCGCGCTGCGCGTGTGCACGCCCCGACGGCTGCCGGAGGGATCAAAGGTCGTGGTGGTCTCGGCGGACGGCGGGTGGAAGTACCTCTCCACGGGCGCGTACGCCCCGGGAAACGTGGAGGAGATCGCGGAGTCGATCCAGAACACGCTCTGGGCGT
>JBOGEB010000256.1:0-5203 GCA_050743125.1 Egibacteraceae bacterium
CGAGGCAACAGCTCGGGGCGCCGGTCCGGCCTCCGCGTCACACTGCTGTACGGGCTCTGTCCCACCAAGGAGAAGCCGACGTCGAGCGCGAGCGGCAAACCCATTTTCATCACTCGCGGGAGCACGGCAACACCGGCCATAGGCCACTGCTGTGGAACGGGTTCGGGCCCCGGCCGTCGTTGTGAACGTGGGACGGCCGGGACCCTGTGCACGTTCAACGACAGAACGGAGCAGCGACCTCCTTTCGTCGTGGGCGGCGACTCGCCGCCCGGCTCGGCAAGTCACGTCCGCGGCGTCCAGACCGCGACCCAGTCGACGCCGTCCTTGACGAAGCTGACGTCCCAACGGCGGCCGTCCTTGGAACAGCCAACGGTGTTGCGCGGTGCGACTTCGGCTTCCGTAAAACGGACCGGCTGTTTGTGGCAGGGGGTGAACGCCAGGTACTGGCCGCTACCGACGACGGCCTCGCCGACGATCTCGACCCTGCTGGCCTCAGGGAACGAGGATCCAGCCATCGCTGACCTCCAGGGCGTGCTCGATGCAGTCGTCCTCTGCGGCCACAGGGGCCGTGTGCGGGTCGTCCGCCGAGATGCGCGAGGCGTTCGCCAGCCGGCATTTGGGTCGGATTATTCGCGCCTACCGGCACCATCGCTTTCACGGCCCGGGCCCGTTGCCGCAAGAGGTCGTGGCCGGGTGGATGGGACTCACGCAGACGCAGCTATCTCGCATCGAGACGGGCAAGCCGGTGTCCGATCTGGACAAGCTCACGCTTTGGGCGCAGACGTTGGGCATGCCTCAGCGCTATCTGTGGTTTGACCTTCCTGGCGAGTCGCGTACTGGGCTGGTGTGCGTCAGCCCGCATGATCCTTCTGGCCTGGAGCCGCTGACAGCGAACAGCCCGGTTGATGAGGTGTATCTCGAGGGAAGCCGGTTGCCCAGCTCCGAGCTGGACGACGTCCTCGCGATCGTGCCCGCGCCACGGTTGAGTCCAGCGACGATCAAGGCGCTGGAGGCATCGATCACGGATTTCTGGAAACGAGACGACCAATACGGCAGCGAGGCATTGCGTCCCGCCGTCGTCGCCCAGCTTCGCCATGTGCTCCGCCTACTCACCGAATGCCGGCGCGAGGATCAGCGCCGAAGCCTCATCGGGATCGCGGCCGAGTTCGCACGCCTGGCCGGTTGGATGTTCTTCGACGCCTGCCAGTACAGGACTGCTCATACGTACTTCGAACAGTCCCTGCGCCTGATCCGGGAAAGCGACGATCGTCCGTTCATCGCGAACGTCTTGGCTTGTCTCAGCCGGCAAGCCACGTACGAAGCCAAGCCTGCTGACGCTCTGGTCTTGGCCAGAGCTGCTCAGGACGCATGCCGCAGTGTCGCGACCCCGCGGGTCATGGCGGTGTTGTCCATGCGGGAAGCCTTCGCGCATGCGGTCCTTGACGACCAGGCAGGCTGCCGCACAGCCATTTCGCAATCCCATACGAGTTTCGAGACGTTCTGGTTGGCGAGCACGCATCTGCAGGCGGGTGACCTCGACGAGGCGTGCGGGAAAGGGACAGGAGTATTGGAGCTTGCCGCGTCAGTGGACTCAGCCCGGATCGTCGGGCACATCCAGGAGCTCCAGCGCGCGCTCACGCCTTTCGAACGGGAGCAGACCACCAAAGACTTCAACGAGCGGGCCGCAGAGTTCTTCCGAGATTACGATCTTGCGTCCTTGTAGTCCAACAGCACGTACAGCAGCGCCACCAAAGACGCGCTGCTGACGATCTCCCGCCGATCAATCATGCCGCGAATATCGGACAGTGGGATCCAGTCCACACGATCCGACTCATTGAGCTCAGTCGGCGGGCCGATATATTCGGCGCCCTCGGCGCGGAACAGGAAGTGCTCGGAATCGGTGATCCCACTCGCCGGTTGCGCATAGACGATGGGCGTGAGCGGCCCTGGCCTCCATCCGGTTTCCTCCTCGACCTCCCGAACCGCCGCCTCCTGCGGAGTCTCGCCCTCGTCGATAAGCCCCATCGGCAGCTCCCACGCCCACGTGTCGGTCACAAAGCGATGGCGCGACAGCATCAGCACCCGTTGTCGGTCATCCACCACGGCGACCGCCGACACATGGCGCATGCGTACGACGTGGTATTCCCAACGACGCCCGTCCGGCTGCTCGACGTCGACCAACCACAGGTTGACCCACTTGCTTGCATAAATGGGACGTTCGCCGTGAACCGTCCACCGCATGACAGGCCCCTTTCGCTGGCCCCTCCAGCATCCCAGACCTGTACGACCGGAACGCAGAGCCTGCGTGCCGCGGTTCGCAGCCGAGAAAAGCCTGAGGCGTGCGGGAGTGCCGGCCCGTCCGCGGCAGGCCGTCAACGTCCGCGGCTGATGCGACCGGTCCCGAGGTCACGTTGTCCCGGGCAGCGCTCGCCCATAGTTCTCCCCCCTGGGTTCTCCCCCCTGGTCAAGCTTGTCTCGCCAGGGTCGGGGTGACGGACGCGTTCTCGGCGGGCGCGGGGGCTGGCTCATACCGGCGCGGAGGCCGGAGTCGATGGTCCGCATCACCTGCCCGACGCCGTCGTCATCGATGAGCCCGCAGATCTCACGAGCCGGCACGCTCACAGAGCAAACGACGATGGTCATCAACATGATGCCGGTTGATGAGATGATGACCACCATGCGCACGACGATCACCATCGATGATGAGCTGTACCGGACCGTGAAGCAGCGGGCCGCTCAGTCAGGACGGACGGCCGGCGAGATCATCGAGGATGCGGTGCGTCGAGCGCTCGACGAGCGGGCCGGCACCGACAACGAGCCGCTGGCGCCCCTGCCCACCTATGGCGGTACGGGGGTGCTGCCTGGCGTGGACCTGGCGAACAACGCGGCGCTGCGCGATCTGATGGACGCCGACGAGCCGGTCGATGTGCTGCGTTGACGTCAGCGTCCTGGTGTACGCACACCGGCCGGAGTCCCCCGACCATGCCCGCTACCGTGACTGGCTCAACGACGCCCGCCGGGCAGACGAGCCACTGGGCATCAGCATCCTGGTGCTCGCCGGTTTCCTCCGCATCGTCACCCACCCCCGAATCTTCCGCGACCCCACGCCGCTTGCCGACGCAATCAACTTCGTCGAGCTGGTCCGCACCGCGCCCAACGCCCTGCAGGTTCGACCCGGACCACGACACTGGCAGATCTTTACTCGGCTGTGTCAGGTGGCCGACGCGCGCGGCAACCTCGTGCCCGACGCCTACCTTGCCGCTCTCGCGATCGAGCAAGGCGCAACGTGGTACTCCGCGGACCGCAACTTCGCGCGGTTCCCCGAGCTGCGCTGGCACCACCCGCTCGGGACGGAGGGCTAGCTCCGAGGACTGACCCGGTAGGACAGCTGCAAAACCAGACCAAAGCCTTGCGTCGCCAGGTCTTCGGCTCAAGGACACCCAGCGCAGTCCCGTGACGTGCCGACGCCTGCGCTCGGCACGCTCAACCGGAAAGGATGCTTGGCTACAGCATCTGATTCCACCACTTACGCTCCCGCCTGAGCAGCGTCTTCACTGGTCAGCACAGCGTTCAGATGCGCTGATCCACTAAAGCTATCGGCGCGGGTGGGTCTGTTAGCCGCCGGGCTTATCGTCTTCCGGTCGTGTCACACGACCTTGGTGACCACTCTTGCGCCGCGCTGAAGCAACGAGTGCGGGCTGTCGGCCTATGCCGATGCCATGGATGGGCGAGCCGGCGCGAATGCGGTGGCGCGGGTCACACGATCACGGGTTAAACGAGCCGGATGGACGATCGGTCTCAGAGCGAGCGAAGTACTCGAGCAGGAGCGGGTGGACGAAGATATAGCTGCCCCCATTCCTGCGGAGAAAGCGGTACTGGGTCGCGCGGTTGAGGAAGAGAATGTAGCGCAATGGGGCGGAGCCGCGGTAGGCGAGCAAACAGCGCAAGGCGAAATGTCGCAGATAGGCCCGCCCACCGTAGATCAACGCGAGGACCAATCCGACAACCAACCCGAAGACCAGCCCATAACGCCACCCGAAGACCCACCCAGAACGCAACCCGGCGATCAACCCGACGCGCACGTCCCGGAGACCGCTCTGCCCGAAGGCGGGCACGCTGACCAGGACGGTGAACACCCAGACGACCGCCCAGACGCCCAACCCGACCCCAAGACCAGAAACCGCCGATCTGTGGATCCCTTGATTGGGGGTGACGCGCTTTTCGGCAAGCTCGGCGACAGGTGCGGCGGCCAGCCCGTTGGCCAGCGCGTTAATCAGCACGACACCGAACATGACGGCCAGACCGACGACCAGACCGCCGACCACCCTGGAGAACGGTTTACTGCTAACGCTGAGCAGACCGATAAGCAGACCAATGATCTGCCCGCTCCTCAACCCGGTCCGTAGCCCGAAGCCCAGTCCGTCGCCCAGCCCAAGGCGCAGCCTTGACCGCAGCGTTGACCATGACCAGTCAAGCTGCTCAACCGGATCAATGGCTGAACGAGCACCAGCCACCCTGTCACCACGGATCGGCTCGTAGGCCCGTCCCACGACGGTAGTGAGCAGACCGACAACCAAACCGACGGCCAGACCGACGACCAGACCGACGACCAGAGCGTTGATCAGAGGGTCGGGCGGAGAATCCGGCTTGATGAAGCGCGCGCCTAGTGTGAAGACCGACCCGAAGCCCAGGCCGACCAACAGGGCTGGCCAGGCCCAGCGAAGCTCTTCAACCGGAGTAACAGCTACCCGAGCACCCGCCGTAACGTCACCGTGGACCAACGTATAGGCCCGCCCGACGCCCATGGTGACCAGACCGACGACCAGTCCAGGGACCGGTCCGAAGCCCAGTCCGAAGCCCACTCCGGAACCTAACCCCAGCCCTATCCACGGCCAGCGAGGCCTTCCCCCCGGCACATAGGGCTTCCCGCCGCCGACGGCGACCAACGCAAAAACCAGGCCGGCGAGCAGGCCGGCGACCAGCCCGGTGAGCGGCCCGGTGAGCGGCCCGGCGACCAGTCCGGCGACCGGCCAAGCGATCAGCCCGACGACCAGCCCGACGAGCAGGCCGCCGACCAACCAGCTCAACAGCGCCGGTATGAGGATTACCAGCCACCGCTGGGTGGCGGTGGGCAGCCAGTCCGGTTGCAGCCGGTCGAGATCAAACTCGGTTTGGCCGTGATCGCGCAGCGACCGAGCAAGCC
>JBOGEB010000257.1:0-5200 GCA_050743125.1 Egibacteraceae bacterium
CCCAGTGCTCGGCCAGCCAATGGTCGACCACGCCGCGCAGGACCACGCCGGGTTTCGGGCTCCACGGGCGCGGCGTCCACCCGCACGCCGCGCACGAGACGACCAGGGGGACCTCCCGGTCGACGAAGACCACCCCGCTCATCCGGTGTCCTGCCCGTGGCGGGCGTCCCGCCAGCAGCCGATCACGGCCCACAGCAGCAGTGCCGCGGGATGGGCGGGCCAACAGCCCGCCGGGGTCCACCCGCACGCCGCGCACACCAGCACCAACGGGTCCACACGCTCCACCCGCACCGTCGCCACACCGCCCGCCCTCGACCGCTCAGCCGTGAAGTCCATGACCCGACGTTAACCCGCGAACCCGCCCCACATTCGAAAACCAGTTAACAACCCGACTTATAATCCCAGTCGCGAGCAGGACAATCGCCTACCGTAGGTGTCCCAGGATTGACTAGGTTGGGGGAAGACATGGACAAGGTGGAGGTCGTGACCGAGCTGCGGATCCGCCGCGAGGTCGCCAAGCAGATCCGCAACGAGCTCGTCCGAGACATTCAGCAGCACTGCCAGCCGCGCACCGAGCTGAACGAGGTCAGCCTGTTCGGCTGGGAGCGGCGCAAGCACGCGCCCGACAGCGTCCACGCCAAGGCGCTGTGCGCCCACTTCGACGTGAGCGACGTGGCCAAGCTTGGGGTGGGCTGGGACGACGAGGCTGACCTCCACTGGACCTACGCAACCACACAGGAGAGAAGGCTCGAAGTGGACAGACGATTGCTTTTGCGCAGGGGCGTAGAGTTCGGTGTGGCGGCGTTGCTGCCGGTCGGTCCGCTGACCGCGCTCGGGCAGCGTCTCGGCAGCCGTCTCCGGATCGGCCCGGGTGACGTCCTAGCGGCCGAGCGGATCGCCACCCGCCTCGCCGTCGAATACCTCGCCAGCCCCGACACCGAGACCGCCCGAGCAGCGGTCGCGCACGCGCGCACCCTCACCGACCGGCTTGCCCACGCCTCGCTGGCCGGACCCACGGTTCGCACCCGCCTGATGGCCGTCTCGAGCGACGCGGCCGCCCTTGCCGCCGAGGTCTACTCGAGCGAAGCAAGGCGCGTCGAATGCCGCGGATGGTGCGAGCAGGCGTTGACGCTCGCCCGCGAGGCTGGCGACGGCCGGCTTGAGGCGCTGGCGCTCACGTTGCACGCGACTCACGCGACTCAGACGTCCGTGCCGCGGCTGCCGGGCAGCCGCGCGCCGTCCGAATGCCTCGCCGCCATGAAGGCTGCGGTTGGGCTTGGACGCCATCTGCCGCCTGCTGAGCGCGCTTACGTGCACGGCTACTTGGGCCGTTATCTCGCCGGCGAGGGCGAGGACGCCGGGTCAGGCCGGGCTGTGGAGCAGATGGCCAGGGCCGCGGAGCGTGCTGGCCATGACGGTGGCGGCTGGGGTTGGTGGTCAGAGCAGGCCCAACTGTCCGGCTGGGCCGACACCCCTCGCGCCGTCGTGTTCAGCGGACTCCGCCCGTGGTATCTCGGCCGCATTCGTGAGGCGGTACCGCTGTTTGGGGACGCGCTCGAAGGCACGGTCGCGCCGGCGCGTCGCGCGGAGACCCAGTCGGACCTCAGCTTCGGCTGGGCGGAGCTCGACGACCCGGACCGTGCGTCGGCGGCTGGGATCGCCGCGCTCGACCAGAGCGAAGGACGCGATCTCGGCTACGTCAAGGACCGTCTCCGCGCCATCCGCCGTGGCTGGCCTGCCAAGTGGGACGATCTGGAGTGCATCCGTGCGTTGGACGAGCGGCTCGCCACCGCTTGAGCCGTTCCATCCCCGACGGACGAAGGCCCTCAGAACCTGTTTGGGAACCGCGGCCTTGCCCTGTGGGCGAAGCGGAGCGGAGCGCGGTTTCGGTGGCCACAAGCCGTCCGAAACCGCCTCAGATATAACAAAATCAGACGACGATCGCCTGACAGCAGGGTCGGGCTCGGCGTCCACCCGCACGCCGCGCACGAGGCGACCAGGGGGACCTCCCGGTCGACGAACACCACCCCGCTCATCCGGGGCACTGCCCGTGGCGGGCGTCCCGCCAGCAGCCGATCACGGCCCACAGCAGCCGGGCCGCGGGATGGGCGGGCCAACAGCCCGCCGGGGTCCACCCGCACGCCGCACAGACCAGCACCAACGGGTCCACACGCTCCACCCGCACCGTCGCCACACCGCCCGCAACCCTCGACCGCTCAGCCGTGAAGTCCATGACCCGACGTTAACCCGCGAACCCGCCCCACATTCGAAAACCAGTCAATGACCCGACTTATAATCTCAGTCGCTACGAGGACAATCGCCTGCCGTAGGTGTCCCAGGATTGACTAGGTTGGGGGAAGACTATGGACAAGGTGGAGGTCGTGACCGAGCTGCGGATCCGCCGCGAGGTCGCCAAGCAGATCCGCAACGAGCTCGTCCGAGACATTCAGCAGCACTGCCAGCCGCGCACCGAGCTGAACGAGGTCAGCCTGTTCGGCTGGGAGCGGCGCAAGCACGCGCCCGACAGCGTCCACGCCAAGGCGCTGTGCGCCCACTTCGACGTGAGCGACGTGGCCAAGCTTGGGGTGGGCTGGGACGACGAGGCTGACCTCCACTGGACCTACGCAACCACACAGGAGAGAAGGCTCGAAGTGGACAGACGATTGCTTTTGCGCAGGGGCGTAGAGTTCGGTGTGGCGGCGTTGCTGCCGGTCGGTCCGCTGACCGCGCTCGGGCAGCGTCTCGGCAGCCGTCTCCGGATCGGCCCGGGTGACGTCCTAGCGGCCGAGCGGATCGCCACCCGCCTCGCCGTCGAATACCTCGCCAGCCCCGACACCGAGACCGCCCGAGCAGCGGTCGCGCACGCGCGCACCCTCACCGACCGGCTTGCCCACGCCTCGCTGGCCGGACCCACGGTTCGCACCCGCCTGATGGCCGTCTCGAGCGACGCGGCCGCCCTCGCCGCCGAGGTCTGCTCCAGCGAATCACGGCCCGGCGAAGCCCGCGGATGGGACGAGCAGGCGTTGACGCTCGCCCGCGAGGCTGGCGACGGCCGGCTTGAGGCGCTCGCGCTCGCGTCGTTCGTGGCTCACGGCCGTACGAAGCTGCCGGGCAGCTTCGCGGCCGACTCCCTCACGAACGCGAAGGCTGCGGCTGGGCTTGGCCGCCATCTGCCGCCGGCTGAGCGCGCTTACGTGCACGGCTACTTGGGCCGTACGCTCGCTGGCGCGGGCGAGGACGCCGGGTCAGGCCGGGCTGTGGAGCAGATGGCCAGGGCCGCGGGCCGTGCTGGCCATGACGGCGCCGGTTGGGGCTGGTGGTCCGAGCAGGCCCAGCTGTCCGGCTGGGCCGACACCCCTCGCGCCGTCGTGTTCAGCGGGCTCCGCCCGTACTATCTCGGACGCCATCGTGAGGCTGTACCGCTGTTCGAGGACGCGCTCGAAGGCACGGCCGTGCCGGCGCGTCGCGCGTTGACCCAGTCGGACCTTTCGTTCGCCTGGGCGGAGCTCGACGACCCGGACCGTGCGTCGGCGGCTGGGATCGCCACGCTCGACGAGATCGCAGGGCAGGATTTGCGCTACGTCAAGGACCGTCTCCGCGCCATCCGCCGTGGCTGGCCTGCCAAGTGGGACCATCTGGAGTGCATCCGTGCGTTGGACGAGCGGCTCGCCACCGCTTGAGCCGTTCCATCCCCGACGGACGAAGACCCTCAGCGCTGCCGGGGGGCCTCGTCTCCAGCAGCGCTTGCCGCGCGATTCAGGAGATCCTGCCATGAATCCCACTAGAGGGCCGTCTCCGCTGCATCTGCTCGTGTTCACGGTCTTCGTGTCGCTCGCGGCCGGCTGCGGCGTCCCTCCTGGACTCAACAGCGGCCCGCACACCATCGTGTACGAGGTCATCGGGGCCGAGAAAGCCGGCAACATCACCTACGCCGCGGGCGGCGGCGGGATCGCCCAGGACAACGGCGTCGTCCTGCCGTGGCGAAAAGAGCTCCAAGTTGACGGGCCGCTCAGTCTGGCGCAGGTGAGCGCCCAGAACGCGGGCGGCGGGACGATCACCTGCCGGATCACCGTGGACGGCAAGGTCGTCAAGGAACTCAGCTCGCAGGGCGAGTACGCGGTTGTGTCCTGCGCCTCCGGCCCGTTGTAGCCCCTGTGGCCGGCCCACGTCGGGCATGCGCCCCGCGTCCGCACGCCATCTTGGCATAGATAGCAGCGCGCCTGCACAAGGGGCGCTCACCCCACGCCGGACGGTGCCGGAGCCGCGCTTTCATGCCCCCCTTGCCCACCCCCGGATTGGGCAGGCTGGGTCAGGTTTGGCAAAAACCGCAGGTCGCCAATGGATGGAACGACATGTAGGTAATGGTTGTCGTGTGACATCCGGCTGGACAAGGCGGTCGTCGAAACGCAACGCGGACGCGCGCTGGCCGTCCACAACCACCGGGGCAGTCACCGAGGTGAACGCGTCTTCGCCGACGGCAGGGTCACAGCTGAGTCGTTGGACGCCCAGCAGGCGCCGGTTGGCCTGGAAGCCGACTGCCCGCAACGCGGGCAGGTCGCACAGCCGTTTGCCGATGTCGAAGTCGCGGGTGTCGTTGATCGTGGTCTCAGTCCGCAGCGCGCGGTTTTCTTTGAAGTACGCACTTGTACGGTGAGGACTTGCAGTCGACGTGCAAGGACGGGACCACCCCGTCGGTGATCACCCGGGTGCGCATGCGCCCCGGAGTCCGTTTTGTGACGCGGCGGGCGAACGTCAGGCTGACCTGGTCGGGCCGGCCCGCGTCGAGGTTGTCGCGGATCACCTGCTCGAACAGCAGCCGGCCGGACAACGGCCGGTCTGACATCTGCGTCAGGGAGAGCTCGGCCTGCAGCACCGACAGGTCGTAGCGGCAGCCGGCTTGGCGGTCGGCCGGGGTGAACGGGTGCGGCAAGATGCCCAGCCGCTTGCGCGCCAGGTCCTCGATCGCCACCGCGTCCAACCGGTCGCAGATCGCCTGCAGCCCGGCCGGGTCCTCGCAGGCCGCGAAGCCGTTGTCCAACGCGGTGAAGCCGATGCCGGCCTTGGCGGCCTGGCGCTGCGCCCAGTGGTGACCGTTGAGGCACAGCTTGGCGTTGTACGGAAAGCAGGAGCAGAGCTTGAGGAAGAACGGGCCGAAGTCGGTGTCCACACAGTAAAAGTAGAAGTGGTTGACCATCCCGGT
>JBOGEB010000258.1:0-5097 GCA_050743125.1 Egibacteraceae bacterium
AACGACAACGTTATTTCGACCCGGGTCCTTAGGGTCGGAAGCCCTGGGTCCCGGTCTGACCCGCGAACCGGCGTGATCACCTGTCCGGTTGTCCTGCGATTCGATCCGCGGTTACGCAATCCACTTGTAAGCACATGTGCTTCTGATACCGGACACATCGGTGCCATGCGCTCGGTATGCCTCATCCGGCATTGCGAGCGGACGAGGGGGCCGCAGGAGCGCCGATCCAACGCCTGATCGCAGTAAAACAGCTATGCCGTTATGCTGGTGACATCAGTATGCGGTGTACCCAGGGGACGCGATGGCAGAAGGCATGTTCGTGAGTGTGCAGGGTCGGGGAGTCATCGCGCTTCCAGCCGAGCTGCGCCGACGCTTCGGGTTGGACCGTCCTGGGGCGCAGGTCGAGGTAGTGGTGCGTGAGGACGGCGTCATCGAGCTACGCCCCCACCTCGCCGTTCCAGCCGAGCAGGCCTGGGTATGGACCCCGCAATGGCAGGAACGCATCCGAGAGGGACTGGATGATCTGCAGGCCGGTCGAAGCGAGTCGTTCGACAGTGGCCAGGCCCTCTTGCACGCCCTCGAGGCCCGCAGCGGGCAATAGGTGCCCACCGATGAGGTGCTGGCCAGGTTCCTGCGCGACTACGACGCGCTGACGGCTGAGCAGCAACGCGCCTTTCGCCAAGCGATCAAGAAACTCATCGATGACGTGGACGATGGACGCTTCCGTGCCGGGCTGCGGGTAAAGGGCATCAAGGGAATGCCCGGTCACCACGAGATGACCTGGGCGCCGGACGGCCGAGCGATCTTTCGCTCCGGAGCCCCAGTGCGTCCTGAGCTTCGACACGTCATCTGGGTCGCTATCGGAACCCATGACGTCCTTCCCTAAGAACGTGTTTGAGAAGTATTCCGGGGGTCGCGTCGCGTCGGGTTCCGCTCCTTCAAGGGTGGGCGGGTGGGGGAGGTTGGTGCGGTCGGCGGGTTCGGACGGCTTGTGGCCGCCGAAACCGCGCTCAGCCTTGCCAAATGGACATTCCCGCTACGCGCAGGAGCGTGACCGGCCCATCTACATATCACAGCCGGGCCGCCCACTCATCATTGCATCCATGCTCGAGAGCCGTAGCGGACGCATAGGTGATGTGCGCGGTCGGGCGGCCAGCCGAGCTTTCGACCAGAGACCAAGACAGCAGTGTGATCGGGGGTCGGCGTAACACCGGGCTCGAAGTGTGTGTTATGGCACGAGGTCGCTCGCTGCTAGTCGGCGGTGAGCTCGAAGGAGAGGGCGTTGCGGTCGGCGGGGAGGACGAAGCGGGTGACCTCGAACGGTTTGCCGTCCTGGTCGAGGCTGGTGTGCAACAGCTCGATCACGGGGACACCGGGGGAGATCACCAAGGATTCGACCTCGTCGGGCCTCGGCATCCGGGCGGTGACGTCTTCGCGGAACGCCAACAGGCGGTGACCGCGCTCCTCGAGCCGTTGGCAGATCCCGCCGGCCCCCACCTCAGGCTGATGAAGGCTGCTCTCCCCCGCAACCTCCAGGGGGATGTAGGTGTCGGCGAGCTGCACGGGCCGATCGTCGGCGAAGCAGCGGTTTCTTGCGCGAAGCACCTTGTCGCTCTCCCCGAGCTCGAGACGCTCGGCAACCCACCCGGGGGCGGCCACGGGCTCGACGTCCCGGACCTCTACCCGTGGAGCGAAGCCTTGCCGCTCGGCTTCCGCGCGGAACGGGGCGAGCCCCACCTTGCGGTAGCGCCGCGAGTAGCGGTCATGCCCCAGACGCACCAGCGACCGCGGGGGCGGACGAACACACCCCGCCCATGCTGAGCCTCGACGAGCCCTTCACCCAACAGGATCTGGATCGCCTGCCGAGCCGTGTTCCGCGCGGTGCCGTAGCTGCGCGCCAGCTCACGCTCTGAAGGCAGTCGCGAGCCCGGCGCCAACTCGCCGGCGTCGGTCGCTCGGCGCAGGTCGTCCGCGATCCGCTTGCTGGGCGGCAGCTCCCGCTTGCCGCCCTCAGATTCCGGTGCGCTTGCAGTCATGCCCGCAACTGTCCTACGACTGGCCTGTGCCAGCAAGGGGTCCACAGCCCGCGCATGGCGCGACGAGCGACCACAGGAAGCGAATGACCACAGCAAGGACCGTCCGGTTCGGGCTGCTCGCCCTGCTGTGGGGGTCGAACTTCCTGCTGATCAGGGTCGCCCTGGAGGGCTTCAGCCCGTTCGCCATCGTGCTGGCTCGCATGCTGCTCGGCGCAGCCGTGCTGCTGGCGGTCATCCGGGTTCACCGCCAGCGCCTCCCGGCCGGCGTCAGCCGCGCTCATCGCCAACGTCGTCCCCTACTTTCTGTTCGCGTGGGCGGAGCAGCAGGTCCCCTCGCACGTCGCCGGGGCGTTGAACGCGACCACCCCGCTGTTCACCCTGGGCATCGCCATCGCTGTGGGCCAGGAGGAGCGGGCGACTTCCAGCCGCGTCGTCGGCCTCCTGCTCGGCTTCGCCGGAGCGTCACGGTGCTCGCCCCCTGGCGGGGTGGCCTGTCTCGCTGCCGCCGCCAGCTACGGTTGGTCCTACGTCTACATGCGCCGCTACCTGACCGGGCGCGGGTTGCCTCCGCTGGTCCTGGCCGCCGGCCAGCTCACCGCCGGCTCCGCGCTGCTCGTTCCCCTCACACCACTCCTCGCCGACGCCTTCAGCCTGACCCCGACGGTGCTGGCCAGCGTGGCCGCGCTCGGGGCGCTGGGGACCGGCGCCGCCTACGTGCTCAATTACCGCCTCATCCAGGACGAGGGCGCCACCACCGCGTCCACCGTGAGCTACCTGCTGACCGTCGTCGCGGTCGTCCTCGGTGTGCTCGTGCTCCGCGAGCCGGTGACCTGGAACCTGCTGGCGGGAAGCGCCGTCGTCCTCATAGTCAACGGCCGCAGGGTCGTCGACGATCCGGATCCGCAGCTGGTCAGTGGTCGGCAGCATGGGTTACAGCCTCCTGGACAGGGCTCGGGCCCCGGCCGTCGTTGTGGAAGTGGGACGGCCGGGACCCAGTGCACGTTCATCGACCGAACGGAGCAGCGACCTCCTTTCGTCGTGGGCGGCGACTCGCCGCCCGGCTCGGCAAGTCACGTCGCTGCCGACGACGGCCTCGCCGACGATCTCGCCCGCGCCCGGCTCACGGAACGACGACCCAGCCATCGCTGACCTCCAAGGCGTGCTCGATGCACTCGTCCTCTGCCGCAACCGGGGCCGTGCGCGGGTCGTCCGACGGGTAGGCGGTCGTGCTCCACCCACATGAGCAGCACGGCCGGTAGCTGCCGTCCGCGAGCCGCTCCACCCGCAGGTCATGCACGCGGGGCATAGACGCAGCCTCGGCGGCCATCGGGTCCCGGGCGTGACCAACGCGAGCGTCGGCCCCCAGCGGGTGTCCCTGCGGCTCCATCAGGTCGTTCCTCCTCGACAAGTCCCGTAGCCGAGCCTGGTTCGCAAGGCCGGGCGCCGTCGACCACGAGGGCTCGCTAGCCCTATGCGCACGACGCATACCTACACGAGGAGGCATCGTCACGAGGCGGGTTAGACTGCGCACAAGGGCACATGCGAACACGAGAAGCCGAGCAGTCAGGTCATGAGGAGATGAACCGGCGCCACGCCTCCCGCTACTGCCGCTCGTGTGGAACACGGCTGGCAGGTGACCACACGGAGAGCCGCTGTGGGCCGTGCCAGCGCAAGGCCAACCAAGCTGCCCGGCGTCCGCCACAGGTCCCACCGGCGTTCTGGGAGACCGCCGAGCTGCGCGAGGCGTTCGCCAGCCGGCATCTGGGCCGGATCGTTCGCGCCTACCGGCACCATCGCTTCCACGAGGCGCATCCGTTGCCGCAGCAGGTCGTGGCCGGGTGGATGAGGCTGACGCAGACGCAGCTGTCTCGGATCGAGACCGGACCGGCGGTGTCCGATCTGGGCAAACTCACGCTGTGGGCACAGACGCTGGGCATGCCCCAGCAGTATCTGTGGTTCGACCTGCCCGGTCAGTCGCGCAATGGGCATGGGCTTCCGCTCCCGTCCTCATCCAAGGTCGACGCAGCTGTCGACTTGCATGATCTTTTCGGCCTGGAGCCGCAGACCGCGAACGACCGCCCGGTCGACGAGGCCTACGTCGAGTCGGTCAAGGACGGCATCGGGTGGTTGCTCGCGTTGGACAACCAGTTCGGCGGTGACGACATATCCGGTCTGGCGGTGCGGTTCTTCTGGTCGGTGCATCGTCGAGTCGGGTCGGACAGGTACGGGCCCGGCGTCGCGCGGGACTTGCGAGCCGTCGTCGGCGAGTTGGGTGAGGTCGCCGGTTGGCTGCTCTACGACGCCGACCAGCAGGCGGCGGCCCGCCAGTTGAACCAGGAGGCGCTCCTGCACGCACGGCTGGCCGGCGACCGCGCGATGCAGCTGTTGATTCTGCAGAACATGAGCATGCAAGCCGTCTATCTCAACCGTCCACGCGAGGCGCTGGATCTGGCGAAGTCAGTCTTGGAAGCCGGTCGGCTGTCCACCCGAGTCAATACGCTGTTCATCGTCCGCAAGGCACGCGCGCTGGCGCAGTCCGAAAAACGCGACGACGCGCTTGACGCGTTCGCACAGGCGCGGGCGCTGTTCCTCGACGGCGTGGCCGACAACGACCCGCCGTGGGTGTGGTGGGTCGACGAGGCCGAGCTGGCGTGGCACGAGGCGATGTGCCACGCAGATTTCGACGACTGGAAGCGCGCAACCGACCTGTTCCAGCAGGCTGTACCGGAAGGCTGCCGGAGCCGCTTCCACTCCCTCGCACATCTGCTCGGGGCGTTGGTTCACGTGGGGGCGTGGCGCGATGCGGAAGCGGTTATTGGCCAGATCCTGCCGTACGTGGGTGAGGTCGGCTCTACCCGCACGGCACGGCTGCTCCATACGACCACCACGCGTATCGCTGGCCTCCAGGCTCCTGTCGGGCTGCGCGACGCCGCCGAGCACCTTCAAGGGAGCCTGAAGGCCGTGGGGTACAAAGCCTAGTGTTCAGTCGCTGAAGTGATTTGAACCTCCATATCCGATATGCCATACTAAAGTATGGACAAACGGATACGCACCATAAAAG
>JBOGEB010000259.1:0-4959 GCA_050743125.1 Egibacteraceae bacterium
CCCCGCATCATGTTCGCCACTGTAGATCGTTTGTATGCCAGGCGCTCCGCGAATTCTTCCTGGCGCAGTCCAGAGTGTTTCCACACCTTCCGCAATGTATGGGCAAAGGTGGGGGTTTCCACGGGGCAACCTCTGTTCGAACGCGTTTATGTATGTGCGAACAGCCTATCGCAGAGTTTGGTCTTTGGTCAAGACCAAAAAAACATCAAAAACATTCGTCTCGTGCTTGCCAAATGGTGCGCCGTGCGCTGATGATTCATCACCATGACGACTGAATCGATTGTGCCGTACGACGAGCGTCGGCCGGACCGGGCGCACATCTTCAACGGCGACGTCTACACCTACACGTTCTGCCATCGCGCTCCGGTGTGCCTGGAGCGAGGGACGTTCAACCCGAGCACGTGGAACGACGTCCGGTGCGAGGAGTGCTCGAGGATCCTGATGGTGCGGTTCGAGTACGACCGCGACGCCTATTGCTGGACCGTCCAGTGGCGAGGAGCGGTCCGGCGGTAGCGGCCCGGTCGGGCGGGATGCGGCGGCCAGCCAGGGCTTGACACCGCGCATGCCGCAGGGCGGCGAGATGACATTGGCGAGTGGGTGACTTCGAGAGCACAGGGCGGAGCTGGAACGGACATTGGGCCATCCCGTACAGGTCACCGAGCGAGATTTCGCTCTGACGAGGAAGACAACCGCGCAACGTGATCCGAGGCTGAGGTGTCCGCGAGTACTGCAAGTGACTGCATGTCCCGACCTTCTGGATCGACCGTGTAGGTAGCGAGTACGTGGCCACGTACTACTGAGCGGATGTCTCCTGGGCCGATGTCAACGCCAGCAGCTTGAAGCTCAATGAGCCTGCGCGACGCTGTCTCTGCTGCCGCACGGCCGTCCGCATCGAAGGCGTTTGTGACGCTCGCCCGCCTGCGACAAACGACTACGGCGTCGAGGTTCGACGGTTCCACCCCTCCTTTCGTGACGCTTGTGGTCATCTCGCCCTTAATGGGCTGAACCGCTGTTACGATGAAGCCGGATTGGCTCAACGCTTCCACAAGCGCGACCCAGCCCGAAAGACGTGCTTGGTGGAATGTAAAGGCCATCAGGCCTCCCGGTTTCAGCACCCGAGCACACTCCTTCCAGACATCTGTTATGGCTGCCTGGAACTCCGTTGGCGAAGCGCTCTGCACCTCACTTGCACCCCGAGTCGTTGCGCTTGCGTTGGGGTAACCATCAAACGGGATCAGCTCGCGTAGCCAGACATGAAAAAAATCTGCCAGCTCGGAGTAGTGCACGTTGTCCATGTATGGTGGATCAGTAATAATGAGATCGACTGACTGCTCTGGCAGGTCGGTGCATGAAGAATCGCCGGTCCTCAGGTAGACGCTGCCGAAACCTAGGCCGTCGTTGGGCCACGCATCGACAATTTCTACCTCTGTGCGTAAAGACAAGCCCTTGACCCGCTTTACTTGGCAGCCGTCAAGAATCTGATCAGTGGGATCACCCTTGTAAGAGTGTGCGCGCATGAGGCGGCTGTGGAACAACGTGGAAAACGATCCCGAAGAGGCTGGAGTGCCCCAGGGATGGGCCTCCAGGGGCGTGCGCTCGGGCTTCAGGATGTGATGGCTGAACATGTGTCGGACGGCACCTGTGCCTTCACCTTTGAATGAGCAGAACATATTGTTGAACTCAAGTACGCCGGAGAAGAGTGCCGCAAGCGCTTCTCGCTCCGCTGCGCCCGTCTCAAGGTCGCGGATTGCGGCAGCAAGCAGCCCTAGCGAGTACAGCTGTCGGTCATTGAAAAAATGACGCCAGGAATTGTATCCCCACCGGATGGCCTGCCGGGTGTTCTGTCCGTCGTCGAGGTCGCCGAGAGGAAGGACGAGTTTCTCCTCGTTCTCCCGAAGCAGCTCGCTACATTGCTCGTAGAGGGCACGGTCGAAGTTCGTGACGACCTCATAGCGCTTCTTACGGTCTGAGCCCAGCACGAGCTTGGCGTACAGCTCATGGCGGGGCTTTTGGCCCGCGAGCGCGTCCAATACCTTCGAGGTGTGCCCATTCACGCAGGTGAGAGCGCTTCGTGAAACCGCGCCAGAGCGCAGAATCTGATGCTCATTCTTGCACGTCGCCTGATCGAAGTCGTAGCGACCTTGAGTGATGTCAAGACACGTGGGGCAAACAATCTGCGCCGTCGGCTCTCGCCCAGGGTACACATTCTGTGAAAAAACGTGTGTTGAGAACAGGCGAGTGTCGATGCCGCACGCAGGGCAGGCTGCCGCTGCAACCCAAAAATAATATAGGACGGTCTCGCCTGTCTGTGTCCGATGAACGCGGTCAATCTCTTCCCGGCAGCGCTCCTCCACGATCTTGAAGGAGCGCCCCAGCTCAGACGCGTCCCAGCTTTGAAGGGCTTGACGCTGGACCAGCGTGGCCACCGGGTTGATGTCCCAGCCGATGGCTTTCGCCCCCAGCTTTACGGCCTCGACGATCGTCGTTCCGGAGCCAGCAAAAGGATCAAAAACCACGAGGCCGTCCAGCCTGCTCGGGGAACCGTACGCTCGTAGTGCGCTCGCTCGGTCTTCAGTGACCGACGAGAGCAGGATTCCACGAAAGACACTGCCAAGCCGCTTGGCCCACCACTTATGCGTACTCGTTGCGGGGCGATGCACTTCTTTTCGCCATGACTCGTGTTCTGCGATCCGGCTGATCAAAGCTGCTGGGAAATCACTTTCGAGCGAGGACAAAGGTGGAACGCGTGAGAAGGCGACCACATCTGAGGCTGGGGGCAGTGGATCGAAGAGTCTCACTTGTCATCTCCGGGCATCTGCTCATAGACCTGGTCCACACTCTTCATGGTTACCGTACCGCTGCCCATACTTTCCAGGCGGTAGGCGGAGAAGCGATGCTCTTTTCCGGCCGAGGGATTCGGGGCCAATTGGGGAGTCAACTCGTTGTTTCGCAGATCGAAGGAATAGCCGATAACGATTAACGCCGTCTCGGTCCGGGTTAGTTCGCCTACCTCCTCCAACCGGTCATTTAGCATAACTTTCTCAGGGACGATGAGTGTCGCTTGCCCAGTGGCGCCGTTGGTGAGCGCGAAGGGCGTTGGTGCAACGTACATCTTGCGGTCACGGACGAGCAGATCGCCGTACGATCCGAAACCGCGCAAGCTTTTATTCTCGTGAACGTATGAATGATTCGCGTTCAAGAAGTCGCCATGACAGAGGACAAGATCTATGACTGGATACTCCATCTCGTCTGTGCTCGACGGGTAGCGTCCAAAGACGTAGTAGATCGTGCGACCATTGTGCGCTCCTGTCGGTACCCGGCTGTTATTATCGTAGCTCGCCTCCCGGCCTGGCCACTGGAGGCCCTTAACCTCATAACCTTCCGAATGGTGCACCAACGTGAAGTCCGGGTAATGGTTCCGACCGACGCAATCATGTTGGAGGCTGGCGTCATCGAGGCGGGCACTGACCCAGTTCTGGAAGTGGAACTCCTTGTCAGACCGGCTGACACGCTGGATCAACACCGGACGCTGCATGGCCTTGCAGCAGGCTACGAAAACGTCGGCGCAGGTCGAGTCGCTGGTAGTGGTCAAGGTCGACGTCCTGGATATCTCGACGAGAGGAAGCAGCGCAGGTCCGGCAGGGTTGGAACTCGGGCCGTGTGTAGGTTAAGCGATCGCCCTGAGCGACCTTCGGACCGGCCGCTCGTTCGGGGCCGTACACTGCCGGACCGTGAGACGGTGGCGGCTTGCCGACGCGGACTGGAACCACTGGCCGGACGGGCTGGGCGACGAGGCGTCGTGGCCGGCGATGGCCCCTGTGGGGTCGAGGGCGTCGAGGTCGGCGTATACGACGTCGCCGAGGAGCTGAGCCCGCAGCGTACGGCGCTGCGCGCGCCCGCTGCCGAACATGAGCTGCCGGTCGTGGCGGTCCTGCTCTCCTTGCCGCCACGGCGGTGGCCGGGCGGCGCGCTGACCCGCGATCCGCACGCCGTGGCGGCGCAGGCGCTTGGCTACGCGCGGGCCTGCGCCGATCTGGGCCTGTCGACCCTCGGCCTGTGGCCGGGGGCGGACCCGGCCGGAGCGCCGTGGGACCGCCTGGTCGAGGGCGTGGCGCACGTGCGGAACGCGCTGGAGCCGGCCGGCGTCCGGCTCGCCGTGGAGTACAAGCCGGGGACGGCGGTGGCGTCTGCGGCCGATGCGATCCGGCTGTCCGCGGACGTGCCTGGCACGGGCGTGCTGCTCGACACCGGCCACGCGTACGCGGCCGGCGAGGATCCCACCAAGGTCGTCCGCCAACTCGGCGCCCGGCTGGGGCACGTGCATCTCGGCGACGCCGCCAAGGGCAACGCCGACGACGACCTTCCGGAGACGCGGATCAGGACATCGGTGTGGGCACCGACCGGCTCGTGCCGCTCGTCGAAGCGGGGACGCCGGTCGGGACGCTGCGCGACGGCGGGCTGGGGCTGCCGGTCGGGCTGCCGGTCGTGGCCGGGTGCGGGGACACGCAGCTCGCGGCGATGGGCGCGGGCGGGCTCGCCGATGGTGTGGTGACCGTGGTCGTCGGCTCCAGCACGCCCGTGCAAGCGGCGGTTGCGGTGCCGGTCAGCGATCCCGCGCAGCACCCGTGGGTCTCCATCCACGCCCGCAAGGACCTGTGGCCATGGAGACCAACGCCGGCTACCCGGCCACGATGGCCGGCTGGCTGCGCGGGATCGCCGGTGCCGACCCGTCCGGCCGACCCGGCGCGGGCTGGTCACCGCGGTCGTGGCGGCGCGCGAGTGGAGCGAGCACGGCTGGGCGACGAAGGCCCTGGCGGCCGTGCTCGGCCTGCGCCCGGACCTCGGCGACCGACCTGGCCCAGGCGTTCGTCGAGGGGCACGCCTTCGCGGTCCGCGCCAACGTCGAGGACCTCGAGCGGGTGCTGGGCCGGCCGGCGTCAAGGGTCGTGCTCACCGGCG
>JBOGEB010000260.1:0-4917 GCA_050743125.1 Egibacteraceae bacterium
TACCAAGTGCTCGCCCGCGAGATCACGCGCGCATTGCTCACCAAGCAAGGCGCCACGAGGAGCCGGCTTCCCGGGTTACGCGAGCTGGCGACCTTCCTGGGAGTAGCAGACTAACCAGCGCCCCAGCCCTGCGCTGCCCTTCGTCAACAACTCCTGGCCGTCTTGGCCTACCCGCTCACCGCGACACGCAACGGGCTAAGACACGATGCCCTGGTCCCGTTTGTCCTCTCGTCAGATTGGGCAGCTCTGTCGCTTTGCCGGGAGCGGCTGCCGTGCCATTCTGCTGACGATCGACCATGACAGCACTGGAGAAGCGGCTTTAGGGGTGATTGCTGATGGGTTGCCAACGTCCCGTTCCGTACTGCGATGTTGACGTGTTGGCCTTTGTCGGTGCGCTGCCCGCCTGGCGGAACAAGGCAGCCTGTCTCGATGAGGATCCAGAATTGTTCTTTCCGCAGGGCACGACCGGCCCGGCGCTCGATCAGATTGAGCGCGCCAAGGCCGTCTGCCAGCGCTGTCCGGTCATCGACGAATGCCTGGACTGGGCGCTGGAGACGAACCAAGATGCCGGTGTGTGGGGCGGGAAGAGCGAGGACCAACGGCGAACCATGCGCCGCGCCCGACGGCGTCAGGCCGCCAGCTCATGACCCTGAACCGCCAAGCCATCGAGACTGGGCCGGCCGAGGGCGGGAGGAGAGGCCCGCGCCCCCGCGGGTTGTCCCTGCCCCGGCCGCCCCCAACCCGACGACCAGGTCGAGCGCTTCGACCTGGTCGTCCTTCGGGCCGTGCTGGACGTGATCCAGCAGTGCAATCTCCGCTGCCTGTACTGCCATCCAGGCGAGGTGTGGCGCCGCCAGCACCTCGACGTCGCCCGGATCCGCGAGGTCTTCGTGGCGGCGGAGCAGGCCGAGCTGTTGGAGCTGGTCCTCTCCGGCGGCGAGATCGCCCTGCACCCGCAGCTGGCCGAGATCCTCGAAGCCACCCAGCTACTGCAGCGGACGGCCTCGACGCTGATCACGAACGCCACCCTGGTCGACGACGACACGGCAACGACACTGGGCCGTTCGAACCTGACCCGGATCTGCGTCAGCATCGACGGGATCGACAACGAGACGCACGGCAGCGCCCGTGGGAAGAACCTGCGCCGTGTCCTGGACGGGCTGTGGCGCATCCGTAGGACCAGCAAGCCGGTGACCGTGATCACCGTTGTTCACCAGCGCAACGTCGCCCGTGTCTTGGAACTCAGCAAGTGGCTGGCCGAGACGGGGCTGGCCGACCAGCACCACCTGTGCGCCCCCAGCTACTCGGGGGAGGCGCGCGAGCACTACGACGTGCTCAAGCTGAGGCTCGAGGACTTCTTCACGCTGCAACGCGCCGTCGATGCGATCCATGAGCAGCTACGCCAGCGCGGACTGTTCGTCACGTTCAACTCGTCCTGGCCCGCCACCGGCTGCCGCTCGCCAGTTGTGGACGGCGGACGGACGATCACGCTCCAGCAGCTATCGGAGCAAGTCAAGGACAGCCTCGTCCATGTCCGCCCGAACGGCGACGTGCGGCTAGCCGCCGCGTCCTGGGGACGGGAGACGGTTGGCAACGCGGTGACCGGCGACATCCACACGACGTCTGCGGCCGAGCTGTTCGTGATCGCCGACCGCATCTACCGCGAAGGTGCAGTGGGTCAGCTGCCTCGCGACGTTGAGGCGGCGCACAAGTTTCAGATCGGTGCCGGGGCGAACCGGCGGGCCACGGACACGCTCATCGATGCCGACGACTCCCCGGAGCATCTGGTGCGACTGGTCCCGATCCGCCCGCTCTCAGCGCTGGCCTTGCTGGGCAACCCGTTCGACCCGGCGGCACTTGGGGAGCTGACAGCGATGGCTCGCCGCGACCCGAGCAACATCCGCTACGTCCGCCACGCCACCGGCGTCTACCTGGTCTTCAATCGGAGACGGTCGCATGTCACGCTGATCAAGCCCGACGAGTGGCCGGCCTTTCTCAAGTTGGCTCGGCCATGAGCGCGATCGATCACGATGCGTTCTTCTCACCCGCAAATCCCGAGCTGCACGCGCTGCGTCGCCGGATCAGCGCCGAAACGCTCGGCCCCGGGGTGAAGCGCGCGGCGCTGGCGCACCTGGCCGCACCGATGACTTCCTCCACCGAACTGGCCGTCGCCGTGGGCGCCGCATGCGATGAGGTGCGGGCCTCCTATCGGTTCGTCCACAATAATCCTGAGGTGCAGGCGTTCGTGCGCTCGTTGTTCTACCCGCACCGGTTGTGGACGGCGTTCGCGACCCGAACGGTGGCCGAGTGGCTAGCGGACCCGACCCGTGCCGACCGGCTGCTCGCTGGCCAGCCAGTCCTGGCGAGCACCGTCGAGTTGGACCCGTCGAGGGGCACGTGCGGCTACCGGTGCACGATGTGCCTGTGGTCGGACAAGGACGAGCTGACCTACGCCACCCGGGACCTGCGAGCCGACGGGCTGCTCACCGCCGATGACTGGTGCCGGATCCTCGACGAACTCCACGCCGGTGGGACACGCAGGGTAGTGGTTTCCGGTGGCGGCGAGGCGCTGCTCAACCCTGAGCTCCCAACGATCATGCGCCACGCCCGGACCTTGGGGCTCGCCGTTCACCTCTACACGACCGGGTTCGACCTGCCGCCAGCGCGGACACAGCTGTGGGAGGAGCTGCTCGGGCTGGCCCAGGTACGGTTCAGCATCCACTCACCGCACCCCGACACCTACGACGCGATCACGGGGTTGCCCGCCCGAATCGGAGCGCTCGATCATGTCACCGAGCACATCGCCCGGCTCCTCGACCTGCGTCGCGGCGACGCTGGACCACGGGTGGGAATCGGGTTCGTCGCCCAGCCGCTGAACTGCGACCAGCTACTAGCGATGGCCGACTACGCGGCCCGGCTCGGGGTGGACTACCTGGACGTACGCAAGGACGAGGTCGACGTCACCGACGGGTTAACCACAGCTCGGCTGGACACGCTGCGCCGGCAGCTGCGCGCCGTGCGCGCGACTGCAGTCGCCAGCGGCTATGGCAGGCTGCGCGTCGACCTGGGCGACGAGCTCGTCGCGATCGCCAACAGTCAGCCGATCGTCCGGCGACGCACCCCGGAGTGTCTGGTCAAGCACTTCCGCCCGACCATCAGCCCCTTCGGGATCCTCGCGCCGTGCGACCTCAAGGCCGAACCGCGCTTCGCCGACAGCGCCTTCAACCTCGGCGTCATGACCCGCCAATCGCTCGGCGAGCTCGTGGCCGCCCTGGCGGAGCGGTTCGTGCCGGACCGGTGCGCGCAGTGCATGCCCAGCTCGCGCACCGGCAACGGCGTCTACCGCTCAGCGATCTCCGTGAGGGGGTAGGGCTGACCGAGCAGCCGTTCGCGCCCGATGTCACGATGCCCCGATGACGATTCCCTCGACACACGGCAGCGCGACCCACGAGCCGGCTCCCGCCTGGCTGAACACGCTCATCGACGCCGCACACCGGACCTGGCACGGAGCGGGGACCAGCCAGGACCGGGCACGGTTCGCCGAGTTCGAGGTGCAGCGGCTGTACGGCGGACGGAACAACCCGCTCTACCGCTTTCGACCGCCGGGCGGCCGCTGGTGCTGCCTCAAGCTGCATCTGGTCGATGACCGACAGCGGGCACAACGTGAGTGGCAGGCCCTACGGCTGCTCTCCGGGCGCGGTGAACCGGCCGTGCCCCGCCCTGTCTATCACCGGCCGTCGGACTCCCGGCCCGCCCTGGTTATGGAGTTTCTCGACGGCACCCCGCTCGGCGACCGCTCACTCGGGCCCGCGCGGCTCGCCGCGCTGCGCGCCGCGCTTCAGGCGATGTACACCATCACCCCCGACAAGGTGCACGAGCCGATGCTGGAGGTCGTGACCACCGCCGCCGGGATGGTGAAGCGGATGCGCGAGCGCTGGCGCGTGCTGGCCGGCAAGCCACCCATCGACGGGACCCGGGCCTCCCTGCTGGACGCCTGGCGAGCCTGGAACGCCGGCCCCGACCCGCAGTTCCTGTCCGCATCCGCGCCGGCCGTGTTCGGACGTGGTGACCCCAGCCTGGGCAACTGCCTGTGGGACGGGAGCCGAGTCGCGCTCGTGGACTTCGAGTACGCCGGCTGGACCGACCGCGCGTTCGAGCTCGGTGACCTCGTCGAGCACCCCCAGTCCCGTGCCACCCCTGACACGACGTGGGAGCAGCTCATCGAGGGCTTCGGCCTCACCGACCAAGAGCACGCCCGCTACATGGCGGCCAGGCGGCTGCTGTGCTTCTTCTGGCTCGCCCGGTGGTGGCCCGCCACCGGCCAGCCGGACACCACCGCCCGGTTCGCTGCCCAGGCCGAACGCGCCCAGCAGCTGCTCGCCGACGTCCTGTGACGGCCGCAGGATCGATGTCGTCCGGCCCCTGACCGGCGCCCTCGAGGCCGTGATCACCGGGATCGACCTGAGCGAAGACCTCGGCAAGAGCCAGGCCGGCACGATCGCCGCCGCGCTGCGCAGCCACCTCGTCTGCTCCCCAGCTCGTCGCCGTCGCCCGCCACTTCGGCACGGTCCACCGCACGAGTGCGCGGAACACCGACGGCATTCCGAAGTGATGGCTCGTGACAGCCACCACATCCCGCCGGATCGCGTCGAAGAGTGGCACGCAGACGGCACCTGCCCCGCCGACCCGCCGGCGCTCACGGTGCTGCATGCCCGGGAGGAGCCCGAGGTCGACGGCGACACGCTGTGGGCAACACCTTTCGCGCGTACGAGAGGCTCTGGCCCGTGGCTTCGGCGGTGCGCGGCGCCCGATCGGGCGCCGCTGCCATCTGCGACCGCTACGCCGGCATCCTCTTCGACGTCGACGGAGTGCTGCTCTACATCGACGAGCCGATCCCCGGCGCGCCAGAGACCCTCG
>JBOGEB010000261.1:0-4875 GCA_050743125.1 Egibacteraceae bacterium
ACAACCCGCAGCCCGCCGCCTCGACGAGCAGCCCGTGCAGACGACGCTCCTCGTCAAGATCCACCCGCGGCGGACGGCCAGCCACCCGCCCGTGCACCCGCCACACATACTCCGACCCGCCCAGACCCGCCCGGGTGGACGCGCCGACCAAAACCACCACGTCACCCGGACACGCGAACACCCCGCCCACCCGCGCACTGACGTCGTCGAGCACCCCGAGCACCCCCACCACCGGCGTCGGATGGATCCCGTCCTCGCCGGTCTGGTTGTACAAGCTCACGTTCCCGCCCGTCACCGGCACCCCCAACGCCGCGCACGCCTGCGCCAGCCCACGGACCGTGTCCCGGAACTGGCCCATCACCTCAGGCGTCTCGGGTGAGCCGAAGTTCAGGCAGTCCGTCGCCGCGACCGGCGCCGCGCCCACACACGCGACGTTGCGGGCCGCCTCGGCCACGACAAGCCTGGCGCCCTCGCACGGGTCCAGCGCGCACCACCGGCCGTTGCCGTCGACCGCGACCGCCACACCCCGCCCCGCCCCCCCGTCAAGACCCAACCGCAGCACCGCCGCGTCCGCGCCCGGCCCCAGCACCGTGCCCGACCCCACGACCGAGTCGTACTGCTCGAACACCCACCGCGCGCAGGCCACACCCGGCGAGCCCAGCACCGCGAACGCCGCCGCCCGCAAATCGGCCGGCTCCGCCCAGCCGTCCACGTCCTCGCCCGCCCCAGGATGAACCCAGCCGGCCACCGGACGCTCATACACCGGCCCCCCGCCAGCCAACGACGACGCCGGCGCGTCATGAACCACCTCACCGTGACGAGTGAACACCAGCCGGCCGCCGCCGGTCACCTCCCCGACCGCGACCGCGTCCACCCCCCAACGGGCGCAGACCTCCAACACCCGGCCCAACCGGTCAGGCGAGACCAGCCCGAGCATCCGCTCCTGCGACTCCGAGCACAGAATCTCCCACGCCGCCATCCCCGGCTCCCGCAGCGGCACCCGGTCAAGGTCCACACGCATGCCCAGCCCCGCCCTCGACGCCATCTCCGCCGCCGAGCAGGCGATCCCCGCCGCGCCCATGTCCTGCACACCGCACAGCAGGCCCTCGGCGTACAGCGCCAGACACGCCTCGATCAGCAGCTTGCCCGCGAACGGGTCGCCCACCTGCACGCTCGGCCGCCTCGCCTCACCAGCCCCGTCCACGCCGAACGACGCGCTCGCCAGCACCGACGCGCCGCCGATCCCGTCACGGCCGGTCCGCTGACCGATCACGACCACCACGTCCCCGACCGCCCGCGCCCGCGCGAGCTGGACCCGGTCGGCGGGCATGACGCCGACGCACAGCACGTTCACCAACGGATTGCCCGCATAACACAAGTCGAACGACGTCTCACCGCCGACCGTGGCCACCCCCACCGAGTTGGCGTAATGGCCGACCCCGCGGACCACGCCGTCGACGATCCCGCGGGTGGCCTCGTCGGCAGGGTCGCCGAACCACAGCGAGTCCAGCAACGCGACCGGACGCGCGCCCATCGCCAGCACGTCGCGGACGATCCCGCCGACGCCGGTCGCAGCACCCTGGAACGGCTCGACGAAGCTGGGATGGTTGTGGCTCTCGATCTTGAACGCCACCGCCAACCCGCCGCCGACGTCCACGACCCCGGCGTTCTCACCCGGCCCGACCAAAACACGCGGACCGGCCGTCGGCAGCTCGCGCAGGTACACCTTCGACGACTTGTACGAGCAGTGCTCCGACCACATCACCGAGTACACGCCAAGCTCAGCGGTCGACGGCACCCGCCCGAGCGTGGCCACGACCGCCTCGTACTCTTCCTCGGTCAACCCGAGCTGGCAGGCAAGACTCCGCGGATCAGACGCAGGCGCAGGCACACTGGACACGTGAGGCAGGGTACCGGCGGGTGACTACGCTGCACGTCCGCGCGCGCGTGCTGCCCGACGGGGTTACCCGCGACCTGTTCGTCGTCGAGGGCCGGTTCGCCACGGCGCCCGCTGGCGAGGTCTCCACGATCCTCGACGGCGGCTTCGTCGTCCCCGGCCTGGTCGACGCCCATGCGCATCTCGGTCTCGCCAGTCCGGCCCCAGGGCTGGCGGAGCGGGAGACGGCCCGGGCCAATGCCCGGGAGCACCTGCGCTCCGGCGTGCTCGCGATCCGCGAGCCTGGTGGGCCGAACCGGGCGTCGGTCGGGATCGGGCCCCACGAGGGCCTCCCGCGCACGTTCACCGCTGGCCGGTTCCTCGCCGCTCCCGGAAGGTACGTGCCCGGCTTCGCTCGCGAGGTGACCGACGCGGACCTGCCGGACGCCGCGGAGGACGAGGCGCGGGCGAGCGGAGGCTGGACCAAGGTCATCGGCGACTGGTTCGACGGCGAGGGACGGCTGGCGCCGAGCTTCGCTCCGGCGGCGCTCGCCGATGCCGCCGCCAGCGTCCACGCCGGCGGCGGCCGCATCGCCGTCCACGCCACGCTGCCCGAGGTGATCGAGGCGGCGATCGAGGCCGGCGCCGACTCGATCGAGCACGGCAGCCTGCTCCAGCCGGACCATATTCCGGCGATGGCGGCGCGGGGGATCGCGCTCGTCCCGACGCTGATGATCCGTCACGTGCTCTCACCGCCGACGCTCGCCGCGATGGGCGTGCCCGCAGACGAGGTGGAGCGCCTCGTGGAGGGCCTGGGCCGGCAGCCGGGCCGCGTCCGGGCCGCCGCGGCGGCGGGCGTCGTCGTCCTGGCGGGAACCGACGCCGGGATAGGGCCGCACGGTCTGGTGCGCGAGGAGGTCCGCGAGCTGCTCGCGGCCGGCCTGCCCCCGGAGCAGGCGCTCGCGGCCGCCTCGTGGGAGGCCAGGCGGTTCCTCGGCCTGCCCGGCATCGCCGACGGAGCGCCCGCAGATCTCGTCGCCTACCCGGACGACCCCCGCGGCGACCCGGACGTCCTGGCCCGACCGACGCTGATCATGCTCGCGGGCCAGGTCGTGGAGACGGGCGGCGCTACTGGCCGTCGGCCATGATGCCCTCGACGAAGTACTGCGAGGTGATCGTCAGCTTCCGGGGCGCGAGGAGCCGCTCGGCAAGGTCGAGCACCTCGTCGGTGGTGGTCAGGCCCAGCATCTTGATGAGCAGCGCCACGTCGTCAGCGTCGGATTCAGCCCGATGCGCAAGGACCTTTAGGGCGAGGAGCATCTGCGGCGACGCCACCAGACAGCGGAGCCCTGGCAGCTCAATAATCGGCGTCTCGTAGGGATCCGGACCGCTGAGCAGCCCTTTCACGCTGTCGTTGAGCCAGTCGGGATCCAAGCTCCGTTCTTCGCCGACCACACGAGCCGCCTCGTAGATCTCGCGCTTCGGCTCGAAGACCGCGTCGATATCCCTGGTCGAGCGTCTCGTGTTGTAGGCCAGGGCCATGGCGGCGCCCCCGACGACGTAGAGCTCACCCACCAGCCCGCGCTGCTGCAGCCGCTGCCCCACATGGCGCAGCGCATCGAGGATCTCGTCCCGGTCCACGACCTACATCCGCTCGAAGAGGCCGGCGGTGACCATGATCCCGCGCCGCCGGAATGCGGCCGGTGACTGGACCATCGCCCAGCTATGGAAGGCCCGGTACTTGGCGACGAACCAGATGTGGTCGAGGAAGCGGTCCGGCTCGGTGGCCCAGGCGGGCCGGTCGAGGCCGTAGACGGCGGCGAAGTGCTCGGCGAGCGCGCCGAGGAAGGCGTTGTGCCTCGGGTCGTCGAGGTCGGGGGGCCGCTCGGCGATCATCGCCGCCCGCTGTGCCGGCTCGAACGTGCCGTAGAGGTCGTCGAGCCACTCCCGCAGCGCGAAGAAGAAGTCCTCGCCCTGCAGCGTGCGCCGCGCGAGCGTGGCCAGCGTGTCCCTCACGTAGGTCTTGGACCGCTTGTCCGGGTTGCGCTCCAGCCACTCGCGGATCGTCTGCGGCTCGTCGGGATCCGACTGCGCTTGGATACGCAGGATCCGCTCGAGCGGCGTCTCGGTGCTCACGCCCGTACCGTACCCGGCAGTATCGCCCCGAGCAGCAGCCGGCCGTCGGTCGAGCCGAGCAGCGCATCGACGGCGTGCTCAGGGTGGGGCATCAGGCCGGCGACGTTCCCGGCCGCGTTCGTGACGCCGGCGATCCCCGCGAGGCTGCCGTTCGGGTTGGCGTCACCGGTCACGGCGCCAGCGGCGTCGCAGTAGCGGGCGAGCACCTGCCCGGCGGCGGCGAGCCCGTCCAGGTCGGGGTGGATGTAGCGGCCCTCGCCGTGTTTCACGGGCAGACGCAGGACCGTGCCGGGAGCGATCCCCGCGGTCCAGGCGCAGCGGGCCTCGACGCGGATGCGCTGCTCACGATGGACGAAGCGCAGCCCGGCGTTGCGGGTGAGCGCGCCTGGCAGCAGGCCGGCCTCGCAGAGCACCTGGAATCCGTTGCAGATCCCGAGCACCGGACCGCCGCGCTCGGCGAACTCCCCCACCGCGCCCATCACCGGCGCGAACCGGGCGATCGCCCCCGCCCGCAGGTAGTCGCCGTAGCTGAACCCACCGGGGAGCAGGACCCCCTTCACCCCGCGCAGGTCCGCCTCGCCGTGCCAGAGCAGGACCGGCTCGGCCCCGCAGCACACGAGCGCCCGCGCGGCGTCACGCTCGTCGCACGAGCCGGGAAACTGCACCACACCAACGCGCATCTCGTGCAAGCCTAGTGCTCCGCCCCCTTAGCGCTTGGGCATAAACAACGTTGCTGTTTTCCCGATGTGCAGTGACACGGCGCGCCGCTGCCGCACGCCTCGAGCGCGTGCCGGCCGCTGGTCGCAGTGACCCCCGCCGCGTCCGCCTGCAGCAGACCCAGCGTCATCGTGAGCAGCCCATTT
>JBOGEB010000262.1:0-4837 GCA_050743125.1 Egibacteraceae bacterium
ACCCAATTCTTCAGCTGCCGTTCTCGCAAGTAGTAATTGTGTCCCGCGATTGTGCGCAGGGGTTCGAGGCCGCGCTCCAAGGGCCGCTCGTCGGCATTGTGGACAGGCTCGCTCATCGTGGGATCGGGCAGTAGCTGGTCATGGGACGTGGCCTCGGGAACCTCGTCGAATACCCGTTGTCCGATGTGGTCGGTTCGTCGATAGAAATTCTGCCAGCCATGCTCTTGGTCGAACAGTCCCTGCCGGAGAGCCCGGAACTCGTCACCGTTGAAATAGCAGGGGAAAAACCGAGCGTGGAGGCGGTCCAGGGGTGAGCCGTAGGTCACGAGCGCTACTCGCTTCAGGAAGAACGGGTCATCCAACCCCCGCAGCGCCGCGAAGGCCAGTATTGAACCTTGGCTGTGCGCAGAGACGACGACTGCGGCGTCCTCGTGCTCGCAGCAGTGCTCGAGATAACGTTGCAGCTCGGGAACGGCCAGCTCCGCATAGGGGCGCACCCCGAGGGGGTGGAAGCGGCGAGGCCAGAACGTCAGCACGTCCCAGAGGTTCCCGATGTTGCGCCGAGCCCCGATGCTGCGGGCACCCTGTCGGATCAGCAGAGACAACGCGATCGGGGCGAACGGCAGTACCCATTCGCCCAGGCTGCGCAGGGGCGCCACACCGAACCGGTCAACCGCCAAGGTCCAGCAGATTCCGTCACAGCCCTCCACTCGCGCCAGGCGAAGAAGGCCGATGATCATTCCGGCGCTGAGGGATACCAGCGCCCATGCGCTGAGCGGAATGTCGATGTGGCGGAACGCACGGGCCAGCCTTCGACGCAACGCCACCCGCGTACACCAGTCTTCTGGCATGTCTGCTGCGTCCGACGGCTTGGCAGCCAGGAAGTACGGCAACCACCCCAGCAGCATGATGGCGGCGAAGACCAGGGTGGCGCCGACGAAGACGTCGAGGAGGGTGAACTCGGCTCCGAGCGGAGCCGGCATGAGCTGTGGCGAGCCCAACCGTACCGGGACCTGGTTCGCATTCAGTCGTTGCCTGACCCACAGCGCCAGTCCGGCAAAAATACCGTTGCTCAGCATGAGGCTGAGGATCGCGGCCACCGCCGGTCCCATGATCCGCCATCGCCGGTCGAGGCGATCCCACTCGCCGATGCAGACGAGCACGAGCGCCAACAGCAGGGCGAACTGGACTGCTCCCACGACCGCGATGAAGCCACCAAAATCCAGCGTGGCGGCATGGTCGACTGCAGCCCGTTTCCATACCCAGAATATGGCAACTGCCAGCGTGATGACGGTGGTGACGGCATGCCAGTACAGCAGCCACCCGCTGTCTTCAGGATGAGCAAAAAAGCTGGGGCTGGCAAGTGTCTCGTTGTCGCGCAACCGGCGCCGGGCTTGCTCGACACGAGCGCTGTACGAGCTTTTCTCAAAGGTTCTTCTGGTCTGACCGGCGATGAAGAAGATCACGAGCATGATGAGGCCAGCGCCGACCACGCCCCATGTGCCTCGCCACCCCGAGCTCTCCAAAGTACGAGCCACGAGCGCGCCAAAGCTGACGGCTGCTCCAAGGCCGACGAGCGGCCACCCGGCGAGCGATCCGCGGGCTCGCCAAGCAAAACCAATCGCCGCTATTGCGAATCCACCGACTCCAATGGCCACGAACTGGCCAGTGCTGATAGAGGTGAGCTGCCGGCCGGCTCGATACGCAACGAGGTCCGCGACGATGACGCACAGCCAGAGTGCCCAGATGATCGTGAGCGTGAAGCCGAGAACAGTGACCAGCCACCGGGTCCACCACGTCCGCCGCTGCGAGCAGCTCGTGACCGGCCGGTGCATCCAACCGGCGACGTTCAACAACGTGAAGGGCAGCAGGACGATCCACAGCGGTTGCAGCTTGGAGCCCGAGGTCAGTGGTCCCCAGACGTAGCCCTGCACTGTGGGATCGCTGCGCCTGGCCCAGAAGCCGCTCTTCTCAGTGCCCCGCACCAGCAAGACGTCTTCGGGATCATGCTCGCAGAGCAGCGCATGTGGAGTGCTTCCGCCGACACCATGGATTCGGATCTCGATGGGCAGAGGCATTTCGCTCCTTGTCGGTGGGCCACCAACAAAAAAGGTACGTTACCTCCATGACACGTCGGGCGCGCGATCGTCATGACCGAATCCCAGACGGGCAACAGCAGCGTCGGGGAGCGTATGTGGAGCGACGTGTTCCTGGGGTAGTGCGCTGGTTCCTGTCCGTGGTGGCGTATCTGGGAACCCTGGCGTCAGACACCCTGGTCTCCTTACGGCGCCGCAGCATCGGCGGAGCGCCTCCGGTCTGTGAGCCGGACGGCCCGCCGGTGGTCGTACGCGGGACCGCGTTCCCTGACGACGAACGGACCTACCTGGTGCTGCCGTTCGAGGTGAAGCCCGGCGCCACCCGCATCGAGGTCGACTACGACTGGGAGGTGCTCCCGCCTGCCCTCCCGGAGAATCCTGTCACCCAGACCGTGTTCGACTTGGGGGTGTGGGACGAGCACGGCTACCGCTCAGCGCAGGGGTTCCGGGGCTGGTCAGGCAGCCGCCACAAGAGCGCGTTCGTCCAGGCCGACCAGGCTCAGCGCGCGTACCGGCCGGGGCCGGTGAACCCGGGCATTTGGTACGTCGAGTTGGGCCTGGCCGCGGTAGGCCCCACCGGCGCTGAGTGGAGCGTGACGGTGCGGGCTCGGACAGGCAAGGTGGGTGACCCTCCGTTGCCCCACCCCGTTGACCCCACCCATGTGGCCAATCCCCAGCCGGGCTGGTACCACGGCGATTTTCACATGCACGCGTGGCACTCAACCCCCCAAGGCCCCACGCCAGCCCAGCTCGTGGAGTTCGCCAGGGCTGCCCGCCTCGATTTCCTGCCGGTGACCGAATACGTGGTGGGCCACCACTGGAACCAATACGGCGAGCTTCAGAACGCCAATCCGGACCTGGTGATCTGGCCCGGTCGAGAGATCGTGACCTATTTCGGGCATATGAATTCCCTTGGCGAGACCCCGGGGTTCATCGAGTACCGCCACGGCTTCGAGGACATCCACATCCGCGACATCCAAACCGCGGTGCGGGCCGCCGGTGCCCTCTTCCAAGTCAACCACCCCACCACCTTTGCCGGCCCGCTGTTCCAGAACTTCTGCCGAGGCTGCGCCTTTGAGCTTGACGGAGAAATCGACTGGGACGCGGTCGACACCATCGAGGTGCTCACCGGCCCCGCCCTGGTACACCCGGCGGACTTTCAGCTACCGGATGTTGGGGTCGAGGTCGCCAACCCGTTCATGCGGTCGGCCATCGATTTCTGGGAGAGCCTGCTCAACCGAGGTCACCGCATCACCGCGGTGAGCGGCTCCGACGACAAGAAGGGTCCCGGGCTGGGCTCTTCGGCCACGGCCGTGTTCGCCGACCAACTCTCTCGGCCAGCGCTTATCGACGCGATCCGGGCAGGCCGCGCGTACGTCCGCGCCCGAGGGGTCGCCGGGAGCCCAACGCTCCAGATGACGGCGACCACCCGGGATGGTCAGACCGGCACCTTCGGCTCCACCCTGGTGCTCGACCGGCCCGACGCGGTCGCTCAGCTGAGCGTGACCGTGGCCGGCGCTTCCGGCCAGTCCCTACGGCTTGTGCGCAACGGCGACGACATTCAGGCGGTCTCGATAGCCACAGACCCCTTCACCCACACCTTCTCCGTGTCCCGGGTCGCCGGTGAGGGTCCGCTCGGCACGTGGTACCGGGTGGAGACGTTCGACGCCCGCTCACGGACGACGATCGGCAACCCCGTGTTCCTCACCGGCTCGTAAGTAGGGGCTCACCTGTCGGTGCGTACGATGTCCGGATGAAGAAGCGTCGTGTCACCCTGAGCCTGGACGAGGACGTCGTGGAGGCGCTCGAGGCGATTGGCGGCCGGAGCATGTCGGCGGTCGCGAACGACGCGCTGCGCGAGGCCCTCGAGCTGGAGGCGCACCGCAGAGCGCTCTTGCGGTGGCTGGATGAGCTTAATGAGCGCTACGGCGCGCCGACACCGGAGGACTACGCCTGGGCCGACGAGGTCCTGGACGAGGCGGCGGGTCTTCGAGACAGCGGGACGAGCGCTGCGTGAGCCAACGGACGGTGCTGGACGCGACCGCGTTCGACGTGCTCGACACGGCGAAGGGTAGGAGGGTCCGAGCCCTGCTGGAGCGGACCGCGGTCGAGGGAGGCGAGATCTGCTGCGCCGCGGTCACCCTCGCCGAGGTGTGCCGGGGCACCGCACGCACCCGTCGGGTCGAGGCAGCGCTCGCCCGCAACCGCGGAGGCCAGCGCATCCGCGTCCTCCCGACCGACGAGCGCCTGGCCAAACTCGTCGGCGCCATCCTCTACGAGACGGGCTCAGGGAGCGAACGGCTCGGCCACGCCCACGTCGTCGCCGTCTGCGCGGGCGCCGACGCTGCTGTTGTGCTGACCAGCGACCCTGACGACATCGCGACGTTGGCGGTCGCGGTTCCTGGAACGCGGATAACGATCCGCGATCCGGGGGCACGGTAGAAGCGACCGCCGCGTACTGCGGTCGGGGAGCCGGCCCGGCCAGACAACGAATCCGAGCCGGCTGTTCCCGACCGCTGCCCCTCCTTTCGTTCGCGAAAGCCGCTGTTCTCGGCTCGCGACCAGCTCACCGCCTGTCACCCACCGTCGGTCGATCCCCCTTGGTGCCGCTGACCTCGTCGTTTGTGTCGGGGACCGCCTAGCGTCGCCCCTTCCTTCCACGTGCTCGCCGATCTCCGGTGACCAGTCGGTGACCAGGTGGGCCGCGTGACGGCGGGTTTCGTGCTGGAGCCGTCGTGGTG
>JBOGEB010000263.1:0-4833 GCA_050743125.1 Egibacteraceae bacterium
GCCTCTTTCCGGGACGCGACGCGACCCTGTTGTCAGGCGATCGTCGTCTGGTTTTGTTATATCTGAGGCGGTTTCGGACGGCTTGTGGCCGCCGAAACCGCGCTCCGCTTCGCTTCGCCCCCGTTCGCGACAGGCGGCCAGTGGAAGTGTTGAGCCCTAGTTCCCCTGCTCAGTCGGCTGATCAGCCGCGACCGGAGCTGTGAGACCTGAGCGCTCCGGCCGCTGGGAGGCGCATCCCTGTGGATGCGGGAGGCGCTGGCGCCGGAGCAGTGTGGTCGCCTGCTTGCGCAGCAGTTGGCCGGCCAGGGAGATGGTCGGCATCGGGTCATGCACGTCGAAAACGCCGAAGTCGCGTGTGCCGCGCCAGCTACCCAAGACCTCGGGCAACGATGCGTCGCCGCGGCGGACGCGCTCCCAGGCGGCGCGCAGATCGGGGTGCATCGCGGCCTTGCGCCCGTCGATCTGCGGGGGCTGCGGCTCGAGCGGGATGCCGGCCAGGGTGGCGTAGAGCCGCCAGGAGCCATCGACGCCGCACGCCTCGGCCAGCCCGAAGCTGGCCGGCACCCGGACGTTGATCTCGATCAGGTAAAGCTCGCCGTTCCCCGCATGCCGCTTCGCCTCACAAGCCGAGATGCCGTGGAACCCCACGTAGTCGAGCAGCCGCCGGTTCATCTTGAGCATCTCCGGCACGTGCGCGGCCTCCAGCAGCGATCCGACGCCGTAGTCCAGCGGCCACTGCCGCACCTTGTGGCGGCCATACTCGAGGGTGTACGTGCCGTCCTGGTCGCGCACCGCGACGGCGCCCTCGAGCGCTGTCTCGGGTCCGGGCACGAGCTCGGTCAGGAGCAGGTCAACGTCGTGATCGAGCAGCTGCCCAGCGCGCTCGACGAGTTGGGTCCGGGATTCGATGAGCAGCGTCCCGAAACCCACGAGCCTCTTGGCCACATGCGCCAGAGTGGGCTTGAGAATGCAGGGATAGGGCAGCTCGCCCTGCAGGTCGTCAAGCTCGGCTCGCGTCGTGACGTGATGCATCCACGGGACGCGCACGCCGGCCTCGGCCGCCGTGCGGTAGAGGCGCCGCTTGTCCATCAGAGCCAGATGCACGCCGTCGGTGGACTCGAACGTCCGCAGCGACTCGGGCAGCGCGGCGCGGTTTCGGGCCACCCACTCGCACGCCGCGTCCGACCCGCAGATCACCAACCCGCCACCCGCGTCGGCCAGCGCGCCGAGCTCCTCCAACCATGCGTCCGGGTCTTGCCGGACATGGGGCATGACGCGGCCCTTCACCCTGCGGCTCGCCAGCACATATCCGTACTTCGAATCGGTGAGCGCGTGGACCTTGATCCCGCGGCGCACGAGCGCGCGGGCGACGGTCAAGCAGCCGTCGTTCGGATACAAGAAGACGGCTCGGGGTAGCGTCACCTGGTCCGATTGTACGATTTGGCTACCACACAGGGTACGAGTCAAGCAACTGGACTGTACACCCCTAAATCCCCATATCGACCAAACTCCACGTAAACCTCCGGTGAACAGCCGGCCTGTGATACGCGAGCGCCGTTCACTTTAAGAAACATCAAGAAATGCCGGATAGCGCCGCTCACAACCTCGTGCCAGCAAAAGTCGTGCACCAAGTCGCCCGACTTGCTGTACTGCGCACATAATGACGCACACGCAAAGTGCTCGCGATCCATCGCCGGACGGCTCAACGGGGACGGCCAGTGCATTCTTGGCGACCCTCGAAAGGCTTGACAGGCTCCGGACGTCCTCGAAGCCTGGGTCGCGTGCAGCCCTGGCCTTCGCGTCACACGGATACACCACGGGACCGCGGTGACGGCCACCGCGACCGTCTGGGAGGAATGCTGTTGCTCACGCAGCGCTGGTTGCGGCTGGAAGAGTCCTTGCCCGAGCTTGCGCGCATTCCGGTGGTGCGCGGGGCGCTTCGGCAGCGGTGAGGTCGCCATGTCACAACGACGCACCAAGGTCCTCTCGATCGTCGGGCCGGGCCGGAGCGGAACCACGATTCTGGGCAGGATGTTGGGCGAAGTCGAGGGAATCGTGACCGCCGGGGAGCTTCGCTGGTTGTGGAAACGTGGGGTCCTCGAGCAGCGGCTCTGCGGCTGCAGCCGGCCGCAGGCCGACTGCCCGGTCTGGTCCCGCGTCGTCACGCAGGTGCTCGGTAAGGGCCCCGGCTGGACGGCCGGCGACATCGTGCGGGCGCAGCAGCAGCTCGCGGCCCCCCGCAACCGCGTCCGGGTGATCCGCAGCGCGACAGGGTCGGGCACGCGCTGGGCGGCGCTCGAGCGCGTCCGAGCGGTCACCACCGATCTTTGCTCGGCGCTGGTTCAGGTCACCGGAGCCCGCGTCGTGGTGGACACCTCCAAGCGTCCCCACGACGCTGCCGTCCTCGCCGCGGTCGACACGGTCGACCACTACGTTTGCCAGATCGTGCGTGACCCGCGGGCCGTCGCCCACTCATGGCGTCGAGTAAAGCCCCTCCCGTGGCCCACCGGCCGCACGGCAATGGGCACCAGGCGTCTGACGGCAAGCGTAGGCATGTGGATGCAAGTCTGCGCCTCCGCCGAGCTGCTGCGGCGGTACATCCCGCGTGAGCGGTGGCTGTTCACCCGCTACGAAGACTTCGCTCGTGATCCGGGGGCGGTCACGGACCAGATTCTCGGCTTCCTCGAAGAGTCCGCCCGCGGCCTCGTCGCTGCCGACCACGCGGTCGTCCTGGGCGTGCACCACACGGTGGAGGGCAACCCCGACCGGTTCCGAACGGGCTCTGTCAGCATCGTCCCGGACGATGAGTGGCGTTCGCGTATGCCGAGACGACACCAGGTGTGCGTCACAGCCGCCACGATGCCCCTCCTCCTCCGGTACGGCTATCCAATCCTGACCTGAGCGGACGCACGAACGCGGACACGCCTCGCAGGAGACCCAGGTGATCGCGGTGCGTTGAGGGGTCAAAGGGAACGATTCGGAAAATTCGTGCCTGAGATCTCGAAGCTGGACAAGCCCCGAGAGCCCCCAGATCTGGCCGCGTGGCTCTGGCTCTATGCTCATGTCCCCGAATGCGCCGCTGGGCTGTCGAGGCGCTCGATCGACGCACCGTGCAGGGAGGCTCTCGTGGGCAGGGACACGCCCCGGTGATCCGACTCGGGCGTCTGCCGTGACGAGCCGCCACCCACCGAGTGACGTCGCCAGCACGGATCAGCGGGGCCACGTGAGCGACTCCCCCAAGACCACCGTGATGGGGCCACGGCATGTCCGCGGATCGACGCTGCTGCTGGCGGGCCGCGGGTTCTCGCTGCTGTTCAACATGGCCACCCAGGTCATCGTCGTGCGCACGCTGAGCAAGACCGAGTTCGGCGCGTTCGCGTACGCGCTGGCCTTGACCGCGGCTGGGCGGACCGTGCTCAGCCTCGGGCAGGGCAAGCTGTTGAGCCGGTTCATGGCCAAGTACGAGGAGGACCGCGACTACGGGCGCATGTTCGGCAGCATGGCGCTCGCGGCGGGCACGATCCTGGTGACCAGCGGCGTGTTGATCGCCGGCCTGTTCCTTTTCGCTGACGAGCTGGCGGGGACGGCGGTCGACGACCCTCGCGCGATCCACGTGTTGTTGGTTTTGGCCTTCCTCGCGCCGATGGAAGCGCTCGACGAGGTTTTCGTTTCGATCTTCGCGGTCTTCTCACGGCCTGGGTCGATTTTTTTCCGCAAGAATCTGCTCACGCCGGTACTGCGGTTGGCGGTCGTGGTCGGGCTGTTCGCGGTCGGCGGTGGCGCCTTGTCCCTGGCGGTCGGGTACGTCGCGACCGGAGCCGTCGGCCTGCTGGTTTACGTCCTGCTCTTCAGCCGGATACTCCAGGAGCGCGGCTTGCGGGGACATTTCCGTCCTCGCGGGCTGGTGCTGCCGTACAAGTCCGTCTTCTCGTTCTCGTTCCCAACGTTGACGTCCGAGCTCGTCTGGCTGTCGATGCACGCGGCCAGCGTGACGATCCTGGGTTTCCACCGAGGTGTGGCGGAGGTCGCCGGGTACCGAGCGGTCTTGCCCGCCGCGCGCCTGAACAGCCTCGTGTTCACCGCGTTCGTCACGTTGTTTTTGCCTATGGCCTCGCGGTTGTTCGCCCGCGGCGAATACGACGAGCTGCGTGAGGCGTACTGGCACACGGCGATCTTCCTCGCGGTGTTCACGTTCCCGGTGTTTGCCCTCACAGGCCCGTTCGCCGAGCAGGCAACGGTGACGCTGTTCGGACAGCGCTACGCCGGCTCCGCGCCTATCCTCGCCCTGCTTGCGGTCGGCTACTACGTCAACGCAGCGCTCGGCTTCAATGCGTATACGATCCAGATCTTCGGCCGGCTGCGCGTGGTTGTAGCGATCAACGTCGCAGTGGCGATCGTCAACCTTGTGCTGTGTCTTGTCCTGGTGCCGCGTTTCGGGGCGTTGGGTGTGGCGTTCGCGAACGGCGCAGCATTCATTCTGCTCAACCTGTTGAACCAGGCGGCGTTGGCGCGATGTATGCGGTCCGGACTCGTGGACCGCCGATATGTTCGGGCGTATCTCGTGATCGTCGCTGCGGCGCTTCTGTTGTGGCTGGTTCAGCAGGCATTCGAGCCGGGGATCGTCGTGGCGGTGACGGTCACCGTGATCGTCTGGGCGGCAGTGCTGTTGCTCACGCAACGCTGGTTGCGGCTGGAGGAGTCCTTCCCCGAGCTTGCGCGCATCCCACTGGTACGCAGGGTGTTTCGGCAACGGTGAGGTGGCTAGGTTGTGGTTCAACCGGCCGAGGCGGTGGTTCGGGCGCCCCTTCCTGCGCATCTGTGTCGGCGGGCGGG
>JBOGEB010000264.1:0-4813 GCA_050743125.1 Egibacteraceae bacterium
GGTGCGGGTGTGGGACCTGGCCAGGCGTCCCAGATCCCTGGGCCGACCGTTGGCCGGGCACCGCGGCCGGGTCTTGGCGGTGGCGGTGGGGACGGCGGGTGAGAAGGTCGTTGCGGTCAGCGGCGGCGACGACGGGACGGTGCGGGTGTGGGACCTGGCCAGGCGTCCCAGATCCCTGGGCCGACCGTTGGCCGGGCACCGCGGCCGGGTCTTGGCGGTGGCGGTGGGGACGGCGGGTGAGAAGGTCGTTGCGGTCAGCGGCGGCGACGACGGGACGGTGCGGGTGTGGGACCTGGCCAGGCGTCCCAGATCCCTGGGCCGAGCGTTGGCCGGGCACCGCGGCCGGGTCTTGGCGGTGGCGGTGGGGACGGCGGGTGAGAAGGTCGTTGCGGTCAGCGGCGGCAGCGACGGGACGGTGCGGGTGTGGGACCTGGCCAGCGGGCAGCCCCTGGGTGAGCCGCTGACCGGCCACGCCGGCGGGGTGAGGGCGATGACAGTCGGGACGGTGGAGGAGCGGGCGGTCGCAGTCAGCGGCGGCTCCGACGGGACGGTGCGGGTGTGGGACCTGGCCAGCGGGCAGCCCCTTGGCCGACCGCTTACCTTTCCCGATGCCGTCGCCGCCTTGGCGCTCGCGCCCGGCGGTGACCTGGTCGTCGGGTTCGGGTGGGAGGTGGCCTTGCTGCGCTGGAACTCCCTCGCATGACACGCTTTGTCGGCGTCCACGGGGTCGGCAACTACCAGGCCGGTATGACCCCGGAGCAGGCGGCCGGCTTCCTGAGCAAACGGTGGGCCGGCCACCTCACCGCCACCCCAGGCGACCTGCACGTCGCCTACTACGCCCATCACCTCCAGCAACCGGGCAGGCAGGGAGCCGACATCGACGACCCCGGCGCCCTCGACCCGGAGACCCAGGCGATGGTGCTGGCCTGGGTGGTCCAGCTCGGCGCGCCCCAAGAGGTCGCTCAGGGCTGGGGCACTGCTCCGTTGCGACAGGCGCTGTCGTGGGTCGCCGACCGCTTCGGGCTCGACCGTGACCTGGTGCACGGGTTCGTCGCCACGTTCTTCGGCGAGGTCGCCACCTACCTCCGTGAACCCGACCCCCGCAAGGCTGCCCGCACCAGCGTCGCTGACCGTATAGCAACCGAGCGTCCCCGGGTCGTGCTCGCGCACTCCCTGGGATCGGTCGTTGCGTACGAGGCGCTGTGGGCTCGGCCCGACCTGCGCGTGGAGCTGCTGATCACGCTGGGCTCACCGCTGGGCATGCCGGACGTCGTCTTCGACCGGCTCGACCCGCTCCCCAACGGGCGGGGCGCCCGCCCACCCGGCGTGACTCGCTGGGTCAACCTGGCCGACCCCGGCGACCTGATCGCGATCCCCCGGCCCCTGACCCGCCGGTTCAACAAGATCGACGCCGACCACGAGAGCAGCATTCACGCCTTCGACTTCCACCGGGTCGACCATTATCTCGCCTGCCCGGCCACCCGCTCCCAAATCGCCCCCTACATGCCCTGACCCTGCGGTCAGGCAAAGGGGTTGTGGACCATCAATCCGTTGAAGTCCCGGCCCGCCTGCAAATCCTCGGTGCAGAGACGACGGGCGCCGGCCCGTTGGGCGCTCACCACAATGAGCGCGTCCCAGAACGACAGCTGATGCTGCTCCTGCAGATGGGACGCCTCGATGATCTCGACGACACCGACGCGTTGCACCGGCCACCGCGCATAGGCTCGCACGGCCTCCCGAGCGGCCTCGCGACTGAGCGGATCGGTGAGCTTCCGCGTGACGTTGACGTAGAACTCCTGGAGCACCTGGGTGCTCAAGGACCCATTTCGGGCTTTCCACAGCCTGCCGAGCAGGGTTTTCGCGACCTCGTGCTTGTCGCCGGCATTGCGGTCGTAGGCGTAAAGGAGCACGTTCGTGTCCACGAACGTGGGGAACTCAGCCGCCATGACGCTCATGCAGCTCCTCACGTGTTGGGTAGGGAGGGCCACCAAGGTCCAGTCCCTGGTCCATGAGCGCGAGCGCGCGTCGCATGGCCGCTTCGTAGTCGTCGTCTTCGGTTGCCAACCGTTCGATGTGCTCAGCGACGAGGCGACTCACGGACGTGCAGCGTCGTGCCGCGACCATCTTCGCCTTGTGGACGACTTCCTCATCGAGGTGGATGGTCAGGTTGCGCTTCGCCACGCCTACCTTCCTCTCCTAGCTCCACACACTCCACAGAGATTACGTGGCTCCTTCGGCGGGCACAGCCGCTTGGCGTGGATCGACCCGACACGGCGGCCAGCACCTCGATGGGCGCGCTGTCGGCGAAGTCGGCGTTCATCCAGGCGAACGGGACTGAGCCGTCAGGGCGGATCACGTAGGTCGCGCCCCGGGTGAGCGGACGCTTGCCAGTCCGGCCTTTGCGGTGATGGCTGCGGAGGTCCGAACCCGCGGCGGGGATCCCGCGCCCCCTGACCCGCCGATTCAACAAGATCGACGCCGACCACGAGAGCAGCATTCACGCCTTCGACTTCCACCGGGTCGACCATTATCTCGCCTGCCCGGCCACCCGCTCCCAAATCGCCCCCTACGCGCCCTGAACCCGCCGCCCGGCCGGCCCGACCCCCCCAGCCGATCACGCGCAGACTCGCAAGGTGATCTCCCCAGACGTCATTCAGGACGCGGTTCGGCGGCTTGTCGCGGCGGCGCGGCCTACCAGGGTCATCCTGTTCGGCTCGTATGGCCGGGGCGGAGCGACCGAGGACAGCGACCTCGACCTGCTGGTCGTGCTCAACCAGGTTTCCAGCCGGCGGGCAGAGATGGTGCGGGTGCGCAACGTCCTTCGTCCCCTGCGGATCCCCGCTGACGTCCTCGTGGTGAGCGAGGACCAGCTCTTTGAGTGGGGTGACGTCGTGGGGACGGTCCTCCACGAGGCGCTTGCGCAGGGGCGGGTCCTGTATGAGGCGGCGTGACCAACGTGATCTCGTCGCTGCTGCTGAGCAAGGCCACGACCGACACTGCGGCGGTCGAGGCGTTGCTCGAAAGCCAGCGCATCCCGGACGAGATCGTTGGGTTCCACGCCCAGCAGGCTTGCGAGAAAATCCTCAAAGCGGTTCTTGCCGCTCGTGACGTTCGCTACCGCCATACGCACGATCTCGCCGAGCTGGTGGACCAGGTTGCGGCACCGTGGGGTCGTTTCCGCAGGATCTCGAGGCTGTCGTTGCCTTCACGCCGTTCGCCGTCACGTACCGCTACGAGGATCTGCTCATCGACGACGAGCCGCTGGATCGCGAGGCTGCGCTGGCGCTCGTCCATGATCTGCGGCGGTGGGCGAAGCGCGTTATCGATTCAGCGTAGCCAGCCCGGCTGCAAGGCTGTGGATCGGCCCTACAGGGCGCCCAGGACCTCTTCGACGGGCGCGTTGTCGGCGAAGTCGGCGTTCACCCAGGCGAACGGGACGCAGCCGTCGGGGCGGATCACGTGGGTGGCGCCGAGAAGGAGCGGATGCGCGCCGGTCCGGCCTTGGCGGTGGCCGCTGCGGATCCCCCGCAGCCCCGCGGCGAGCATCGACGGCTGGACCATCTGGGCGATCCTCCCCCGGCCTGCGCCGACTGCGCGGTACGAGCGCAGCCCGTCGTCGAGCAGAAGCGGGAACTCGATCCCCCGCTCGTCCCGGAACGCGCGGGCCATCTCGGCGTTGCCGGTCCCGACGGCAGCGATGTCCGCACCGGCTTCGAGGATCGCCTCATGGTGGTCACGCAACTGCGCGGCCTGCTCGCGGCAGAACATTCACCCGAAGTGGCGCAGGTGGACGAGCAGGAGCGACCGCCGGCTCCACAGGTCGCCCAGGCGGACATCCACCCCGTCCGGGTCGGACAGCATGATCGGTCCGAGCGCTGCGGCCAGCTGTGGCGAGGGGGTCACTCGAGGCATCGGCCCAGTATGCCGGGACTCAGCGAATCAGCGTGCTCAGAGCAGGCCCCAGAGCATGAGCAGCACCGCGAGGCTGCGCCGGCCACATCGCTGCCGCGAGCCCAAGCCCTCCGCGCAGCCGGTTCGCGGCGAGGAGGTTCGTGAGGTTGCTGACCGGCAGGAGCAGGAACCCTGCGTTGGCCACGGACACCGTCCGGAGCACGAGTGGCAGGGCAGGTTGCCTGGGTCCGTCGTATGACGGCGACGACGGCCGGGGTAGCACGGCGGTGACGTCGAGCGAAAGCACGGTCGTAACAAATGAAGGCGATGAGCAGGACGGCGCCAAGGAGCTGCTGAACCGAGTTGCCCGCCGCCCTGCCAGCTGCCAGCGCGAGGGCGTCGAACAGACCTACCCGCCCGACCGCGTCGGCGAGCACCGTGACCGCGAGGAGGAAGACGAGGACCGGCCCGGTGCAGGCGAGCGTGTGCACGGCTTCGCCCAGGGGCACGCGCCCCAGGGGCACAAGCGTGGCGTACACCCACTCGGGGCCTCCGCCTGGACGAATGACGATCAGCGCGAAGGTGCCCAGCGCAATTCCGGCGGCGAGGAGGTCGAGCACGTCGCCCTCCTGATGTGGAACGGCCTGTCGGGTTTAGTGGTCGTAGGCGATCAGCGAGCGTTTGTCGGGCTGGTCGAGCTGCCGGTTGAGCCAGATCCCGGCGGCCAGCGCGAGCAGCCGCTGGGCGATGCGGGCGAACAGCCCGGCGGGGGTGCTTCTGCCGTGGCGTTGCAGGCCGAGCTGGCCTTTGCGCGTGTCGAAGACCGGCTCGGCCCATTGGCGGACCCCGGCTCAGCGACCCGGACCGGACCGGCTCGTCCTTGCGGTCCGGGCGGATCAGCCGGGCGCTCAGCATCGCCGCG
>JBOGEB010000265.1:0-4795 GCA_050743125.1 Egibacteraceae bacterium
GCTGCGCCCAGTGGTGACCGTTGAGGCACAGCTTGGCGTTGTACGGAAAGCAGGAGCAGAGCTTGAGGAAGAACGGGCCGAAGTCGGTGTCCACACAGTAAAAGTAGAAGTGGTTGACCATCCCGGTCGACCGCACGATCCACGCGTAGGTCTTGCCGGTGTCGGGTTGCGCCGCTTCTGCGTGCGGAACACCGCCGTTTCTCCTGCGCCGTTTCTCCTGCGCCCGGCCCACGAACACCACGCCCTCGTCGCGGTCGAAGCCGGCCAGATGCCGCTGCGCGATGTCGTCTTTGCGCTGCCCCTTGCGGAAGGCGACCAGCGGGATGTCCTCACGCCGGACGAAGTCGTGGATGGAGGCGACGAAGTCCTTGGTGATCGGCTCCATCAACGCCGAGGAGGCGAAGTCGTGGCCGCGATGGCTGCGGAAGAAGCCCACGACCCCGCGCTCGTACTGCAGCCCGGGCACGGTCGAGGTAGGACGCTGGCGAGGTGCCTGTTGCGCGGGTCCTTTTCCAGCGTCCTCCTCCCGAGCCCGGCGTGGCCGTTTCCGGTCACCGGGCTCTCCAGTGACTATCCCGTGGGTGTCGCGGTTGGTTGCCTGGTGTGGATGCGCTCGTGGCAGGCGGCGCAGACCACGAGGGTCTTGCGTCGCCGTTTGGCCATGAGCCGCGCCCACTCAGGCTGAGGCCGTCCCGGCTGCGTGAGGTCGGCGAGCTTGCGGACCTGGTGGACCTCCACCTGGGCTGTTTGCTCGCATATCTCGCAGCGGCCCGCTCGGAGCCGGCAGATCGGCTCCTTACGGCGGGCTGGGGCTGGCTGGCGGTCTGTGGTCACCGCTTTCCTCTGCCGTCGCAGCGGTATGCCACCGAACCGTGCGGCCAGCGGCTTTTTGCCGGCACGCTCGACGCTGACCTGGAAGCATCTACGCGGCCCGTACGGCGTGGCCTTGTATTTGGCCGCCATCTTCGTCACCGTCGAGTCGTATTTGCAGGCCAGTGTTTTCAGCATCGAGGTCAGCATGACCCAGTGCAGCCGGTCGAGCCTGTAGACGTCGCCGGCCAGCAGCCAGTACTGGACGATGCCCCGATATTCGGCCCCGTAGGTGGCGATGATCGTGTAGTCGTCATCGTTGACCATGCGGGTCTGCCGCTCGGGTTTGCCGCGCTTGACGTACGGGGCGCATTTGGCCTTGACCACCGCTGCGGGCACTCGCAGGCCGATCGTGCCGTTGGTTGCGCGGCGCCCGCCGGTGATCCTGCGGTTAACGTGCTGGACGGTGATCTGGTAGCCGAGGTGTGCGGTCGCGCCTGTTCTGGCGTGGGTGATCAGCGTCTTGTCCGCCGACAGCTCCAGGTTGAGGTCGTCGCGCAGGAGCTGTGCGAGGCGGGCTTTGATCTGCTCGGCTTCGGCGTTCGGTCCGGTGAGCCCGAGCAGGAGGTCGTCGGCGTACCTTGTGTGCCGCAGCCGCCGGTAGCCAGGATCCTGGGGGTCCTGGCTGGGCAGGCTTCGCAGCTGCTTGCGCAGCTCCCGCACGGCGGCGCGGTCACCGCCGCGGCGGGCGCGCTTGATCGCTCTTCGGACCTTCTCGTACGCAGGGTTGGATCTCCTGTGCGCGCCTCGGGTGTAGTGCGGTATCAGGACTGTCTCGACAAAGCTGTCCAACCTGTCCAAGTAGATGTTGGACAGGATCGGGGAGACCACCGACCCCTGCGGCGCGCCGGACAGCGCGGCGTTCCACACCCAATCCTCCAGATAGCCTGCCTCGAGCATGTTACGCAACAGCCGAAGAAACCGGTTATCGTGAATCCTCTCTGACAGGATCGAGGCCATGACCTGATGGTCAAGCGACCCGAAACAGTCGGAGATGTCGCCCTCGATAAACCAGGTCGTCCCGTTCCAGGTATCCGCCACCTCACGCAGCGCGGTATGGCAGCCCCGGTCGGGACGGAACCCGTGGGAGCGGTCGGAGAAGGTCGGCTCGTAATACGCCACGAGCAGCAGGCGGATCACCTCGCCGGCGAGTTTGTCCGACCACGACGGCAGACCCAGCGGTCTTTTCTTCCCGTTGCGTTCGGGATCCAGACCCGTTTGGCTGGCCCGAACCGGTAGCGCTCGCAGCGCAGCGCATCGATGATGCGTCCGATCTTGGCCAGCGGCATGCCGTCCGCGGTCTCTGCGCAGACCCCAGGTGTCATCGCGCCGTCGTTTGAGTAGATGCGCCCGTAGGCCAGCAGGTACAGCTGCGGGTTGAGCAGCTGCCGGTACAGTCTTTCCAACGGCAGGCCGCGCCTACCGCGCTCACGGAGGACATCCAGCACCGTTTCGGCGTTTTGCATTACGCGTACCTTGCGGTCTTGGGATGTCCGGTCACCTGGCCCCCTTCGCCCGTGTGGACGGCGTTACCGTCCTCCTTGGCAGGACGTCACCCCTGCGACTGCTACGAGCGCTCCGTCACCGTAGGGCTCGCGCCCCGTAGGCGATCCCGCGGTACGTCCCTGTCATACGTGCCAGCGCGATTTAGGTGTCCCACTCATCTCCTTGAATGCCCTCACTGGGCATCGCTCCACGCTCTGGAGGTTGCATCGGCACGCATACGATACCGATGCAGAGGTGGCGCCGGTTTCAGGTGACGTTCCGGCGGATTCCTCATTTTATCGTCTGGAGATTGGGCTTCAGGCAATCCAGCTTTCACCTTGTCGCGCGGGTCGAGCAGCGGCCCATCTTCGTCACCTTCGCGATGTCCGCTGCTTAGCTGGCATGCTATTGTTCCTTTTCTCTTTCGAGTCCGGGTAAGCCATTAGACCCAGGAATGCTCCTCCAAATTCCTCCCAACTGTGTCGGGGATACGACAGAGCGCCTCGTGGCGCATTACACGTTCAAGTACATCCGGTCGATGCACTCGACCTCCAACGTGACGCGCTCGGCCAAGATGTCCGCGACGCTGGGACCTACACTCATGTTCAGCTCCGGTCGTCGGAGGCCCTCAGGCCAACTGACCGCTACGGGCGGTCCAATGACCGGCGGCGGCCCTGCCGTCGACCGTTTACACCCGCACGGCCGGAGCCGCCAAACCCACCCGCCGCCGCCCCACCCGTCCACGACTCGTCGGGCTGGAGCGAAGCCCCGTTAGTGGTCCAAGCGGAAAGCTCCGTTGACTGTGAGGGTGTCCGGGGGGGCGCCCCCGATGGCACCGAGGGCCCGGGCGGAGTGCTCCCCGCCTCGCAAGGCGAAGCGCTCCGCGCGGGTCGCGCCGTGTACTGGTTGTCCTCAATCGATCCGCAACGCCGCGAGGTGCGGATGCTTTACGCACGAACGCCACGGGTTCTTCCGGCTCTTGGCATGGGCCTGTGGGTGGGTTTGCGCGGTCGTCGCGCCTGCCGCCCCCAGCCTCCAGACGCTCCACGATCGGCAGAGGCGCCGGCCGTGCGGGCGTGCGTCACCGTGCTGACACCAGCCCGCCCAGGCAGCCACTCCGCTCACAGCCCACACACAAAGTTCCAACAAACCCTTGCCAACCGCATCTTAAGATGGCATACTACGAACATGAGTACGAATCAGGTCCAGAGCACGGCGGCCGAGGCGCTCGACGGCAGCGCGCTGCTCGACCTGGCCGAGCGCGCGCTCGCCGCGCTGGGCGCCCAGCCGCTCGGCGGCGACATCGACGACGCCGCGCTGGCGGAGTCGGTGGAGCGGCTGCACCGGCTGGAGACCGTCGTGGCGGGAGAGAAGCTGCGCCGGGTCGCGCAGGTCGACGCGCGCGGGGCGTGGCGGGCCGAGGGCGCGCGGTCGACGGCGGACCTGCTGGCGCGGCGGCTGCGGCTGACGCGGGGGGAGGCCCGGGCGCAGGCGGAGACCGCGGTCGGGCTGGAGGGGCTGCCGGAGACCGCGCAGGCGCTGCGCGCGGGGACGATCGGGCTGGGGCAGGCGCAGGTCGCCGTGCAGACCGCCAAGGAACTGCGCCCGGACGTGCGGGAGGACCTGGACCGGCTGGTCGCCGGCGACGGCGGCGGGCTGGACCGCCGCCGGCTCCGCGAGCATGTGGACGAGTGGACGCACACCGTGGACCCTGACGCGCTGGCCGGAAGGGAGCGGCGCGCGTGGGCGAACCGGCGGGCGTCGGTCACCTCGGACGGCGCGGACGGGTCCGGGCGTGTGGAGGCCCGGCTGGACCCGGTCGGCACCGCCACGCTGACCGCCGCGTTGGACCCGCTGGCCCGCAAGGCCGGCCACGCCGACGAGCGGACCTACCCGCAGCGGATGGCCGACGCGCTCGTCGAGCTGGCCCGGCGCTCGCTGGACGCAGGCGACCTGCCGCAGGTCGCGGTCCAGCGGCCGCACGTGATCCTGATCGCCACCGCCGAGGCGTTGGACGGCAGGCCTGGGGCGCCGGCCGCGAGGTTGGACGGCGTCGGCCCGGTCAGCGCGACCACCGCGCAGATGGTCTGCTGCGACGCCGAGACCACGACGGTGTGGATGACCCGCAACGGGGAAGTCTTGGACGCGGGCCGCACGCAACGCCAGCCGACGAGGCAGCAGCGGGTCGCGGTCATCGCCAGAGACCAGACCTGCGTCGGCTGCGGCGCGCCCGCGTCCCGCTGCCAGATCCACCGACCACGCCAACCTCCCCCACCCGCCCACCCCAAAGGGACACGGGACCTGGGGCCGACCGACGAGGACAACCTCTGCTTGACCTGCTGGACGTGTCATCACAGGATCCACGAGGACGGCTGGCTCGTCGCCCGTGACCCGGACACCGGACGGTTCAGCGTGCACCCGCCTGACCCGCTCGCCCGGT
>JBOGEB010000266.1:0-4774 GCA_050743125.1 Egibacteraceae bacterium
CGCGACGGTGTACTGGGGGACCTGGTCGAGCAGCTCGGCACAGAGCGCCGGGTCTGGCCGCGTGCCCATCGCGGCCTCGGCCAGCGCCTGCCCGACAGGGTCCCCGGTCTGGACCGCCACGGTCAGGGCGGCGGGCGCGAGCCGGGCGAAGCCGGACCGCAGGACGGCGACGAGCGTGCCGGTCGCCGACGGCTGATGGCGCGCGGCCCGGCCCAGGACGGTCAACGCGCGCTCTCCGCGGGCGCCGGCCACGTCGGCGAACACCGCGTGGGCGAGCTCGGGGCACTCGCGCAGGACCTGGGCCACGAGCGTCTCGCCGAGCAGGTCGGGTTGCAGCGGGCGCAGCCACTCCTGCCCCGGATACAGGTCGTGCAGCCACCAGGCCACATCCCGGCGCAGCAGCGCCTGGCTGGCGTCGCACAGGTCGGGCACCTTGGCGAGCAGCAGCGCGGCCTGCGCCTCGCCGTCCGCCCCGACCAGCGTGGCCACCGCCACCGCGCGGCGCAGCACCCGGCCCGCGAGCTGCCCGAGCCCTCTGACTCGGGCGGTCCCAGCCCAGAACCTGGCCTCCCGCTGGAGCAGGGACGACAGCAGCTGCTCGCGGGTCTTCCCCGCCGTCCCCGCCGCGCGCTCCCCTCCGCCGTCGAGCGCGTCGAGGGCCGCGAGGTGCACGAACAGGATCGACTCGAACGGCGAGCCCGACAGCGGCGGTGGCACGACCCGCCCGGTCACGACGCCCTGCGCGTCGGCGAACGCCTGGACGGCCTCGGCGAACGCCTCACGGCGCCCCTCGACCGTCTCGTCGACCTCGCCCAGCCGGCGCACGGCCGCCCCGGCCACGGCCAGCTCGACGTCCCCGCCAGCCCCCAGCAGCTCCCGCCACCAGTCCCCGGCCTCCCGGGCGAGCAGCAGCACCCGCACCGGGGCGGCCGGATCGTCCTCGGCGAGGCAGGCCAACAGCCGCGCCAGGTTGCCACGGGTCTCGGCGTAGTCGATGACGACCAGCGCGGGGACGCCCAGCTGCCGGACGTGCTCGAGGGCGTCGTCAGCCGCCTCCTGGTCGAGCAGCCCGGCCGCCCAGCCCCGCTCGCCCATGCGCTGGCACAGCTCGGCCGCCAACCGGCTCTTGCCCCGGCCGCCCGGGCCGACGATCAGCCGGACCGGCGGAGCCCCGGGGTCGGCGCACCAGCCCGCCAGCTCGGCCAGCTCATGGTGCCGGCCGCGGAACGCCACCACGCCGTGCACGGGCCACAGCAGCACGCTCGGGCTGCGAGCCGCCGCCGCGGGCAACCGCCGGAACGGTGGGCGCAGCACCCCCCGCAGGTCCGGGGTGCGGCGGTCCCGCACCGCCCGACGCCACTCGTGCTGCTCGGCGTGGAACGCGTCATGGGCCTGGCGCAGCCCGTCGATCTGCTCGAGCGCCACGGCGACGGGGACCGCCCACCCGCCGACGTCGCTCCTGGCGTCCCGGGTTCGGGTCACGATGCCGCACACCTGACCGGTGCGCCAATTGAGCAGCGGCGCGCCGCTCATCCCCGGCACGACCTTGGCGGCCTTCAGCTGCAGCCGCGGGCCGTCCTCGTCGGGAATCGGGCCGGGGACCGGACCCTCGTAGGAGACGCTCGCCGGCGTCCCGCGCACGCAGGCGCCGTCCAGCTCCTTGGTGAACCCGTACGCCCACAACGAATCCGGCGGCGGGCCGAGCTCCGGCTCGCCCACCCCGAGCTCCACACACGGGTGCCGCCCGCACTCGACGCTGAGCAGCGCCGTGTCCGGATACGGATACGGACTGGCGTCCGTGACCTTGGGAAGCACCTGAGGCACCTCGGCGGGGAACGTCGCCGCCTGCCAGACCACGCTGACCGGCGCGCCCTCGCGCACGGCCGTGGCGACCACGTGGGCGCAGGTCAGCACCCGCCCGGGCGCTACGAAGAACCCGGTCCCCGCATGACGGCCGTGCACGTGAACCCGGACCGTGCAGCGGATGAGCAGGTGATGCAGCGGCTCGCTGACAGCCCTCACCCACCCCAGGACAGGGTGACTTTGAGCGACCCGCCTGCCGAGCCGTCGACCAGCAGGCCGGTCAGCTTGCCCGACTTCGCCGTGATGCTCAGCCCGAACTCGACCGTTGCCTTGGTCGGCTTGGCTTTCTGCACGGCGCTGGTCACCAGCTCCGCCAACCCCTCGATCGTCTCCCGCACCCCCTCGAGGTCGAGCGAGTCGAGCAGCCCGACGTCCTGCGCGCCCCCGCTGTCGACGACGACCACGCGCATGGCCGCGCCGTTCGGCAGCACCACATCGACGACCTCGCCGCGGTCCTCCATGGCATCCCCTCCCGCTCACCCCTCCAGAGGATACGCCGCAGGCGGGCTGGTCAGCGCCCTTGCGGGCGGGACCGTGTCAGAGGACCCCCGCGGGCGCTCACCTCGTCCCCAACCGCTCGTCCAGCTCGCGCACGCACCGCAGCGAATTCCACTTGGGGGGCATCAGCAGGCGGGCGCGCAGCACGTGGTGCCGGATGACCGCGGAGCCCTGGCTGACCCCGACTGTGTGCGCCTCAGCGATACGGGCGCATGGCTCCTCGGGTTGCTTGTGCGTCGTGATGAGAGCCGTTGCCAGGTCTGCGAGCCCATTCGCCCGCCCCCGCAGATCGCTTTTGAGCCGCAGTGACGTCTCAAACGTGCGGACGGCGCCCGGTCGGCGCAACGACACCTCGACCGTTCCCCGAAAGCCCTCTAAGCGACCCTCGCCCCAACCACCGTAGCGGCCGACGCTCGAGCAGAACCCCGTCCCGACCGGGCCTTCTGTTTGAGCCTTTTGGAATGCCCGGCCGCACCGGTCCAGCGCTTCGTCCGCACCGCGTGCATCCGGCACCGCTGCCATGTCCTCAGCCAGCCAACCATTGATCGCCATCTGCACGATCGCAGGGGCGTAGCGGGCCGCTAGCGTTTGCGCCTGCTCCAACAGCGCGACCCTGTCGCGCGGATCGTCGTTGGCCTCGGCCGGGGGCTGCGCGTAGTACTGGAGCAGCGCTTGCTCTGCGAACACCTGTGCCAGCAGCGCCATGCTCCCGGCCTGCTTGGCCATCTTTTCCGCCAGCCCCAGATGGGCGTCTGCCTGGGCGAGCTTGCCGCTCGCCATGCTCAGGGCGCCCACAAAAATCGCCACGTCAGCCACGACCGATTCGAGCCGCTCGCGCTCGCTCGGCCCCATGGTGGCGGTCTTGAGGAGCCCAGAGACCTCCTCCAAGTGCCCCATGGCCGAGCCCAGCAGGGTATACGGCGGACTCGTGCTGTACTTGCCGGCCAGGACGGTGGTGATCTCTTCGAGGCTGCTCAGGGAAGCGGCGCTGATGCGCGGATGCCCCCCGCTCCAGGGCAAGCTCATCCCGCCCAAGGGGGTGGCGGCTGCGGTGGACAGGAGTGTGAGCAAGTCCCGACGGTGCATCTGCTGTACCTGGTCGGCGGGCACCCAGCGTAGCCGCTCACGGGCCGCTTGCCGGAGCCTGCCGTCGAGGCGGTGCGAGACCGCAGCGCTCGGGCGCTTGTCCGGCTCGGTCAGCCAGCGCTGCACGCTGCGGGATCCCACGTCGAGCCACTCAGCGAACGCCTCCTGGGTTGGCTCGCCCATGACCCGGTACAGCTCACAGAACTCCTCGTGGGTCCAGCGCTCCATGTCGAGGCTCCTTTCTTATTGGCTGCGGTTGGCGTACTGCTGGCGTGGCTTTCTGGGGGGTGCTGGGGCAGGCTACACCCTTATGGAGGACGAACATTTCATCGAGGTCTGCTACGCCGCGAACGGGTTTTCGCCGGTCGCCGTCTACGCCCACTGCACGTGTCGGTGGGAAGGCACGCGTCGGACGTTGAGCCCGCTGGCGCCGGGCACGGCTACGTTCGATCAGGATGCGGCCATCGCCGCCGCCGAACATGACGGCTCCCGCCACCTGGACGAGGTCAACCGGCCCAAGCACATTCACGATCCTGACCTCTTCCCAATGGGTCAACTTCCCGCCTGGCGGGACAAGGCAGGTTGCCTCGACGAGGACACCGAGATGTTCTTTCCGAGCGGCACCACCGGCACGGCCTTGGATCAGATCGAGCAGGCCAAAACGGTCTGCCGAAGTTGCCCGGTCATCACTGAATGCTTGGACTGGGCGTTGGAGACGAACCAGAATGTCGGCGTGTGGGGCGGGTTGAGCGAGGACGAGCGGCGCACCCTTCGACGCAGCCGGCAGCGGAAGCGGCGGTAGAGCTGTCGTTGGGGACGTACCTAGCCATGCGTCCTGTCTGCGTGTGAGCGCGTCGCGTGCCGAGCGTGGACCAGCGGCCTGAATCGATGCCGAGTCCCTCGGCGGCCGCAGGTGCTTTGGCCCTGTCGCGTCCAAGCTCTAGCGTGAGGCCATGAGCGCACCTCTCACTGCAGACGACATGCGCGGCCCCGCTGTTGAGTACGACCCGCAGCGGCCCTACCGGAACTACGAGACCTCGACCCTGGTCGAGATGCTGGAGCGGAGCTACGACCAGGAGACGCCGTTCAACGAGTTGGTGGTGTTCGAGCTGGTGCACCGTCTGGCACAGGCAGAGACGGCCCTGCGGACCGTTGCTCGCACTACCTGAACCGACGCCGAGTCCTGCACATCACACCGCTGCCATGGCAGGACGCCCCTTGGGGTGAGAGCCGTCAGGCCGAGCTGGAAAGAATTTTCGGGGCGGACGTCGAGGTGGTCGACGTGTCACCTGTGGGTCTGGGGCCAACGGATCTTGCGCGGGCGGTG
>JBOGEB010000267.1:0-4739 GCA_050743125.1 Egibacteraceae bacterium
AACCAGCTCAACAGCGCCGGTATGAGGATTACCAGCCACCGCTGGGTGGCGGTGGGCAGCCAGTCCGGTTGCAGCCGGTCGAGATCAAACTCGGTTTGGCCGTGATCGCGCAGCGACCGAGCAAGCCATGAAAGCCACCGCCTCACTTGAGCCTGCGTGTAGCGGTAGCGGCCGTTGATCGGCCTGCCGCGCTCGAACATCAGCTCGACGTACTCGGCCAGCAGCCGCTCCCGCCGATCCTCGAGCGTGCCGGGCACTCGCAGCGTATTTGCCCGCCTTCCCCGGTACGCCAACGTCACAACGCTGAGCATGAGCGGGGATTGGAGCAGCTCCCACAGGCTCTCGTCAGCCCTCAAAGCCGCTCGGACGTCGGCAAGCGGGTCGCCGACCGTCTCCAGGTAGTAGCCGACCTGCTCGCGTGTCAGCGGCTGCAGGACGACCGCCTCTTCTAGCTGCAGGCGCGTGTGCAGCGCCTTGTACTCGTCGGTGCCGCTGCATACGACGAGCTTGCCGAAGTATTGCGTGCGCCGGAACTCATCGATCGCCTTCACGCAGTCGGCCTGGTGCGCCTCGGCGACCTCGTCCAAGCCGTCGAGCAGCGGCAGGATGTCCCCGTCGTGAACCCATGCCTTGGCGATCTGCCGGGGCACCTCGTAGCTGTGGCGCAGCTCCTCGACCAGCCAGTCGGCAAACGGCAGCGGTGGCTGATGCTGTTTCCACGAGGACAGGTTAAACACCACCGGCATCTGCTGTCCCGAGTCGTTCTCCGCGCGGTCGAGCAGGTCACGGGCAAGCTCGAGTAGGGCGGTGGTCTTGCCTGACCCTGGCGGTCCGAGGATGAGCAGTCCGCCGTCGGCTTCGTCGAAGATCTTGCTCACCGTTGTGCCCGCCGGTAGCGGCTCGGGGTCGCGATCCGGTTGTCGGGGTTCTCTTTGGCCGTGTTGGACCGCCTCAGGCCAGCGGGCCAGCCCAAGCGGAATCGGATCCTTGCCGTCCAGGTACTCCAGAGAGTCTTCCAGCACGCCCTTGGATTTCTCCGGCTCGCCCTTGATCCAGCTTTCACGCACCCGCCCAAGCATCCGGTTCCGATTGTGAGCGGATCGTTTGCCGTCAGCGTTTGGTGCGGCCTTGCGGCGCTGCGGCCACTGGTACAGCATCTGCGTAATCATCTCGATGGCCCATGCCAAGACACGTACTGTCACCATTCCAAAAGCGAGCGGGGGGGACCGGCGCAGCAATGAGCCATCCCAGACGGACGTCACCCTGGACCGCCACACCTTCGTGTTGCTCGACTACTAATGTGGAGCGATCACTCGACCTGCGCCTCTACAACAGTGCACCGAGCGAGGTAGTGGACCGGCTCGATGTCGGGGCTGCTACGGCGTCATGAGGCCGGGCTGCTGCTGCTGGCGGCGGCGTCACGTTCCAGCTTCTACGAGCATACCCGATGGAAGGGACGAAGATGCTATGCCACCGAGCTTATGATGAGTGGTTGATGAGCGACTTCGCCCTATTCATCACCATATAGGCCCAGCAGCGAGACATTCTCATCTCGCCAGTAGCGAGGAGCGTGGACCAATGAAAGCTGGATGGCAGCGCGCTTCGCGTCTCAGTCAGGTGAAGAACGTCCGCGCCCGCAAGCGGGGTGGCGACACGCGCTGGCTGGCGTGCTACGGCCGCCCAACGCGACCGAGACGCTGATGTCGAGACCACCGCTATCCGGCTTATGCGCTCACCAGTCGGGCTGCGCGCAGGGACTCCACGAGGGTGGTGACGTCGTTGCTCGCTCGCTCAGGAGACTGGGCACCGGGTTGCGAGCGTCTTGGCTGCCTTCTGCGGCGTGGCGCCATCGAGCAGGACGCGCAGGACGAGGGCTCCGGAGGTGTTGAGCTGCCGGTACCGGCCGGACCGCTCGTCGAGCAGCACCACGCCGTCATCGGTCTGTGCGACGTGACACGTCAGCGCAAAGCCGCAAGCTCATGGCGGTGCTCCCGTCACGATCGGCGAAGCGCTCCGATCGAGAGCGTCGAGGCCGCGCAGCCAGACCTCACAGGCCAGGGTGGGGTCCAGCGCGATCAGCGACGAGGTGAACGGATGCGGGCCGAGCAAGGCGGCACGCAGAGCGTCGGCCTTCACGAGGCCGAGGCGGCCCAAGACGGGCTCGTCGAAAAGGTCGACCAGGTCGGCCCGGTGCCGACGCAGTCCCGCGTACGCGTCAGCGTCGAACACGCCCTTGGTCGCGCGTCCCAGGAGCGCGTCGGGGACGACGCCGCGCACCGCCTGAGCCAACAGCGGCTTGTACCGCCAAGGCGTGGTGCGCTCGTGCATGCGCACGGCCAGGCATGCCTCGATGACCCGGTCGTCCAGGTAGGGAACGGCCAACCGAACACCGGCGCGGGCCATCGCCCGGCTGGCTTGGCGGGCAGCGCGTCCGGCGATGCGCAGGTAGGCGAGGGCTTCGTGCTGGCCACGCTCGCGGGCCAGGGGCTCGGCGGCGCTCGCCGCATCCCGAAGCAGGCCGCGCGCAGCCTCGACCGCTTGAGGGGTCGCCCACGACGGCAGCCGCACGGGGGGTCCCCAGGCGAGAAAGGGGACACGACGCGACCGCGATGGGCCTGCCAGGTCCTCGGCGCTGGCAGCAGCCAACCACTCGGCGTAGGAGCGGTTGTCCTGCAGCGCTCGCAACGTGGCCGCGAGCGGCCAGCGGCGGAGGGCGCGGTGGCCGCGCAGATGGGCAACCGCGATCCGGGGATGGGTCCGGGCGAGGGTATGCAGGTAGGAGGGCGGGGGGGAGAAAACCTCGTCCCCGCCATGGCCGGCCAGGTGCAACCGGGATCCACGGTTGGCGAGCACGCGAGCGAGGTGGACCAGCCGAGCTTGCGTACGCACCCAACGGTACGGCTCTTCCGCCTCGGCGCTGATCTGTGTCAGCCCCGCGTACATCGACGGCAACTCACCCTGGCCAAGGACAAGGTGCTCAGCGGTCTCCAGCGCAGGGACGGCGCGCTCCGCCCACCCGGCGTCGTCGCTGCCCGGGTCCGTCTCCTCCCACGTCGCGGTGATCAGCTCGACGCCTTGCCGGGCCGCCAGAAAGCACAAAGACGTCGAGTCCATGCCACCGGACAGGTCGGCGCTCACGGTCCCGCCCGCCCGAGTACGCGCCTGCACCGCGGCGGTCAGCATCTGGCGCACGACGGGCGCGCCCTCGGCCAGCGGCATGTCTGGCTCCGGAGGGCTCCACCACCGCACGACGCGGCTCGCCCCGTCGCCCTCGATCAGCAGATAGCGGTCCGCAGGCAGGGTCTCCACACCCTGCCACGGGCACTCGTCCGCCAGCGGGTGAGGCACCGACGGAGACAGCAACCTGAGCGCGAGCCACCGCTTGTCCACCTCGGCCCCGGTCACGAGCGCCAACAGGTCGGCTCGGTCCGCCGCGACCGTCACCCCTGCCATCCGGGTGTGGAACACTCGTCGCACCCCGGACACGCTGCCCTGCACCCGTACCCGGCCGTCCACCGACGCGGCCAAGTGAAAGCTCCCCGCCAGCTCGCCCGCGAGCCGGTCCAAGTCGTTTACGTCCCGTACCCGTCCCACGCGGGGAAGCATGTCAGCGGCGGTGACCGGACAGCACCCGACCACGGCCACCCGTGTCCTGCCCGCCGCGACCACGGTCACGTCCTCGGCCGACCAACTCCCCACCAGCCAGGGCCGACCTGAGGCGTGCAGCACGACCTGAGGCGCGTACGGACACAGCGCCGCCGCGACGGGAGCCGCACCACCGTCAGGAAAGACCGCGAACCACGCCTCGCCCCGGTCCCAGGCACCAATCATCCCCACCAAAAGAAGGAAGAATAATAGTCGAACGCGTCCAACGAATCGAGTCCGGAGCCGCGGGTCAACTGAGCGAAGTCACCGACCTCGATCAACATCGGAGGCTCGTACACCACCTGACGCTGCTTTGTTCGGCCGCTCTCTATGAGGTCGGAGAAGTTTTTGTGATCACTGCGGCCGGGTCCGGAACCGGGTGGGGACGGGAATGTGTGCGAGTTCGCCATAGGGTCTCCTGTCAACGTATGTCTTAAGCCGTGAGCTGTTGTTGTGCCGTTGAAGAGCGTTTGCATAAGATTTGTGGTCACTTCTCGTAGGGAAAGCCACAGGTTTCATGGGGACGCGGCAGCGCGCGCTCGTAGACGCGGGCCGTGAGGTCTAAGAATAGTAGTCGAACGCGTCCAACGACTTGGATCCGGAGCCGCGGGTCAACTGAGCGAAGTCACCGACCTCGATCAACATTGGAGGCTCGTACACCGCCTGACGCTGCTTTGCTTGGCCGCTCTCTATGAGGTCGGAGAAGTTTTTGTGATCACTGCGGCCGGGTCTGGAACCGGGTGGGGACGGGAATGTGTGCGAGTTCGCCATAGGGGTCTCCTGTCAACGTATGTCTTAAGCCGTGAGCTGTTCTTGCGTCGTTGAAGAGCGTTTGCGTAGGGTTTGTGGTCACCTCTCGTTGGGGAGCAACGGGTTTCATGGGGACGCGGCAGAGCGCGGCGTTTTGGCGGGCCGGAACTCGTAGGCGCGGCCATTGGACAGCCCCAGCCGGACCACGGTCAGGACGCCGGCTGGGAGTCAGCCGGCTGACCGCGCATGCGTCGGCCTTGATCCCCAGCCAAGCGGCCAGCGCCTGCGACTCGCAGGTGAAGGGGGCTCGGTGGGGGACGAGTTGCACAGCCCCGACGATCCTG
>JBOGEB010000268.1:0-4665 GCA_050743125.1 Egibacteraceae bacterium
AGGCGGCGTTGGCGCGCCAGTCACGGCGGGGGCAGCAGGTGGGTGTCTGCATCGGGTCTCAGGGCTCCTTCGGCGCCGCACAGCGGCATCGGTGTGTCTTGCGCATGCAGGTGAGGTTGGTCGAAACTCACCGCCATGGCCAGGAGTCAACCCGAGAAGAAAATCCGGAAGCGCCCGAACCGCAAGCGGTGGGTCGGCGACGAGCTGCGCGCGCTGCGGCTGTGGGTAGACCTCAGCCAGTTCGATCTGGCCGAGGAGATCGGCGTCAGCGACCGGTCCGTCCGCGAATGGGAGCGCCGCGATAGCATCCGCATACAGCCCCACTACCTGGCCAAGCTCGACGAGCTCGCCGAACAGGAGGGCTTCCCTGTGGAACGCAGAGAGGTGCTGGCCGGCGGGGCCGCGGTCGTCACCAGGCTCGTGCTCCCCAACGCCCGGCCACGAGTGGACGAGCGCTACCTCGCCCGCCTGACTCAGATCACGAACGCGCTGGGAGGCGCACACGAGGCCGCACGGTCCGGCGACCAGCTCGAGTCCGCCGAGGCGCACCTGAAGTCGCTGCTCAGCCTGCTCGACGGCGCGGTCAGCGACGACGTCGAGCGCCGCCTGAACGTGCTCGCCGGCAGAACCGCGGGCGTCGTGGGCCTGTTCGTCAGGGATCTCGGCCAGGTGCAGCGGGCACGGCTGTGCGCAGAGCAGGCCGTGAGCCTCGCGCGCACGGGGCGGAGCAAGGGGTTGGAAGCGCTCGCGCTGGCCGACCTGGCCGGGTTGCACAGCCCGCTGTGGGTCCCCAACGGCGATCCTCAGCGGTGGAAGGAGCACGCCGAGGCCGCGCTTGCGGCCACAGGGGCCTCGACGCCCGCGGCCACGCGCTCCTTTGTCGCGACGGAACTCGCGGAGGCATGTGCGGTAGGCAAAGACGACCCGGGGATGAGACGGGCGCTGGAGGTCGCCGTGCGAGCGCTGAGCGGGCCGGCCACGAGCGAGGACCCGGGGGCGCATTACTTCGGGACTTGGGACGAAGCGGTGGTGAACCGCTTCACCGGGCGCTGCTACGTGCTGGCCGGTCGGGCCGCCGAGGGCGAGGTATTGCTGCGAGAAGCGTTGGCCAACGGCTCGGTCCAGAACGACCGCCAGTTGGTGGGGACGCAAGCGCCACTTGCCTCGGCAGTCGCACTGCAGCAGCGGCCGGACGAGGCGTCCGCGATGCTGGTCAGCGCCTACGAGGCCGCGCGCCGGGACGGGTTCGCGCTGGGCATGCACTACATCACGACCGCGCGCCGCCACTTGGACCCCTGGCCGGACCACCCGTCCGTGCTCGCGCTCGACGAGCGCCTCCGCACCGGCGTGTAGCCGCCCTGCCAGTCAGCCAGCCGGTGCGGATGAGCAGGGTGCAGAGCGAACACCGACCCCTTGCGGGCCGCCGCCAGCCTCGCCGGGAGGCATCGGGCGTCAGCGGAGTGTCAGATTGCCTCCGGGCTCCGGTCACCGTTGGAGAAACACCCTCGAGGCGTGCGGCCCAGTGGTGCTCAAGTCTTGCGGCCGACTCCCGCGAACAGCCACCCCGTTCCGGGACCCCGGGTGGCAACCGGCTGGTCGGGACGCCACTCCGATACCTTGACCAGCCCAGGGTCGACGAATGCGAACCCGTCGAAGAACCGCCGGATCTGCTCGTGGGTGCGCGGCACCATCGGCTCTCTGGCCTGTTCGAACACTTCTCTGAACCGTTTCACGGCCTCTGGACGTTGCCCGTCCCCGGTGATGTGGGAGAGGGCCAGGTAGCTGTCGGGCGTCATGGCCTCCCGGAGCTGGGCGACGATCCCGGCGGGGTCGTCGTCATCATCGACGAGAAACAGGAGCCCCACGAGCAGAAGCGCCACCGGCTGGTCGAAATCGAAGAGTTTGCGCAGTTTGGGCTGGTCGAGGATCTCGGCCGGCCGGCGCACGTCCGCTTGGATAGCGGTGGCGTTGTCGATGCCGGACAGCAGCTCCCGGCTGTGGGCGATCACGACCGGGTCATAGTCCACATACACCACGCGGGCATCCGGAGCGACCTCATGGGCGAGCTCATGCGTGTTGCGCCGGGTAGGAAGACCGCTCCCGATGTCGAGCAACTGCCGGACACCGGCCTCGGCGACCAGGAAACGCACGGCCCTGGCTAGGAACGCACGGTTCTCCTGCGCTGCGAGACGCAACTCTGGGGCAAGCTCGAGGAACTTCTCCGCAGCCTGACGGTCGACGGCGAAGTTGTCCTTCCCTCCCAGGACGTAGTCGTAGATACGCGCGGCATTCGGCGTGTGAACGTCAATGTCGACTGGCGTTGGGCGCTTCTGTTTCACCGCATGTCCTCCGTGCCCGTCCATGAGGGCCACTCTCCTCTTCGGGGCAGCGTAGCGGCTCGCCCGACCTCACCACGACTGGCGGGGCCGTACGTCGCGTCCGGGGAGTCATCGCGACCCCTCGACGCTCCTGCGGACGACCGTGAGGGTGCCCGCGCAGCGCCACGACAGGCCGACTTGGTTTCGGGGCCAAGTGGGCCTGTGGCGTCCCAGGCCGATCGACCGGTTAGCGGATGAGGTTGTCGAAGTCGCCCTGCTTGGCACCCCGGATGAGCGCTTCGACCTCGGCCCGCGTGTAGATCAGCGCGGGACCGTCCGGATCCCGAGAGTTGCGGAGGGCGACTTCTCCAGTTGGCAGCTTGGCCATCTCGACGCAGTTTCCTTCGCACTTGCTGTAGCTGCTCTTCTGCCACCTGGCCCCCGATAGCTGTGTGGTGGGCATGCCGTTGTACGCCTGGTGCATCTCAAGCCTCCCTGAGCATCCCGCTGAGAATGTCGATGGTGGTGTCCGGAGCTTCAGCCTGGACGGAGAGGCGGTCCATGACCCCCGCGTAGTGGTCCACGTCCTCCCGCTTGTCCAGGTACAGCGCGCTCGTGAGCTGCTCGAGGTAGACCACGTCCGGCAGGTCTGGGTCGGCAAACCGAAAGATGACGAACGGCTGCCCCTCACCCGCGTGACCGCCGAAGCGAAACGGCATCACCTGCAACGTGGCGTTCGGCAGCTTCGTCGCGGCGATCAGGTGCTCGAGCTGAGCCGCCATCACCTCCGGGCCACCGAGCGGACGTCGCAAGGCTGCCTCGTCCACCACCGCCCACAGCCGGGGAGCATCCGGACGGGTGAGCACTTGCTGACGAGTCATCCGCAGGCTGACCCTTCGCTCGATCTCCTCTGGCGGCGCATCCGGCATCCCCAAGGTCGTGACGGCCCGGGCGTAGTCCTCGGTCTGGAGCAAGCCGGGGATCAGGTGAGCCTCGTAGGTGCGGATGCGCGTCGCCGCCGCCTCGAGACCCACGTAGGCCTGGAACCAGGCCGGCAGGACGTCGCTGTAGCGATGCCACCAGCCCGGCTGGTTGGCCTGGCGGGCGAGGGACAACAGCGCGTCCCGCTCGTCCGCGCCCGTGACGCCGTAGAGGATGAGCAGATCGGCCACGTCGCGTTCCTTGAAACTGACGCGACCCAGCTCCAGGCGGCTCATTTTGGACTCGGAGGCTCGGATCGTATATCCGGCTTCTCCGCGGCTGAGGCCCTTCCCCTCGCGAAGCCGCCGCAGCTGGGAGCCGAGCAGGATGCGCAGCACGGTTGGACCACTTCCCGGCTTCGCGGTGTCCATGCTCTTCCCTCCTCCCAACTCGGATCCGTCCGAACGCCTCACTGCAGGGTTTATCCGCGTGATTGCCTCGAGCCTTTCGCCTTCGCTGCCCAACCGCACGGGCCCACCTGCACGTGCATTTGCACTTGCATTTGCATTCGACCAAAGCTAGGATAACCCATGGAGGCAATGAAGTCACCCGCTGCGGGAGGGTTGACCGAATGAGCAATGATGCGCGACGACTGCCGGATGCCGGCTCCACGAAGGGTCGGCGAAACCCTGACAGGGGGGTAACGATGGCGAAGCCGGACCGGCCTCTCAACGTCTTCGGTCCCGGCCCGCACTGGCGTTCGGTCGCCGTCGATGGCGACGAGGTGGCGTCCACCACCCCGTGCTGCGACACCGAAGTCCGCGTGCCCGTCCGCGAGATGGAGATCCTCGGCGAGGTCACCGTCAACTGTCCCGGCGACGGCAGGTTGTGGCTGTTCCGCTGGGACCCGTGGCGGTCCTTGCGGCAGGGCGCGTGGATCGACTGATGGACGCTCTCAAGACTCGCCACCGCGCTTGTCCGTGCGGTCCTCGCGGTCCGCACCTACCGCAGAACGGGGGGTCGCGGTGGCGGTGCTCTACGACTCTTTGAGCGTCTCGTGTGACGAGGAGGTGGAAGCCGAACTGTGGACCTCAGCCATCCTGCCCCATGAGGTGGCGATGTCCCTCCAGCGCGACGACCGCGAGCTGGCTGCGGCGCCTGCGGGCAAAGCACCCGCTTCGACGCAGTCCAGTTTCGAGATAGCCGCGGAGAGACGCGGCACCCTGCCGAATTGACCTGCCAGGGCACACGCTGCCCTTAGCACCAAGGTAAGGCGCCTCTGCCGGGATGGACCCGGAGTTATCCTCCGGGTCCATTTCCGTTGGGACGAGTGGTAGGCGCTGAGGAGGTTGAGCGGGCAAGCGGTGCTCGGTAGACCGTGTTTGAGAACCGCGGCCTTGCCCCGTCGGCGGAGCGAAGCGGAGCG
>JBOGEB010000269.1:0-4619 GCA_050743125.1 Egibacteraceae bacterium
AGTTATCATCGTTGTATGGCGATTGATAGTGGGAGTGTGGGGCAGGCGTCGAGCCTGGCCCCGGCGGTGGCGTTGTTCCGCTCGCTGGCCGACCCGACCCGACTGGCGATCGTACGCCGCCTCGTGGACGGGGACGCCCGGGTGGTGGACCTGACCGGTGAGCTGGGATTAGCGCAGTCCACGGTGTCGGCCCATCTGGCATGCCTCCGCGAGTGCGGCCTCATCGACTACCGGGCCCAGGGCCGCCAGTCGTTCTACTTTCTGACCCGCCCCGAGCTGCTGGATCTGCTCGCCGCTGCTCAACAGCTGCTGGAGACGACCGGTGAGGCGGTCGCCTTGTGCCCGAGCTACTCCACCCCATCCGACGGCGAGGAGCAGTGATGAACCAGCAAACCCCTGAGCAGATCCCGTTGCCCGTGGATGCGGGTTGCGGCTGTGACCACGCCTGCGGCTCCGCCGAGCCTGCGTCGGGCGGACCGCCGAGCCGGTTCGGCTTCGCCGGCCCGGTGCTGAGGCTGTTCGGGCTGGTCGTGGGCCTGGTGTTGCTGGTAGTGGTGGTCGGCGAGTGGCTGGGATTCTTCGAGCAGCTCACCGAGCGGGTGCCGTTCGCCTTCGGGCTGGCACTGGTGCTGGCTGGCGGGTACCCCATCTTCCGTAACGTCGCTCGGGCCGCGCTGCGGCGGCGAGTCACCTCGCACACGCTGATGACCGTCGGCGTGGCCGCCGCACTCGTCGTGGGACAATGGCCGGTGGCCGCCGTCGTCGTGCTGCTCATGCACGTGGCCAACTACGCCGAGCAGTTCACCGCCGGGCGGGCCCGCCGGGCAGTGCGGGAGTTAGCCGCTCTGGCGCCGACAACCGCGCGCGTGATACGCGACGGCGCCGAGGTCGAGGTTCCGGTCGAGCAGGTCGGCATGGGTGAGACGGTCGTGGTGCGGCCTGGCGAGCAGATCCCCATCGACGGGACCGTGATCGCCGGCAACGCCACGGTCGACCAGGCCGCCATCACCGGAGAATCGATGCCGGTGGAAGCCGGCCCCGGCACGACCGTGTTCGCGGCAACCTTCGCGCAGCTCGGCGGGCTGCGTGTCCGCGTCACCCGCACCGGCGCGGACACCACGTTCGGACGGGTGATCACGATGGTCGAGCAGGCCGAGGCGCACCGCGCGCCGGTGCAGCGCATCGCTGACCGCTTCTCCGCCTACTACCTTCCCGTCGTCGTGACCGTCGCCGCGCTGACCTTTCTGCTCAGCGGCGACGTGCTGGCCACAGCCGCAGTCCTGGTGGTCGCCTGCTCCTGCTCGTTCGCCATGGCCACCCCGGTCGCCGTGCTCGCCTCGATCGGCGCCGCCGCCCGTCACGGCTTGCTGATCAAGGGCGGGCGCTACGTCGAGGCGTTGGCCCGCGCCGACGTGCTGCTGATCGACAAGACCGGCACGCTCACCCTCGGCCGCCCCCAGATCACCGACATCGTCAGCCTGGACGGCCGCTCGGAATCCGAGCTGCTGATGCTCGCGGCCAGCGCCGAACGCTACTCCGAACATCCCCTCGCCGAGGCAGTCCGTGTCGCCGCCGCGCGGCAGAACCTGCCGCTGGCCGAGCCGCACGGCTTCCAGGCGATCCCCGGCCGTGGGGTGCGGGCACGGGTCAACGACACCGCGGTGGCTGTCGGCGGTCTGCGTCTGGCACCCGAGGCCGCCCAGCATCCCCGCGTCCGTGAGCTGGCTGGTGCCGGCAAGACCCTGCTCGCCGTCACCGCCGCTGACGCCCTCGTCGGTGTGCTGGCCGCCGCCGATACGCTCCGCCCAGAAATCCCCGGCGCGCTCGCCGAACTGCGCGCTCTCGGCCTACAGCGAATCGAGCTGCTGACCGGCGACCACGAGCCCACCGCCGCCGCGCTTGCCGGCCGCCTGGGCATCCCCTACCGGGCCAACCTGCTGCCTGAGGACAAGATCGCCATCGTCCGGAATTACCAGCGGCAAGGACGACGCGTGGTGATGGTCGGCGACGGCGTCAACGACGCTCCTGCCCTCGCTCAGGCCGATGTCGGCATCGCCATGGGCGCGGCCGGCAGCGACATCGCGATCGAGGCCGCCCACATCGCCCTCATGCGCGAGGACTGGACGCTGGTCCCGCAGGCGGTGCGTATCGCCCGCAGGACCGCGCGGGTGGTCAAGCTCAACATCGGCTTCACCGCCGGCTACAACGCTCTCGGGCTGTCCCTGGCCGCGTTCGGCATCCTTCCTATGATGCTCGCTGCCGCCGCCCAGTCCCTGCCAGACCTCGGCATCCTCGCCAACTCCGCCCGTCTGCTCCGACAACGATAGCCAAGAGGTCCTGCCAGACCGTCCGTCCTCGGACTTTTGCTTCTGCTGTCCTCTATGTATCGTAGTAGTGATTTCGGGGGGAAACGGGACGGACACGGCCGAATCCAGGTAAAGCCTGCCAACCGACGAGGAAAGCCTCCATGAGCCTGTGGTCGGTGTTCCTGACCGGGCTGTTCGCTGGCGGGCTGTCGTGCGCTGCGGTGCAGGGCGGCTTGCTCGCGGGTCTGCTCGCTCGCCGGGCTGGGGGAGAAACGGCGCCGAGCCGCTCTGCCGCAAGCCCGACGGCTCCGAGCGGAAGGAGGGGCGGGCCGCCGGCCACGGCCGGGTGGGCGGACATGCTGCCAGTCGCGGGGTTCCTCGCGGGCAAGCTCGCCTCTCACGCGGCGCTCGGCGCGGCTCTTGGGTTCATCGGCGATCTAGCCCAGCCGACGCCAGCCGCTCGCGCGCTGCTTCAGGTGGTCGCGGGTGTGGTGATGCTGGTCCTGGCTGCGGACGTGCTCGGCGTTCAAGCGGTCCGCCGGCTCGTCCCGCAGCCTCCGGCAGGGTTGGCTCGCGTCGTGCGGCGCAGCGGACGGGCCCAGGGCGCGGCCACGCCGGCGCTGCTGGGGGTGGCGACGGTGCTCATCCCGTGCGGGGTGACCCTGGGTGTGGAGCTCCTCGCGGTCGCCTCGGGGTCGGCTCTGGCGGGAGCGGCGATGATGGCCACCTTCGTGGTCGGGACCTCTCCCCTGTTCGCCGTGCTCGGCTACGCCGCCCGGCGCTCCGCGACGGCGCTCCGCGGGCGGCTGGCGCCGCTCGCGGCGGGCGCGGTCGCCCTGGCCGGGCTCCTCTCGGTGAACGCGGGGCTGGCGCTCGCGGGGTCGCCCCTGACGCTCGGCAGCGTCGCTGCCGCGCTGACCCCCGGCGGGGAGGGCCGGGCCGAGGCCGCCGTCCCCGAAGCGGTGGTGGACGGGGCGGGTGTGCAGCAGATCCGGATCGACGTGGGTCCGTCGAGTTACACCCCGTCGCTCGTGCGGGCGCGCCCGGAGATCCCGACACGTCTGGTGCTGCGGACTGACCAGACCGTCGGGTGTACGAGATCATTCGTGATCCCGTCGCTCGGCCTGGAGACCCGGCTGCCGTCGACCGGGGAGACTGTCCTCGATCTCGGCGCGCTGCGCGCGGGGACGCTGCGCTACACGTGCGGGATGGGGATGTACCGCGGTGCGATCGAGGTGGCCTGATGCGGCCCGGATCGAGCGGGCGCGTCCAGCTCGAGGTCACCGGCATGCATTGCGCGAGCTGCGGCCTGCTCATCGACGACGCTCTCGAAGACCTGCCGGGTGTCCTCGAGGCCGTCACCCACGTGAGGCGGGGCCGGACCGAGGTGCGCTTCGACCCGTCCCTCACCAGTGTTGCCGAGCTCCTCGACGCGGTCCGCGCGGTCGGTTACGAGGCGCGCCCGGCTGACCGCTGAGCACCCCCACGGCCGCTCGCCGACGGTCAGCTCCCCGCCACCGGCGTTCCCAGGGCCTGGGGGAACGCGAGCGGTTCACCGACGAGCACCCGCGCGCGTCGGCGCAGCCGGCAGCGCGCCCGTTCCAGCCCGACACTCACGGCGGCCAGCCCTCTGAGCTGGGAGCGCCCAGTCGGTCAGCGCCACTGATCCTCCTGTGGGGCCAGGTCGGAGCGGGGCTTGCTCACGTTGCGGGCGGGAGGTCGTCCGCGATCGCCATGAGCGCCGCGCGGGCTTGGTCCCCGAAGACCGCCGCTCGACGCAGCCGGTTGAACTCGTTGTCGCGGATCGTCAGGTCCTCGGTGATCGTCTCGACTGCGAGCGCCGTCAACCCTGCGACGCAAGACCCGCCCATCGCCCCGCCACCGCCAGGGGCGGGCCGCCACAGGCCGTCCACGGCAGTGAGCGCGTCACTGGCCAGCCGAGCGGCCAACCCCTCTGACCAGTGACGCCGCCAGCCAACCGAGGCACTGGCCGCTCGTGGGTTAGGAGCCCATGGACCCCATCATCGACCCCATCCGGTCCATCTGCGCGGTGCAGTGGTCCATCATCTGCTGTACGGACTGGTCAGAGGCGGGTGGGGCGGGCTTGGCCTGCCCCTGCGCGAGCGCGCTGCTGGCACCGAGCCCAGCCAGGACGAGCGTGCCGGCAGCGAACGCGCCGATGGCGTAGCGCTTGAGGGTTTGCATGTGCAGTTGCTCCAATCTCGTGGCTTCCTCACACCTCGACCCTCAGGCTGCCCGCGGGCTCCGCAGGGACGGTGGAGGGCGTGTGGAGATCGTGTGGAGATCGGCCCG
>JBOGEB010000270.1:0-4603 GCA_050743125.1 Egibacteraceae bacterium
ATCGCGAGCGCAATGTCGGCTGGGGTATAGGCCTTGCCCGCGAGCTGTTTACGCAGCGTCTCGCGTTCTGCTTTGGTGACGTTCATCGTCGTCCTTCGCTGCTCGGCAAGGTGGCTGTCACCCGAGAGGAGGGAGGTGGACGCCCGTTGCTCTGGGTGGGGGCACCGGTTGCTCACCGGTCCTGTTTTTCCTGTTCAACGCTTTGTCAGGCTACGCGAGACGGGGACAAAGACGCTACCAGCCTGCTCACGACCGCGGCTGTGCCACGAGCGACAGTAGTGCTTCCGAGTTCCGGAGCCGAGACGGCCGATTGGAGATGGTCAGAATGCTGCTCAACGATCTTGCTCATTGGCGCGACTGGGCTGCGTGTCTGGGCGAGGATACGGAGGCGTTCTTCCCCAGCGGGACGACCGGGCGCGCGTTGGAGCAGGTCGAGCAGGCCAAGGCGGTGTGCCGCGGCTGCGCAGTCGCCAAGGATTGCCTCGAGTGGGCGCTCGAGACCAACCAGGATGCGGGCGTGTGGGGCGGCCTGTCCGAGGACGAACGACGCACCCTGCGCCGCAGCCAGCGCCGCAAGAGGTGCCTTGGATGAGCAGGGGACTCGCCGCGATCGAGCAAAGGGAAGTCCAGGGACAGGCGATCTCATCCGGTGGCCGAGAGCGGTGGATCAGTGAGTGCGACCGGTACCTGGCCGAGCGCAGCGGCAGGTACGAGTGGCGTCGGACCCGGTACCGCAAGGCTGCCGGGCATCTGCATGAGCGCGGGCTGGACGACAGTGACACTCTCGTCGATGTCGCCGCCGGTTGGACTGAGTTCGACTATTGCCTGCGTCATGAGCTGGACTGGCGCGGCCGGTATATCCCCATCGACGGGGGCATCGACGGCACCGATCTGAGCTCGTGGGTGCCCGCCCGCTTCGCCGAGTGGTTCGTGGCCCTGGAGATCCTCGAGCACCTCACCAACCCCGCGCGCCTGGTCCAGGTCATGCAGGCCCACGCCGACAAGGGGCTGGTCATCTCCACCCCGAACCCGGCTGTCGTGGACGTGATGGCCATGGACCCGACCCACCTCACTCCTTTGCCAGCCGAGACGTTGGCCAGATGGGGCCTCCACGTGGAGATCTGTTCCTTGTACGGCCAGATCGACGACGGCCTGCTCGGGTGGTGGGACACCCCCTGACCCGATCTGCAAGGAGCATCGCGCGAATGCCATCGGTGACGGTACCGACGCCACACGTGGACGAGCGTGTCGTGCACCGCATGTACGACCTCACGCTGCAGAGCTGGGAAGACGTTGCCCGGCGGTTCGCCGAAGTCCCCGTCGAGTTCGCCGAAGACACCAGCGGCTTCTTCCGTTCATTGCGGCTGCTGACGACCTCGCATTGCGTGATGCACTGCCAGTACCCCGATGAGAGGGTCATGTGGTGCCACAACGAGGGCATGGCCCGTAACGGGATCAAGCCCAGCGACATGTCCACGATGGCCCGCATCGTGCGCCACTGTCTACAGCGGTACGGCATCACCCACGTCACGCTGGCCGGCCTGCAACCGCTGCTCGACGAAGATCTGCTGCGCTTCATCGCTGCGATCTGCGCTATGGGGATCACCAAGGTCAGCTTCACCAGCCACGGCTGGGGTCTCCTCCCGTGGTTGGAGCACCTGCGGGACGCCGGGCTGACCGACATCACCTTGAGCGTGCAAGCGTTCGCCGTCGGCTCGTACCAGGCGATCATGGGACGGGACGCCTTTGCCAACGTCGTCACAGTCGTAGACACCGCGCGTCAGCTCGGCCTTCCGGTGGCGATCAACCGGGTGATCCTGCGCGGCCACACCGACGACATACCCCACATGCTCGCCTGGGTCCGTCGCGACGACCTTCGGGTGCGCCTGTACGACGTGATGTGGCAGCCCGGCCACGACGAGTACTTCCTGAAGTACTTCATCTCCTGGCAGGAGCTGATCGACCACTGGGAGCATGTGGTCGAGCGCATCACTGTGTGGACCTACACCCGATCCGGGCGGGTAAACATCGTCTTCTGGCTCAGCGATGGCGGTTCGATCGAGACGAACCTGCCATTGCCTCCCCGCAAGGCTGACGCGAACGTGTGCCGTTCGTGCTGGATGGCTCCGGCCTGCACCGAGGGGTACCTCGGATGCGGCATCCGCATCACTCCGGACTACATGATGAAGCCGTGCCTGCTGCGCGGCGACATGAACGTGCCGTTGCTTCCCATCGTCGAGCGTGGCCCGTCCGACCCGCTCAACGCCGCCCTGGACACGGTCTTGTTAGGAGACTGGTCACCTGACCCCACGGTCTAACCTCATTCCACGACCACCCGAACCGGACACTGGAGAAACCCGCCGTGGAACCCCCCGTCCGCCCCAGCGGCAAGGTCGCCCTCGTCACCGGCTCCTCCCGTGGTATCGGGGCCGCGACCGCGGTCCTGCTCGCCAAGGCCGGCGTCGATGCCGCCGTCAACTATCGCAACAAGCGCTCACGTGCCGAGAAAGTCGCTGAGCAGATCCGCGCGCTCGGCCGCAGGGCGCTGCCGGTGCAGGCTGACCTCACCGATGCCGATCAGACGCGCCGGATGTTCGATCAGATCCGGGAAACCTTCGGCCGCCTGGACGTCCTCGTGCTCAATGCCTCGGGCGGCCTGGAGAGGGACGTGCCTGCCGACTACGCCATGCGTTTGAACCGTGACGCCCAAATGCGAGCCGTGGATCTGGCGCTGCCGCTGATGCCTGATGGAGGGCGGATCGTCTTTGTCACCAGTCACTACGCTCACTTCTATCCGGACAAAGCGGTCCTGCCAGCCTACGAGCCGGTTGCGGCCAGCAAGCGGGCCGGGGAAGACGCGCTGCGCGACCGCATCTCCGAACTTGTCGACCGTGGCGTCACCCTCGTGGTGGTCTCCGGTGACATGATCATCGGCACCATCACCGCCACCCTGCTCGAACACGCCAACCCGGGGCTGACCGAGCACCGCCAGGAGATGGTGGGCGGTGCGCTCCCCACCGTCGAGGAGTTCGCCGCTGCCGTGGCCGACGCCGCCGTGACCCCCGCGATCGACAACGGAATGACCATCTTCATCGGCAGCACCAACGCGTAGCGCTTGGTCCGCGCCACCTCCTCGCGCCAGGCGACGAGGCGCGGGCAGGCATTGCAGCTCGTGATCTGCGCTTCCAGCTCGGCCAGCGTTTTGTGCACGCCGCCGTCCTGCCTATCCCAGAGGCTCCGCGCCGACATGACCGTCTACCACCCTGCGACGCTCGGCCGGCCCTGGGCGTTTTCTACGCAGATATGTGCGCTCCATTGACTGACCCACCTTGCGCGCTCGGAGAGCAGGAACGTGATGACGTCTGCGACCTCCTCGGCGGTGCCGAACCGCTTGGCCGGGAAGGCGCGCTGCTCGAACGAAGCGAAGCCTCCGGCATTCCGACACATCATGTGGAGTCCAGCAGGCCGGCCCCGCACGTGCCCCCGACGTTCGCCACGAGCAGGTCTGCGCCCCCGAGCTCTGCTGCCGCCTGGTCGACGAAGCGCTCCACCGCGTCGGGGACGAGCACGTCCACCGTGTAGCCGGCTGCGCGCGCGCCCAGGGCACGGAGCTCGGAGATCGCCTGTTCCACATCGCCGGCCGTCCGCCCGCAGGTGGCTATCGCGCACCCCTCTTGGGCGAGCCGGGCCGCCGCTGCGCGCCCGATGCCGCGGCTTCCGCCCGTGACGAGCGCGACCTTGCCCGCGAGCTTCAGGTCCACGGACCGCCGGCTCCCATGAACGCCGCGTGAAGCTGCTCTTCGAGGTCGTGGACGGCCGGGACGTCGCGGTTCGGCCTCAGCGCTTTCAGCAGCTCGGCGAATCGCCTCGCCACCGGTACGTCGCGCACGCGAGGGACACAGAGTTCGAGCGCCTCCATCCCCAGCCTGCCCGCTCCGTCCGGCTGGCCCTGCTGACCCAGCGCGATCGCGACGGTGATACGGGCCTGCACACGCGTGGCCGGCCAGTCTGCCGGTGCGGCGTCGCACAGCGCGATCGCCTGATCCGCGTATTCCCGAGCACGCTTGGACTGCCGCAAATCCACATAGGCGGTTCCCGCGTAGTACGGAAGAAACGGGCGATCGAACGAGAAGATGCTGCCGTTGGGCTGCTGAGACAAGCCGTCGAACCCCCGCTCCGCGGCTGCCATCGCGCGCTCGGCTGGTTCTCGCTCGCGCTTTCGGGCGTACGCCCGCGCTTCCAGTCCCCACAGCCGTACGCCGCTGGCCGAGCCGGCCGGCGCGACCTGCCGTCCGGCCTGCGCGAACTGGACCGCGTCGTCCGGGCGACCGTCGTAGATGGCGACGAGCGCCTGCGTTCCCCGCACCCAGGCGGTCAGCTCGGCGTCGCCGACTTCCTTGGCGAGACGCAGCGCGGTCGCACAGTGGACAGCCGAATCCTGGCCCAGGTCGAACGCGAGGCTGCCGAGTAAGGCCGAGAGCCAGCCGGCCACGTCGTAGAGGTGGGCTTTCTGGGCCTGCGTCTGTTTGCCGTTCAAGAGTTGGGCGACGTACTGACGATATTGTCGAACCTGTTCGAGCGTCCTCGCAGGGGGGGTGCGAAG
>JBOGEB010000271.1:0-4550 GCA_050743125.1 Egibacteraceae bacterium
ACGCCAGCCGCGTTGCGGCCGTCAGCTCGGTCTTGCCGGAGCGGCGCGTGACCGGCGCCTTGCCGGCGCAGCATTGCAACGCGTTCGGGCTGTCGGACACTTCGACCGCGTCGCCGGTCTCACCGGCGGTCCTGGCGGCGGGAAGGTCACCGAGCCCTGGGAGGCTGAGGTGGATCCCGCCGCCAGGGACGGCCGGCCCCCGGCCGTCTCTAGGGAAGCGAGGTAAGCTACGCCGTTTCAAGTTGGTTTGCCCGTATTGCGAGTTTCAGACCTGGCATCGGTATGACACTCGACCGGGCGGGCGTTGGACCTGGGCGCCGGCCGGACAAGCAGCCCGGCGAGCCGGGGTCGACGATGCCGCTGGTGGACCCGGACGAGGTGATCACACAGGACTACAGCCGTCGATTTCGCGCCTTCGGCCATCGCTGCGAGAGATAGGGAATCTGGCATGGGGCTCAAGAAGAAGATCGCTCTGGTTGCCGCGGCGTTCCTGTGCGGCGGCGTGCTCTTCGCTGCCCCGGCGGCAGCGGCGGGAGACAACTATGCAAAGGCATGGGAGTCGTGGGGTGGGTCGCGGTGGAATGGGTACGTGCAGATCCGCGCCTCGTACAGCGACGGCGGTCGCCACGCCGAGAAGGGCTACCACCGCTTCCAGCGCGAAGCGGGGCCTACGCTGGACACTGGGCGTATGTTCACCGCGACCGCATCGTCGCCGGGGGACACGACGGTGCGGTCGCGGAAGGACAGCGTGTGGGATTCGCCTCTTTGGGGTGATAGGTACACGACTCGCCACTACTTTGGCTTCAATTACTTCTAGGCCATGATCGTCCCCGTTTGGCGGATCGTTGGCAGTCGGGCCCCGGCCGTATTATGGTTTGGGACCCGATTCGCGGGGTGCTCGGCAATGACGAGTGAGGTCCGGGCGTGCACTTGAGGCTCGTAATGAGTGCCGCCTTCCTCGGGGTGCTCGTGGCGTTTCTGGTGTGGTCCGTCCAGTGGGCGTTAGAGGACCGGCGCCAGGTCACGTTCGACATGCCCGGGGAGGTGACGACGCTCAAGCTCTACGAGGGCAACCAGAAGATAGATGCTGCCGACGCGCACGCGGCCGGCCAGGAACTGCGCCGTTACCTGACCGACCGGGGCATCTCCCTCATCGTGGCGTCAGCGGGCGACGGCAGCCCGCAGATGATCGTGTTTGATCCAGCCCGGCGCCTGTCGTGGTTCACGCCGGCCGCCGACGAGACCGGGTCAGCAGCCGGGATTTACCTGTTTGAAGGCAGCTACTCTGCGCGTCGCTGGATAGCATCGTCGGTGACCCCGCTGCTGCCCGAGGGCGCCACTGTGGCCGGGGTCGTGGCTCCCCCCACCGATGTCGGTGACTTGCAGTACGTCATGCCCCTGGCCGAGGTCTTCCCACCGGACGTCTACGTGCTCGGCGGAGCCAGCAGCGCTGACGCCACCCAGCTGCAATCGCTCCTCCGTCGGCAGGGGTTGGAGGTCCAGAGCGCGATGCAGATACCTCTGGTGGCCTACCTCCTCAACGACCCGCCGGTCGTGGCCGCGGCACTGTTCCTGCTCTTGGGTTACGTCTGTGCCGCGGCGTACTGGTCACTGCTACTGGGCGGCACGCGAGAGCTGGTCATCCGCCGCCGTCACGGGGCACGCCTGTCGACACTGGTCCGACGGTGGTTCGCCTCGGGTCTTCCCGCGATGTTGCTCGGGCTCATCGCTGGGGTCAGCGTGTCCGGCGTCGCGGTGCGGGTCGTCGGGCGCCAGCCCCTGACGGGAGCGCAGCACGTTACGCTCGCGCAGGCGGCCGGCGTCGGGCTCTTCGCCACCTCGCTCGTCTGGTTGGCGACGGTCGCGGCAGGGCTGTACGCACGGGACAGGGTGCGTCGTGCTGCGTGAGGCCGGCAGCGGGGTGCGCTTGGCGCTGAGGCGGTGGCCTAGCGTGCTCGCGCTCGCCACGATGATCGGGCTCGCCTGCCTGGTGCTGTCTCTCTTGCTGGGGGACGTCTTGTCCCAGCTCGCGGTCCTGCGGGGTGGAGCGCAGCTGCGGGACCGTCACGCTGTCACGTTCACCCCGTACTACAAGCGCGGCGGTGTCAGCAACGTTGACGACGCCACGGTCCACACTCTCGTCTCCCAGATCCGAAATAGCGAAGCGTACGCGGTTATCGTGTACAACGTACAGGTCGACAACCCGGATTTCGCTGACGGCATCCCCACTGTCGTGCTGTTCGGCGATGTGCTGTTGAGCGTGTTCCCTAACCTGCGTCTGTGCGTCCCTGCCCCTTGTGCGATGCGCGGCGCCGCACTGGCGAGCCGCACCATCAATCCGATCGACTTCGCCGGCGAGCGTCTCGACGTCGATGCCGTGCTGCCGGCCTCCTCTACGTTCTTCGACGCGAACGTCGCCGGGCTGCCACTGGACCGGCGGATCGTGCTTCACCTCCCCGCCGAAGACCTCCTACACGTCAACCCGATCGAGCGCGAGGAAGCGCTCACCAAGGCCGTCCTGCTGGCTCCTGACGCCCGGCTGGTCGACACGTTCGTCGCTTCCGCCGCGCGCGGCGGGCTCTACTTGGCGCCGCACGACGTCGCCGTCGACCAGCCCCGCCGATTCCAGGACTTGATGATCAGGTCGGCCATGTACGTCGTCGGGCTCGCGGGATTCCTGGGCCTGGTCCTGTCGGCTTTCGCGTCCACCGCCGCCGCGACGATGCGCCGCGAGACCCCCACCTTCACGATCCGGCGGATGTACGGGGCCACGCCATGGCGCGTGTCGGTCCGCGTGGGCGCGTTCATCGCGGCCACTGTTCTCGCGCTGCCTGGCTCGCTGCTGCTGCTCCTGCTCCTGCTCCTGATTCTCTCCGGCGACCCTGTTGCTGACGGCGCCGGCTGGGTGCTGGCTCTGGTGGCCATCATCTTCGCCGTGCTGTGGATCACCACGGCGCGCCGGGTGGTGGCTCACGACCCGATGGGAAGGTGACGCCTGTGTTAGTGCTGCTCCAGGCCGACAAGGTCGCGAAGGTGTACGGCGAGGGCAGGTTGCGCACCGAAGCGCTGCGCGAGGTAGACCTGAGTATCGGCGTGGGCCAGGCGGTCGCGCTCATGGGCCCCTCCGGCTGCGGCAAGTCGACACTGCTCGGCGTCCTCGGCCTGATGATCCGGCCGACCTCGGGTCGCCTGCTGCTGCGCGGGGTCGAGGTGACCGACGACGAGCGCCGCCGCGCGCGCTGGCGCAACGAGTTCTTCGGGTACATGCATCAGGACTTCGCAATCATCGACGACGAGACCGTCGAGCAGAACGTGACGATCCCGCTGGAGTACGCCTCACCCCGCGTTCGGCGCAACGCGCGGCGCGCGCGGGCGCGCGAGGCGATAAGCCAGGTCGGACTCGAATGGGCGGTGCACAGGAGGGCCTCACACCTATCGCAGGGGGAGCGTCAGCGGGTAGCCATCGCCCGATCCCTGGTAAACGAACCCGACCTCGTGCTTGCCGACGAGCCGACCGCCGCCCTGGACAGTGTGACTGCCCAAGAGATCATCACTTTGCTGCTGGCGGTCCGCCAGCGCGGTGCGTCCGTCCTGCTGGCGACGCACGACCAGCGGGTAGCCAACCGGTGCGACCGTATCGTGCGCATCCGGGACGGCTACCTTCTCGGCGACGCCGCCAGTCCGGAGTCGGAGCTCACCGTCAAACGGGCTTAGGAGGCTGCTGAAGAATTCATGCCCGTATTGTGCTGTTTGGGAGGTTTATATGGTATAGTATGATTATGCAAGGGGTCAGTCTTCCGGATCGAGAGTTGTTGGACACCGCGGCGTTGTGCGGGCATCTCGTGCCGGCCGGATCGGTGTACGCGCTGCTGGCCGAGCACCGCAAAAAGATCTTTCCCGACGGGTGCGTTCGCCGACCTGTTCGCCTCTGAGCGGGGCCGCCCGTCGATCCCCACGGACGTGACCGCGGTCGCGGTGGCCCTGAAGGAGCTGGAGGGGCTGTCGGACCGTCAGGCCGCCACGGCGTTGGAGACCGACGTCCGTTGGAGGGCCGCGGCCGGGTCGGCGCCCGACGAGAAGGCGTTCGACGCGTCGGTGCTCGCGACTGGCGGAAACGGCTGAACGCGTCGGAGCGACCGCACCGCGTCGATGAGGCGGTCAAGGACGTGGCCCGCCGGACCGGCGTGTCGAACGGGCGGTCGTGCCGGGCGCCCGACTTCACCGTGCTCGACGACGCGGTCGCGACCCAGGACACGGTCACGGCTGGCCGCAGCGATCCGCAAGGTCCGCGGCATGGCTCCCGAAGCGCGCCAGGTCACGGTCTCGGCGCATGGCTACGACAACGCCGGCAAGCCGGACTGCGCGTGGGACGGCCAGGCCGCCCGCGACGCGCTCGTGACCGCGCTGGCCACCGACGCGTTGGCGGCGGCCGGGTTGGACGACGGCAGCGGTTGCACGCCAGCCGCGTTGCGGCCGTCAGCTCGGTCTTGCCGGAGCGGCGCGTGACCGGCGCCTTGCCGGCGCAGCATTGCAACGCGTTCGGGCTGTCG
>JBOGEB010000272.1:0-4529 GCA_050743125.1 Egibacteraceae bacterium
GCCGATGACGACCTTGGCCAGCAGAACCGCGTGGATTCGACGGTGCCCTGCCGAGGCCACCTGGCTATGGCATGGGGCGTGGTGTCTGTCAGCACCATGCCGCATGCGCGCCCACACCCTGCTCCTGATTACGTGGTCTTCTGGATCGACCTGGGGCCGACCGATTTGGACAACCTCGTGCTCCTGTGCACAGGCTGCCACCACAACGTCCACGAGCGCGGCTGGCGGCTGGCGCGCGGGCCCGACCACCGGTGGAGACTGCACCCACCCGACCGCCGATGACGACCTTGGCCAGCAGAACCGCGTGGATTCGACGGTGCCCTGCCGAGGCCACCTGGCTATGGCATGGGGCGTGGTGTCTGTCAGCACCATGCCGCATGCGCGCCCACACCCTGCTCCTGTTTATGCGACAGCCTGCATGCGGGCCCCGTACCGGCAGGAAGTGTCTGCTACGTGGTCAGACCACCCACGAATGCGTGCCAAGAGCTCAGTGTGCACAGCAATAAGCTCAACGGGAGTCGCGTCATCGCTGTTGACGCCATCGTGAGTTCTGGCTTACGGTCACTTCGAGATGCTGCGACCTCGAGTCGTGGCGGGGCGGTGGGATGCAGGAAGCCGGTGGGAGTCCGGCGCGGTCCCGCCACTGTGACCGGGGAGCGACCGTCGACAACGCCACTGCGCCAGCGAGGGTGCGGGAAGGCCGGCGGGAGCGGTGATCCGGGAGCCAGGAGACTGGCCCACTGCCCAAGAGAGCGGTCGAGGGGCATGCCCCGGCGGCCCGAACACCACCAGGGACGATGGATCCCCGAAGGAGGTGGCCTGCAGTGGGTGAAGCCCGACTGCCAGGTCGCGAGCTGATCGTTCCCGCGCTGGGTGCGCTCCTGCTCGCGCTGCTCGTGCTCTATGCCATCGGGTTCGACCAGGGTGCGCTGGCCTCGCCGGTCACGCACGCCCTGAGCGAGCGGGGCGGCGTGCTCCACGAGTTCTTCCACGACGCCCGGCACCTGCTGGGCGTCCCCTGCCACTGATGCGGATCGGCGTCGCTCTGCGGCGCGGGGTCGTTGCGGGCGTGCTCGCCGGGCTCTGCGCCGGGCTTTTGGCGTTGACGATCGGTGAGCCGCCCGTCGAGGCAGCGATCCGACTCGAGGAGGCCGCGGCCGCGGGCCAGCCGGGGCCGCCGGAGCTCGAGGTCACCCGGCCCGCTCAGCGGGTCGGCCTCGTCGTCGGCACGACGCTCGTGGGGCTGGCCGTGGGTGCGCTGTTCGGTGTGGCCTCGGCGTGGGCGGTCGGCAGGGTCGGGGGCGGCGCGTGGGCGCGCAGCCTGAAGCTCGGCGCGACCGCGGTGGGCGTGCTCGTGCTGCTGCCCGCGCTGAAGTACCCGCCGAATCCTCCGGCCGTCGGGGATCCCGCCACCATCGGGCGGCGGACCGCGCTGTACCTCGGTCTCGCGCTCGTCGGGTTGCTGCTCGCGCTCGCCGCCTGGGCCGCCGCCCGTCAGCTGGCCACCTCGCGCCTGCCCGCCCCGGTCCGACAGGCGCTGGTGGGGGCGGGCGTCGTCGCGGTGGCCGCTGTCCTGCTCGTCGCGTTGCCGGCAATCGGAGGGGAACCGGACGTCCCGGCGGGCCTGCTGTGGTCGTTCCGGCTCGCGTCGATTGCGACGCAGGCGACCCTCTACGGCGGCACTGCGCTCGTGTTCGGGTTGCTCGTGACCCGTGACGAGCGCAGGGCCTGATTGCCGTGGACCGGCTGCTGCTCGTACGTCACGCGCAGAGCGCCGAGACGCGCCGGGCGGCCTTCCCCGCCACGACCGGCGCGTGCGCGCGTGACGGGTGCGAGCCCCTGGACCGGGCCGGCGCCGTCCAGGCCGCGGCCCTGCGCGGGGCCCTCCCGCGGCCCGACTCCTGCTGGGCGTCGTTCGCCGTCCGAGCGCTGGAGACCGCGCGGCTGGCGGGGTGCGACGCGCGAGGCTGCGCTGACCTCGCCGAGTGCGACTTCGGGCGGTGGGCGGGGCTCGAGCCCGCGCAGGTCCACGCCGCCGATCCGGACGGCCTGGCCGCCTGGTACGCCGACCCGGAGGCCGCCCCCCACGGCGGCGAGCGGCTCGGTGACGTCCGCGCGAGGGCGGCGGCGGTGCTCGCCCGCGCCCGGGAGCTGGGCGGCACGGTCGTCGCGTTCACGCACGGCGGATTGGTGAAGGCCGCGCTGCTCGAGGCGCTCGGGCTCGGCTCGCAGGCGCTCTGGCGGCTCGACGTCGCGCCGGCCTCCGTCACCGAGCTGCATCCTTCCGGTGCTGACCGGGGCTGGCGGGTCGTGCGGATGAACTGGACGCCGAGGCTGGTCGGGGCGATGGCGACCGCCAAAACGGGTCAAAGCGAGCGCATCTGGGCGGATTGTGCTGGTCATCCTTTGGTCTGGAGCGGTGAGACGTCCTGGTGAGCCTTCGTCGGCGATTTCGTGACACCGCCCTCCGGTGCTCCGACGCATGTTCTGAGCGCGACCGCGCAGCGGGCGCTGGCGGGTGGGGATCCGAAATGATGGCCGCGCTGCTCGCGGGGTGGGTCGCCGACCGGGCGCTCGGCGATCCGCGGCGGGGCCACCCGGTCGCCGGCTTCGGGCGGCTGGCCGCCTGCCTGGAGCGGGCGCTGTGGCGTGACGACCGCCTGGCCGGGGCGGTGTATGCGGGGATCCTCGTCGGCGGGCCAGCGGCGGCCGTGTGGGCGATCCAGCGGCGCCTCGGCCCCCGCTGCCGTGCGGTCCTGCTCGCGCTGGTGACCTGGGCGGCGCTGGGCTCACGGTCGCTGGGCCGCGAGGCCGCGGGGGTCGCGGACGCGGTCGCGCGCGGCGACCTCGACGACGCCCGGAGCAGGCTGCCGGCACTGTGCGGGCGGGACCCGTCGAGCCTCGACGCTGGCGAGCTGTGCCGTGCCACGATCGAGTCCGTCGCCGAGAACACCGCCGACGCCGTCGTCGGGCCCTTGCTGTGGGGCAGGATCGCCGGCCCCGCTGGGGTCGTCGCGCACCGCTGCGCGAACACCCTCGACGCGATGGTCGGGCATCGCTGCCCGCGCTACGAGCGGTTCGGCTGGGCGTCCGCGCGGCTCGACGACCTCGTGAACTGGGTCCCAGCCAGGATGACCGCGCTGCTGGCAGCGGGCTGCGCGCCGCTCGTCGGCGGCTCGCCGCGCGGGGCCATGCGGGTGCTGCGACGTGATGGTGCCGCCCACCCCAGCCCGAACGCCGGCCGCTGCGAGGCCGCCTTCGCCGGGGCGCTGGGAGTCACGCTCGGCGGTGCGAACCGCTACGGCGACCGCGTCGAGCTCCGCGGGCCGTTCGGGGACGGGCCGGCGCCTGCGCCCGCCGACGTCCGGCGCGCGGTGCTGCTGTCGACCGCCGTCGGTGTGGCCGCGGTGACCCTGTCACCTTTCCTGCGTATGTGCAGGAAAGGTGACCGTGGCCGGCTGGCTGCCCCGCCAGGTGCGCAGCTTTCCTCCACATACGGAGGAAAGCTGTCGTGAACGGGCGGCTGTTGGTGGCGGGGACCGCGTCGGACGCGGGGAAGACGGTCGTGGTCGCCGGGATCTGCCGGTGGCTCGCCCGCCAAGGCGTCAAGGTGGCGCCGTTCAAGGCGCAGAACATGGCGCTGAACTCGGTCGTCACCGTGGACGGGGCCGAGATCGGCCGCGCCCAGGCGATGCAGGCCGCCGCCGCCGGCGTCGAGCCTGAGGCAGCGATGAACCCCGTCCTGCTGAAGCCGACCGGCGAGCGGACCAGCCAGGTGATCGTGATGGGCCAGCCGGTCGGGACCGAGGACGCCCGCACGTACCAGCAGCGCAAGCCAGCGCTGCTCGAGGTCGCCCTGCGCGCCCTGGAGGACCTGCGCGACCGCTACGACGTCGTGATCTGCGAGGGCGCCGGCTCACCGGCCGAGATCAACCTGCGCGAGGGCGACTTCGTGAACATGGGCCTCGCCCGCGCCGCCGGGCTGCCCACGGTCGTCGTCGGGGACATCGACCGGGGCGGGGTGTTCGCCGCGCTCTACGGCACGCTCGCGCTGCTCGACCCCGCCGACCGGGCGCTGATCGGCGGCTTGTTGATCAACAAGTTCCGCGGCGACCCTGATCTGCTGACGCCCGGCCTGGCCCGGCTGGAGCAGCTCACCGGCCGTCCCGTGCTCGGCGTGCTGCCCTGGCGTGAGGGGCTGTGGCTGGACGTCGAGGACTCGCTCGCCCTGGAGTCCCGGCCCGTTCCTGCCGGAGCGGGCCTCGACGTCGCCGTCGTGCGCCTGCGCCGCATGAGCAACTTCACCGACCTCGACGCGCTCGCCGCCGAGCCCGGTGTGCGGGTGCGCTTCACCACCGACGCCACCGACGTGGCGCGCGCCGACCTCGTCGTGCTGCCTGGGACGAAGACGACCGTCGCCGATCTCGCGCTCGTCCGCGCGTGGGGCATCGACGGGGCGCTGGCCGCCCGTGCCCGGCGCGGTGACCCGGTGCTCGGCATCTGCGGCGGCTACCAGATGCTCGGCCGCA
>JBOGEB010000273.1:0-4441 GCA_050743125.1 Egibacteraceae bacterium
GGAGCCGGCTGTTGTCAACCGCTGATGCTTCCTCGCTTGTCCCCTCAAGTCACGCATCTCGTGCGTATCGCGTCTCCCGCTGTCCTGCCGACCCTCAGGCACCCCAAAACTGCGAAACTCAAGTGTCACGAACAACACGCTGTGAGCATTTGAAGGGCGGCTGGCCCAACCCGCAGAACTGTCACCGGAGCCGTTGGCGGCTGCGGCGGTCGTCCTCAGAACATGTTTGAGAATCGCGGCCTCGCCTCGCGGGCGCAGCGAAGCGGAGCGCGGTTTCGGTGGCCCTCGCCGCCGAAACCGCAACAGCTCTAACAAAAACATACGACGATGGCTTGACGAGTCGGTCGCGTCGCGTGGAGCGACCTAAAAGGCTCTTCGCGAGCGGAACCCGACGCGACGCGACCTCCCACAACAATCTCAAACACGTCCTCAGACAGCCGTGCGACCCAAACCTGCTCTGCGCAGGACGCCGGGGTGGGTGCTCCAAGCTTGCCCGCGTCCGGTTCACGACGGTCGTGCGCTCCACGTCACCTGCGGTGGTCTGTGTGCTCATGGACGTCACGCTAGAGCCTGGATGCGAGCCGACCAAGGCACTCACCCATGCATCTGCCCGAACGCGCCCCTCAGGCTAGTGTAGTGTCTCCAAATTGACTAAACGGATTTAAACGGATTCAAGGACTACGTGCCCATGCGGTCACCGCCGGTTTGAGTTACTTGTACCGATTATTCCCCGCCATCAATCGCCTAGCCATTTACGAGACACTACACTAGCGACCCTGCCGAGGCCGTGAGTTAGAGTCGGGTGGTGGTGGTCGAGTACGACTTCTTCATCGCGCATGCTGCGGGGGACACTGCAACGGCGGAGCGGCTGCTCGCGTTGTTGGACGGCGAGTCCCGGGTGTTTCTCGACTCCCGCTGCCTGGAACTCGGTGATGACTGGGACCAGGCGCTCGCGGCGGCGCAACGGCGGTCCAAGGTCACCGTCGTCTTGATCTCGAAAGGCACCGAGCGGGCGTTCTACCAGCGCGAGGAGATCGCCGCCGCGATCGACCTTGCTCGCAAGGACCCCGAGTCGCATCGCGTCGTGCCGATCTATCTGGACGGGCCACCGGACCAAATCAGCGACGTCCCGTACGGGCTGCGCCTCAAGCACGGAATCTTCATCGACACGAGGACGACGCTGGCGAAGGCGGCAGCGCGGTTGCTCGCCCTGCGCTCTGCCAAGGCGCCGGCCAGCCGTGCCCGAGCGACCGCCGTCACCGTGCTGCACCTGGCGGGCACGCGGTTCGGCGCCAATCCCGGCTCGCCGCTGCGCCGGCTGCGCGACGACCTCGCGCGCATGAGCGAGGCTCACGGGCTCCGGCCGGACCTGCTCGTGGTCTCGGGCGACCTGACCGACCGGGGCATGCGCTCTGAGTTCGATCAGGCGTTGCGTTTCTTGGAGCAGCTCAGCGAGTACCTGGACCTGCCGCGCCGGCACGTGGTGATCGTGCCGGGAACCCACGACGTCAATCGCAAGGCCTGTCAGGCGTACTTCAACCGGTGCGACGCCGACGAGGAGGCACCGGTGCCGCCCTTCTGGCCGAAATGGCGGCACTTTTCCGCGATGGTTCACGAGCTCTACCGTGACGAGCCGGCCGTGCGGTTCGAGGTCGACGAGCCTTGGACGCTGTTCGAGATGCCGGACCTGCGGGTGGTGGTCGCCGGGCTCAACTCGACCATCGCTGAGAGCCACCGCGACGAGGATCACTACGGCTCCGTGGGCCAGGCGCAGCTGCGCTGGTTCGCGGAGCGGCTGGCGACCTTCGAGGAGCGCGGCTGGCTGCGGGTCGGGGTGGTGCATCACCACCCGCTGCGCGACGCCGAGGACGTCGAGCGCATCCTCGCTCCCCGGCTCAACCTCGTGCTGCACGGGCAGGAAGCACCCAACCCGTACGAGATTCTGCAGATCCGCCCGGATCGGATCACGCGGTGGGTGGGCGACCGAAGCAGCGAGACCAGGCAGACGCTCGCGTCGGTTCATGCCACGTTTGCGGGCGTCGACGAGTCCGCGCACCAGCGGCTCGAGCGCGACCACGGAATGGATCTGGACCGAGCGCGCGACGACTTCCTCGCCCGGGTCGCCGAGGTGTGCGCGTTGCGGAACCCGGGGGCGACGATCACACGCGCGCGCTCGAACATCCAGCCCCCGGTCGAGTACCTGCGGGTCACCACGGTCGGGCGGCAGTACCCGGTCGGGGCGTCCGAGCACGGCCTGGACGCCGAGGCGGTGAGGCGGTTCGTCGAGTGCGTCCACCACACGTTCCGGCCTGCTGACCCAGGGGTCACCTCCGAGCTCGTCTACGGCGGGCCGCCGGCCGCCCGCGCGCTGGCCGAGCAGGCCCGGCGGCAGGGGGTGCGGCTCACGAGCTTCATCGCCTACCAGGGCGTCCTCGACCTGCGCGAGTGCGTGGACCGCCAGACCGCACGGCTGGCGCAGGGCCGGATCTACCCACCGAAGCTCTACGTCCCCCAGCGCTACCGACCGGTAGAGGGGCGCGAGACGGGGGTCAAGGACGACCTGCTCGGCACGGTCACGCAGTGGCTTGGCGAGACGCCGGGCCGCTTCGTCCTGGTGCTCGGCGAGTTCGGCGCGGGCAAGACGTTCCTGCTGCGCGAGCTGGCCCGCCGCATTCCCTCGGAGCTGCCGGATCTCGTGCCGCTGCTCCTCGAGCTCCGGAAGCTGGAGAAAGCACGGACGGTCGAGGAGTTGGCTGCTCAGCACCTGACCGCGCAAGGGGAGCCGTTCGACCCCGAGAGGTTCCGCTACATGCTGCGGGAGGGCCGGGTCGTCCTGTTGTTCGACGGCTTCGACGAGTTGGCGTTTCGGGTCACGTACCCGCGCGCCGCGGCGCACCTCGAGGCCTTGCTCGACGCCGCAGGGGGTCAGGCCAAGCTCGTGGTGACCAGCCGCGGTGAGCACTTTCTGTCCGACGAGCAGGTCAGGACCGCCATCGGCAAACAGGTGGAGCTGCTCGCGGGCAAGCGCCTGGTCAGGCTCGAGGGGTTCGACGACGGGCAGGTCCGCGCCTTCCTCGTGAACCTCTTCGACGGCGACGAGGTCAGCGCCGACGCCCGCCTGGAGCTGATCCACAACGTCCGTGACCTGCTCGGACTGTCACGCAACCCGCGGATGCTGAGCTTCATCGCCGACCTGGAAGAGGACAAGCTGCGCGAGGCCCGCGCCCGCCACGGCACGATCACCCCCGCTGAGCTGTACCGACTGCTGCTGACGCGCTGGCTGGAGCATGAGCATGAGCGGGCGCAGCCACGGGGCAGCGCGCCGACGCTCTCGGTCGACGAGCGGTGGCGGGCGGTCACCGGGCTGGCGCTCAAGCTCTGGCAGACGACCGAGCGAGCGGTGCGGCTGCCAGACCTCACCGCCGCCGCGGCCGAGGTCATCGATCAGATGGCGGACCGACCGCTGGACGAGGACCGGGCCGCGCATGTGCTCGGCTCGGGAACGCTCCTGGTGCGCGACGAGGAAGGGTTGTTCAGCTTCGTCCACCAGTCGGTCATGGAGTGGCTCGTGGCCAACCATGCCGCTGAATGCCTCATGAGCGGCGAGGCCGACCCGGAGGTGCTCGGCAGGCGGGAGCTGTCCGTGCTGATGGCCGACTTCTTCTGCGGCCTCGCTGGTCGAGCGCGCGCCCGAGCATGGGCGACGAGGGTCTTGGGCACGCCCGCTGGCGCGGAGGCCGCGAAGCGCAACGCGTTGCTCGTCCTCGACCGGCTGGGTGAGCGGGCGCAGGCAGGCGTGCAGCTCCAAGGCCAGGACCTGCGGGGACAGACCTTCTCGTCAGCGCAGGACCTCAGCGGCGCCGATCTGCGCTGCGCGGACCTCACCGACGCACGGCTGGTCGGGGTGAACCTGTCGGGCGCCAACCTCGTGCACGCCAAGCTCGTTGGCGCGCGGCTCGACGGGGCAACACTGCGCGGCGCCGATCTGCGCGGCGCCGACCTGACCGGGGCTCGGCTGCTCGGCGCCGATCTGGGTGGCGCGTTCCTGTCAACCAGCGTGTGGCGGCGCGCTGGGCTGATCGGCGCCCACGTCGATCCTGGCGCGCTGGACGGGTGCGACACGTGGGGAGCCGCGTTGCCCGGCGCCGAGCGCGTCGAGCTGCAGACCGACCCGGGAAGCGCGCCATGCGCTGCGGTCGCGTTCAGCCCGGACTCGGGCCTCCTGGCCTCTGGCTGCGCTGATGGGACGGTGCGCGTGTGGGACGCGGCCACGGGTGAGCCTGTCCGTACCCTGACCGGCCACACCGGCCCGGTGTTGGGTGTGGCGTTCAGCCCTGACAGCCGCTGGCTCGCCACCGCCTCCGCCGACCGCACGGTGCGGGTGTGGGACGCGGCCAGGGGCGAGTGCGTCCGTACCCTGACCGGCCACACCGGCTGGGTG
>JBOGEB010000274.1:0-4408 GCA_050743125.1 Egibacteraceae bacterium
GCAACGGCGACTTCGACGGCTACTGGGACTACCACCTCACGCAAGAACGCGAGCGTGTGCACTGCTCCCGCTACCTCGGCGGACAGGTGCCCGGAGAAGCAATGACCGCCTGACCAGCTCACTCCAAAAGAGCCGCACCCATTGTCAATTCTCCTTGGGTTGGCAGGGCAGGATTGGCCCTGACGGTGTGGTCGGGCATGGTTACGGTGTGTGATGCAGGGTTCAGGGCTGCGGGTGGTGTGTCACGCCCGCACGCTGATGGGTGGTGATGCGAGGTCGATGCCTCAACTCGCCACATCCGCGGTCTGGAGCACAAGAGCCTGGAGCCCGGGTGGGGAAGGATCCGAGGGGCCGGCGCCAAGCTGACGATCGAGGTCGTGCCTCACAGCGCGGACGGCGTCTGATCGGCTTCCCGGAGGCCGTGAGCCGGTGCCGGGTCAGGCGGCGCGATCACCTGCCTTTCGGGTCAGGCTGGCACGGGCGGTCTCGTAGTCAGGGTCGTAGTCGGCGCCGGTGGCCGTCATCGTGAAGCAGGTCCGTCCGATGCTGTCGCCCTCGGCGGTCAACGCGGCTTCGGCGGGTTTTTCCGCGGCGGCGCGCCGCTGGCAGCCGTCTTGCCAGCGGCCGGGCTGTCGGCACACGCTGGCGGCCGGGTCCAGGATCGCCCGCCGGCCCCAGGCCGAGCCCTCGCGGGAGATGCCGCAGCGCTCGTCGCGGGGACCGGATTGGGCTCTGGCCGGGTCCAGCCCGGCGGCGCGCCACGCCTTGGCCCACTCGCTCCAGCGGTCGGTGCGGCCGACGAACACGACGAACCCTGCGGCGGTCACGGTGCCCACGCCAGGGATCTGGATCAGCTCGGCGCCTTGGGTGTCGGCCGAAAGCCGGCCCGTCTCGGCCTCCAACCCGGCGATCTGGGTGCCGTGCGTGGCGACGGCGGCCAGCAGCCCCGCGAGCGGCCGGCGCAGCCGCACGCCACGCCCGGCGAAGACCCTGCGCAGCGCCTCGAGCTCGGCGGTCGCGAAGTCCGCCGGCGCCCAGCCGGCCCCCAGCAGCTCGAGCACGACCCGGGCGGCCTTGACGTCGAACAGGTCGCTGAACGCAGGCTTCAACCCGACGTCGGCGTCGGTGGCCATAGCCCCGGCCACAAACAGTCGACCAGCGCGTGGCACTGTTGCCGCAGCCGGCTGCGGGCGTCCACCAGGTCCTTGCCCCCCGGCCGCAACGGGCGCAGCGCCGCCGCCGCGGTGTCCTCTGGACGCGAGACGCAGCCCTCCCCGCGGGCCAGCAGCTCACAGACCGCCGCGGCGTCCAACCAGTCTGACCTGCGCCGCCGGTTCAGTTGCTGCTTTCGGACCGCGGCCACCGCCGCCGGATTCAACAGCCGCACGGCCACTCCCGGCCAGCCGGCCGCATGCGCGGCCAACGTCTGCTGCAGATGCCCGGCAGCCTCGATCCCGACGACCGCCAGCTCGGCGTCGATACGCGCACGCGCGCCCTCCACCAGCTCTCCCAGCCCTACCAGACCGGCGGCGTCAGCGATCAACCTCGCGCCCTCCAACATCACCTGTCCGGTCAGATCACAACCCAAAGCGAACCACGACGCCTCGGCCACGTCCATCCCCGACCAGCAGCACCCGCTCCGGGTCGATCCCCCAACCAGACGGCGGAGCTCCGCCGCCCTCTGGCCACCGATACGCGACTGCGCCATCATGAACACGCCCCCTCCCGCAGGTTGCTGTCTGTGATCAAGCGCAGCCTCGCAGACAGGGGGTTTCTCATGAATGCCTCTATATCAGCTCGGTGAGGCACGCCGCACGCGCGGCGCCCCTGCCGATCGTCGAGTGTCCGGGCCTTAGGGCGGCAGGCGCGACGACCGCGCAACTCACCCACAGGTCCATGCCAAGAGCCCTTTTTCCGCGCGGCGTCTCGGGCGTGACGAACACCGTGGCCCTGGGCTGCAGCCCGGCCACGGACGGCAGGTCGTCCTTGCGGGCCAACGCCCGGCGGGCCAGCTCCACCAGCGCGTCGGCGTTGCGCTGCTCGTGCGTACGTCGGCGCTCGTCGGGCACGGTGGCGGGGTCGGGGCCGGCGAGCGCGTCGAACGCGGTGCGCAGCAGCGCGAGGCCGACCGGGTCCAACAGCCCGTCGATGCGTCCCATCCCGTCCGGCAGCGGAGACAGGGCGACCCGGCGAGCGGCGTACTGACGGCACGCCCGCTCCTCCTCCGGACCAGGATCCGCCGCGTGACGGCGGTCGGCCAACGCCTCCCGGAACGCCCGGTCGTCGGTCTGGGAGGCTTGGGCGACCAGCTCGTCCTGCGCCTCGCCGACCAGCTGCGGGTGGGTGCGCGCAGCCCGAGCCAGCGCGTCGGCCTGGCCGGGGCTGATCCTTCCTGCCGCCAACGCTGCCGCCGTGGCCTGCAACCCCGGCCCGGCCAGCGCAGTGGCCAGCCGTGTCTGGCGCACGGCCTGCCCGCCCGACAGCCGCCCCGCGGTCTGCAACAGCCTCCGCCCCCGCCGCAGTCACCCGCGCGGCGGGCGACCGCGGCCACGCACCGCAGCCGCTCGGCGGCCACCCGCGCCGCGATGCGCGTCAACGCCTCGACGTCGGCGCGCAGCCGAGCCTCCTCGAGCGTGTCCAGGTCGCGGGCGGCCAGCGCGTCGCAGGCCGACGCCAGCGCGTCCACCGCGTCTGTGGCAGCCTCCCTATTGATCGAACATATGTTCTAATAATACCTGATGGGTGGCCGGCTCGCACGCATTTCGGTCGGATCTGTGGACGGGGACCTACGATGGCCTACCGCGTCGGCATGCGGGGATGCTGAGGGATGTTGATGTCGCGTCGGCCGATCTCCCTGATCCTGGACGTCTTCCTGATCCTGCTCGGGGTGCTGGTCGGGCTTGCGACGGACTCCGTGAGCAGCCAGGCCGGCGGGCTGTTGCGGCAGTGGTCGCTGCCGCTGCTCGGCATCGCGTTGGTGCTGCTCATCGGCGCGCAGGTGTGGCTGTACGTGATGGAGCGACCGGCTTCGCCCGAACGCGTCTGGACCGCGACGCGACCGCCCTATCCGGGGCTGGAGGCGTTCACCGAGTAGGACGCGGGCGTCTTCTTCGGTCGCGAGGCAGAGACCAAGAAGCTGTTCGACCGGCTGCATCCGACCCTGCCAGACCAGGCCCAGCGGTTCGTGACGGTGATCGGCCCCTCGGGGGCGGGCAAGTCGTCGCTCGTGCAGGCCGGGCTGATCCCCCGCCTTGGCCAGCAGCGCAGTCGCTGGGTGATCGTGCCGCCGCTGGTGCCCACAGACCAGCCCACGACCAGCCTTGCCCGCAGCCTCGCCGCTGCGCTGCCGGGCACCCAGGTGGACGCGCTGGCGGCGGAGCTGGCTGCCGGCACTACAGCGCTCCTCCAGCGTGTCGAGTAGCTGCGCGTGGCTGCCGGCGGTCACTCTGCGCCGGTGCTGCTGGTAATCGATCAGGCCGAGGAGCTGCTGACCCGCACCGGCGAGCAGGAGCGCACCGCGTTCCTTGCGCTGTTGCGTGCCGGCCTGCGGGAAGACCCCAGGCTGTGGGTGGTGGCGACGCTGCACTCGGAGTTTCTGACCGGTTTTCTCATCAGCGGTTTCGCGGACCTGTTCCAAAATCTGGTGGCGATCGGGTCGTTGGAGCGCGCCGCGTTGGTCCAGGTCATCGAGGGGCCAGCGGCGCAGGCAGGCCTGACATTCGACGCGGGTGTCGTGAACGAGCTGGTCGACGACACCGGCGGCGGGGACGCGTTGCCGCTGCTCGCGTACACGCTCCAGGGGCTCTACCTGCGGGTTGGGCCAGGGGGGACGGTCACCGCCGAGGACTACCGGCAGCTCGGCGGTGTCGCGGGCGCGCTGTCCCAGCAGGCCGACAAGGTCACCGCCGAGCTGCACACGGCTGATGTCAGCGCGCCGGTGCTGGCCACCCTGTTGAAGTTCGTGACCGTGGAGGGGACCGAGCCGACCCGCCGGCGGGTTCAGCGCAGCACGCTGATCGATGCCGAACGCCGAGTGATCGACGCGTTCGTCGCTGCTCGGCTGTTGACCAGCGACGCCGAGGGCGACGACGCGGTCGTCGAGGTCGCGCACGAGGCGTTGTTTCGGCAGTGGCCGCCGTTGCGGCAGGCGATCGAAGCGCGCGCTGACGACCTGCGGCAGCGGGCCGAGCTGGAGCGTTGGGCGCAGGATTGGGTGCGTTCCGGCCGCAAGGACTCCTATCTTCTGCGCGGCGAGCGGTTGGAGATCGTGGAGCAGTGGGCTGCTGCCCAGGGGGATCTGAGGGTCGAGCTGCCGTTGGTCCACGAGTTTCTTGATCGTTCTGGCCGCTCGGACCGCGCGGCGTTGGAGCGGCTGTCCGAGTCAGTAGCACGCCGGGCGCTGGCAAGC
>JBOGEB010000275.1:0-4379 GCA_050743125.1 Egibacteraceae bacterium
CTGTGGTCCGAGATCCGCGCTGAGCCTGGGCCGGTCCGGTCGCGGCGGGGGACACGCCGGGTGTGGGGGTGGCGGCGGTGACCGGCTCGGGCTGGCGGGACTGGGCCGGCTGCCTCGGGATGGACACAGAGCTGTTCTTCCCGATCGGGTCGACCGGTCCGGCCCTCGAGCAGGCCGAGCGGGCGAAGGCGGTGTGCGCGGGCTGCCCGGTACGCGACGAGTGTCTGGAGTGGGCGTTGGCCACAGGACAGCACGACGGCATCTGGGGCGAGCGCACCGAGGACGAACGGCGCAGCCTTCGCCGCGCCCGGCAGCGCGGGCAGCGGGGCGGGAGCTGAACCGGGACGGCAAACCGGGTGAGGGTGTGGGGGTGGACCGTAGGAGCGATCGGCCGGTGCGCCGGCAGGTCGCCGACGCGCTGCGCGCGGCGATCCGCACCGGCGAACTCGCCACCGGACAGCGGCTGCCGTCCGAGACCGAGCTGACGAAGCGTTACAGGGTGTCGCGGAACAGTGTGCGCACGGGCGGTGGGCCTGCTGCGCGTCGAGGGCCTGGTCGTGACCGAGCACGGGCGCGGGTCGTTCGTGCGGACACGTCGCCCGCCGCGCCGGCTGGGCTCCCCCCGAAACCTGCAGGCGGACGAGGAAGGTCATGCGGACGACCGGCTGCTCGGCATCGAGGTCACCGGCCCTCCAGCGGAGGTGGCGGCACGACTGGGGCTGGCCCGGGACGAGCTGGCGCTGGCCCGCCGCCACCTGCTCCTGCATGACGGCCAGCCGGCGCAGCTAGTGGACCGCTACCTCCCCTTGCGCGTGGCGCGACCCGCCAGCGCCGGTCAGGCCGAGCGGATCGCACACGCAGCACACGCCGAGGCGGAGCGTGCGGTCGAGGAGCTTACCGTGCGGATGCCCAGCCCCGCCGAGGAGCGCCAGCTCGGGATGAGCGGCAGCGCGGCGGCGTGGTGCTGCGCACCTCCTACGACGCCTCAGGAAACGTGGTCGAGGTCGCCGACCTCATGCTGGCTGGAGATCGGCACGTCCTCGTGCACGAGATACCAGTCGACCAGCTCATGGGCACGAGAGTTTGACAGTCGCCACAGTCCCCGATAGCTCATAGGCACAAGAGCAGGTGCCTATGCAAGGCTGGGTCGAGGAGGCTGTGGCAAAGCTGAGGGTGGACACGTCCGAGCTGACGTTCCTGGTGGTGGCTGCGCCGGCGCCGGTGCGCGACTACGAGACGGGGCAGGCGAAGCTGGAGGACGGGGTGGCGTTGTTCTCGGTCCGGGTGGTCGCGATGGACCCGGGCTCGGGCGACGCCGAGATCGTCAACGTCAAGGCTCCCGGCGAGCCGGTCGGGCTGACACCCGGCCAGCCGGTGGCGCTGGCCGAGCTGACCGCCCAGCCGTGGTCAATCGGCGACAAGTCCGGGTGGCGTTCCGCGCGGTCGGCGTCCAACCCGTGACCGCCGCTGCTGGTGTGCGTAACGGCGCGAAGGCCGGGTGACCGCCATGGCCGAGGCGCATTCGCGGCTGGACCGACGTAGACGCGGGCACCACAGCGTGCGCGCTCGAGCCGCGTAGGCCGCGCATGGCACGCACGACGGCGGGGTGGCGGTGACGGCCGCCGCAGTCACCCCGGAACGGTCGGAGGTCTGCGCCGAGACGTGCGGCCACGGCGGCTGCGACGCGGTCCGACAGCTCGCCGGCACGCTGTGCGCGCTGTGCGGCGAGCCGATCGGGTACAGCACCACGTTCCTCCGCCAAGCCGGCTGGCGGCTGCTCGGCCACCGCGCCTGCGCGCTCGCTGACCTGCACGGCTGGGAGCGGATCGGAGGGGAGGCGAGCAGCCGATGAGGCTGATCGAACGCCCGCCGGCCACACCTCGCAGACCGGGGACCTGCCAGCCGTGGGAGCAGCCTGGACAGCGGCACCCGGCGGTGCGTCCGGCCGGGCTGCTCTTCGGTGTGGCCTGGCGGTGGCGGATCGAGCTGGCCGCCGTGCCCGTCGCGATCACGGTGTGGATGTGGCGACAGTCATTACGTCCCGGCCGGCCGCGGCGATCCTCACGGCTGGGCTGGATCGAACATCGGGCCAGGCTGCGCAGACGGTGGGGGAAAGCCTGTAGGCACGCCGGCCTGGAGACGTTCAACGAGCGCGTCCCCCGCATCACCCGGATCAACGCAGTGCCGGTCGGCGAGGTGCTGCGGGTCCGCCTACCCGCAGGCCAAAGCTGCGCTGACCTGCAGGCCCGTGCCGAGACCCTCGCCGCCTACCTCCAAGTCCGCGAGGTCCAAGTCACCCGTGACGCGGGCAACGCCCGGCACGCCCAGGTCCGCCTGGTCCGCCGCGACGCGCTCGCCGGCACCGTCCGCCTCGCTTGGCCGGACCTGGACGCGGAGCGGCTGTGCCTGTGGGAGCCGGTCCCGGTCGGCGTGGATGAGCACGCCCAAACGGTGACGATCCGTCTGGTGGAGCGCAACCTGCTGCTCGGCGGCGAGCCCGGCGCCGGCAAGTCGGTCGCCCAGTCGATGCTGATCGCCACCGCCGCGCTCGACCCCGACGTGGATCTGTGGCTGCTGGACGGCAAACGCGTCGAGCTGGCCGTGTGGCGCGACTGCGCACGCGCGTTCGTCAGCCCCAACACCGACGAGGCGATCGACGTGCTCCGCCGACTCCAAACCGAGATGGAGCAACGGTACGAGCTGCTCCTCGACCAGCGCAGCCGCAAGGTCGAGCAGGGCGACGGGCTCAAGCTGCATGTGGTCGGCTGCGACGAGCTGGCGTTCTACACCTCCGGCGGTGAGCGGAAGGCTCGCGAGGAGCTCAACACCCTGTCCGCCGACCTGATCCGCCGCGGACGGGCTGCGGGGATCGTCTGGATCGGCGCCACCCAGAAACCCTCCGCTGACGTGGTGCCCACGTCGCTGCGCGACCTTGTGGGCTATCGGTGGGCGCTGCGGTGCAGCACCCGTGGCGCGTCGGGACACGATCCTCGGGGCCGGGATGGCCACCGCCGGTTACACCGCGTCCGACGTCGCCGGGACCAGCGCGGCGTCGGGCTGCTGACCGCCGAAGGCGAGCAGCCGGTCAGGCTGCGCTCGTTCTGCCTGTCCGACGACGACCTCGACATCCTGGCCGCCCGCGCCCGAGACCTGCGCGGCCCTGACGACGAACCCCGCTGCGCCCACTGCGGCGCCACGGTGACGGACATCACGAGCAAGCAGAGGGGGGTGGCGTAGCGATGCGTTGGACCGCAAGGGACGAAACAGGCTGGGTCGCGGATCTACGCGAGGCCGCGGTGACCGTGTCGGCGTTGCGTGACGCCGACCGGTTGGAAGGGTGCGAGCTGCGCTTCCTGATGGGCGACCTGTGGGTGCTGCTGGAAGCCACCGCCGGCCGGCTCGAAGTGGTCCTCCAAGAACGCCGGCTTCGTGAGCAGGCCCGAGAAAGGACGCGACGGTGACCGCCACCATGACCGGGCTCGGCCAGGCGCTGGTCGACATCCTCGGACGCGGCGACGACGCGCAGCGCGTCCAGGATCAGGCCCGCGCCGTGGGCGGCTGCGAGCACCCCATCCGCCTGCACGGCCACGTCGACACCGTCGACCGGGCCACCGGCGAGCTGGAAACGCGCTGGCCCACCGGGACGCTGCCCGACGGCGTGGCGCACACACGGTGCAACAACCGGCGCGCCTCGCGGTGCGAGCCGTGCTCGCGGCTGTACCAGCAGGACGCCTGGCAGCTCGTCGTCTCCGGCCTCGCCGGCGGCAAAGGCGTGCCCGACACCGTGGCCGGCCATCCGACGCTGTCCGCCACGCTGACCGCGCCCAGCTTCGGCCCCGCCCACGCCCGCGTCGTGAACGACCAAGGCCAGACGCTGCCTTGCCGCGCCCGCCGTGACGAGGCAGACCAGGTGCGCGAGCACGGCCGGCCCCTCACCTGCACAAAACGGCAGGCCGAGAACGACCCCTGCCTGGGCCGGCCGTTGTGCATGGACTGCTGGGACTACGCCGGCGCGGTGCTGTGGAACGCGCACGCCTCCGAGCTGTGGCGGCGCACCCGCATCCGCGTCTGCCGCGAGCTCGCCGCCCTGGCCGGGATCTCCGAGCGGCAGCTCCGCCGCGACGTGTCGGTGTCCTACGTCAAGGTCGCCGAATACCAAAGACGCGGCCTCGTCCACCTCCACGTCCTGGTCCGCCTCGACGCCGCCCGGCCCCCGGCGGTGCAGCGGCTCGGGGTGCCCTGGCGGCTGCCGCATCGCATCACCCCACCTACGGCGGGCTACACCGTCGAGCTGCTCGCCCGAGCGGTCCGCGCCGCGGTCGCGTACGTGGAGGTCGCCTACCCCGACCGCATCCTCGGAGCGGGTCAAGGGCCGAAGG
>JBOGEB010000276.1:0-4350 GCA_050743125.1 Egibacteraceae bacterium
CCGGTCAGCCGCCACCGCCACCGCCCCGGCCCCCCATAGTCCAAAACCTCGAGATCCAACAGCCCCACAACCCCGCCCCCTCACACGCCCGACACCATCCCCCATACCGTACCCACCAGGGGCGTCCCACAGCACCCGTGCCCTCACCTACATCACTTTTGAAAGTGATGTAGGCTGGGGACCCATGAAGCGCCTGCAGATCCTGATCGAGGAGGACCTCGACGAGGCCCTCACGCTCCGAGCCGCGGAGGAGGGGGTGTCGAAAGCCGCGCTGATCCGTCGGTGCGTCCGTTCTTGCCTGCGACCGTTGCCACCCCTCGCGCAGGACCCGCTGCTGGAGATGTGCGGGGTGGACTCCTACGAGCCGGCGCCGGTCGATGACGTCGTGTACGGATGATCTTCGCGGACACCTCGTTCTGGATCGCCTGGCGCAACGGGCGGGACCCCAGGCATGAGGAGGCGGCCCGCCTGTTGCAGCGCGCCGACACCCCGATCCTGACCACGAACCACGTCCGTGGCGAGACGTGGACGTACCTGCGACGAAAGGTCGGGCACGACGGCGCCGTGCAGTTCCTCGACGTGCTGGAGCGCTCGGCGAGGGTGACCGTGCGCGCCGTCTCCCCGCAGCACGAAGCCGAGGCGCTGGCGTGGCTTCGCCGGCATGACGAGCGGGAGTACTCCTTCGTGGACGCCACGAGCTTCGTGACCATGCGTCGTCTGAGGATCGATCAGGCGCTGGCGTTCGAAGGCGACTTCACCGCGGCGGGATTCATCGAGCTCCGGGCGTAAGCGCACCGCGGGTCGCCGCCGGCTTTCTCCCCTTGCGCAGCAGCCGAATGACCGTGCTGAGCAGGCAAGATTTGTGCTCGTCGAACCAGAAGTCCCCTTGTTGGCCCCAGCCGCTGCGCGCTGCTTACGATGCCGTGACGACGACGTGGCCGAGGCGTGGAACCAGCGGGACGGGTCCGGCCGGGCGTCGATGAGCGGGCGGCGGGTCTGTGACTACGAGCGCTGGCCGGACGACGGGAAGCGTCCGACCGCCTACGCGCTGTTGATGTTGGCGAGGATCTACGCGGTCCCGGTGGAGCGGCTGGCCGACGGGCGGGACTTTGCGGCGCTGGGCGACAAGCAGCTGTTCGAGGTCGTCGGGCTGTGCCAGGTCGTAGCGGGCACTGCCGTGGGCGGCGAGACTCGACCCGACGCGAAGGTGAAGGAGGGTCCCGCGAAACGCCGCCAGGTGGTCCAGCTCGCGGGTGTGGTGGTCGGGGACTGTGCCCTCGAGCTGTTGGGTGTCGAGCCTGATCTTTTGCACGCGGCGCTCGACGCGAGCACGGTCAGCGAGGAGCGCCTGGCCTACCTCGAGCGCGTCGCCGATCGGCTGGGCGCGCAGGTCGTCACGGTGAAACCGCCCACGCTGCTGGAGGACGCCGTCGCGCATTTCCGCAGCGTCCGGCGGCTCTTGAAGGATCACCAGAAGACCGCCTGCCAGCTGCGCCTGAGCCGGGTGGGCGCGAGGCTCGGCATGGTCGTGGGGGAGATCCGGTGGGTCGAGGGCCGGTTCGACCTGGCCGGCGAGTGGTACCGGGTGGCCGAGCACGCGGCGCTGGCCGGCGGCGACCGGTATCTCGCGGACATCGCCTTGGCCAGCCAGGCGTATCTGCCGACTTACTCGGGTGACCCGGCTGGGGTGCTCGCGCTGGTCGATCCGCGGCTGGAGCAGCGTTGCCGGCCGACGCCCGCGATCGCGTGGCTGTGGGGCTTCAAGGGCAAGGCGCACGCGGCGCTCGCGGAGCGGGCGCCGTTCGAGCGCGCGCTGGACCGGGCGCGCACGGTGCTGGACGCCTCCCGGCCGAGCTCGTCCGTCCGGGGATCTTCAGCTTTCTTCCGAACAAGCTCGAGTTCTACGAGGCCACCGGTTACGTGAGGCTGCGGGACGTGGAGCACGCCACGCAGGCCGCCGACCGGGCGCTGGCCCTGTACGAGCCAGCTCACAGCCACGCCGAGCCGGCGTTGATCTGGGTGGACAAGGCGTGCGCGCTCGCGCAGGCCGGCGAGGTCCCCGAGGCCTGCACCGTCGCCAAGCGCGCGCTGCTCGATCCGCACACGTATCACAGCGTCGCCATCGTGATCCGTGCTCGGGAGTTCGACGCGCTGCTCGGCGACGATCGGGCGCCGGCGGTGCGGGACTGGCGGGACGTCCTCGCCACGATCCGCCGGCCACCGCCGCCCGGCCCGTTGGCCCTCCAGCGGTAGCCGCTGCGCCGATCCGCCGTAGCGTATCCACAGCCAGGCCGGACACGTCCAGACGGTCCCCAACCCTTCGCCATTTTGCGGACGATCATAATCGCTGGGGGCGAACATTAAAGATGGTCGATGGTATCAATTATCCAAAGCGTGTCTGGCTTTGGCGCCGAGTCCAGCTCGCATGGCTCAAAGACATTGGTCGGCTGACCTAGATTGCTCACTCACGGGCGAGTTCCCGGGATGAGTCGAAGTAGCGGATGAAATTATTCCCCAAGAACGCCTCAGCTCTCGATAAAGGGGCGTTCCTTCGGCCTTGTCCCAGCGAAACCTATTCCACCTGGCCCAGCAGCCCTCGCATCTATCCAGGTGCTCCCGTATTGCCGCCATTTCGTAGGGGTCAAGAGCATGCCGAAGGTAGCTGCCAAGCCTCGCCTGTGCACCGTCGCAGTCCGTCACACGTCATCCTCAAAGGTTAGGCACGTGGCCACGGTGCCGGTCCTTGGTTTGGGGATACAGATTTGGGAGTCTGTGCCGCTGTGGGCCGAGGTGCCCGCCGATTACCTCAGATCGCGCGGATGCGCAGATGGGACGGCGACCATGACGGTGAAGCACTCGACTGCCAGCACGTTTCTGTTCTTCCCGTTTCCTGGCGGTTGGCGGCTGGGGCTCATTCACCACCCTCGACTGGGCATGCTGATGCTCGCGGGTGGTCACGTGGAGCCCGACGAGACCGCCGCCGAGGCGGCTCTGCGTGAGGTCGAGGAGGAGACGGGCCTCACGGCCAGGTTGCTGCACGCGCTGGCGCTCCCGCTTCCGGCGGAATTCCCGCGCTTGTCGGTGCCGTTGCCGTGGTGGATCGTGGAGCACCAGGTGCCCGCCGATCGCCACGAGCCACATCCCCACGTTCACGTCGACCATGTCTACGTGGCCGTCGCCGACAGCGAGGCTCCTTGCGGGTCGGTGACGCCCGCCCACGCGTTCGGCTGGTACACGGCAGCCGAGATCGCCGAGCTGGACGACGTGGTCGAGGACACCCGGTTGCAGGCCAAGGAGCTGCTCGCCTGCATCGAGGACCTCGCTACCGCAGCGACCGGCAGCCCGTCGGATGACCTGGCCTCGTTCTGGCGGTCGTTTGTGGCGCAGCAGTGACAGTGTCGCCGTAACCCACGCGGCCGGACCGGCCTGCACCACTCGCACGGCGCACTTGTCACAAGCGGCACCGGTCATGGCAGGACACCTGCCCGTCAAAGTCGGCCTGCCACGGGGCGGTCGCGCAGGGCAAGCGTTCCCTCAGGCTGTCGATCCAGGCGGTCATCTGGCCCAGGGCGCCGGCGGTGTCAGTACGGCGGCGGTCGATGACGCGGCACTGCCCCGGATCGTCGGCGGCGAGTTTGTTCGAACAGGACGGCGGCCTGGTGGTGCATGAGCCGTTCCTCGTCGGTGAAGCGCTTGTTGTCACGTTGTTCGGCGCGGCGGATCGCGGCGGTGACATCGTCGATGAGCAGGATGGTCAGGTCCGGCAGCGGCCGCCATTGGCCCGCCAGCTCGAGGATCGCCCGCGCTTCGGCGAGGGCTTGCGGCGGGTCGTCCGGGTGCAGGATCAGCGACTGGTACACCGCGACCGAGTGCAGGCTCCTGCCTTCCACGACCAGACAGCCTTGTCGCAGGGGGAGCAGGCAGGATTCGTAGTCGTGCATCTTGACCGCAAGCAGCAGCAGGGTCTCCGAGCGTGGGTGCCCCGCGCGGAGGAAGAAGTCGCCCTCGGCCTCGGCGGCGAGCGCGCGCAGGATCCGGCGGCCGACCGTCGGCGAGTGGTCGGTGAGCCGCTGAGAGAACGCCTCGATGGTCACCACTCGCGGGTCCGCGCCCTGCTGGCCATCGGTCGCGAGCGTCTCCAGGCGATCGGTCAGGAAGGTCTTCCCCACGCCGCTGATGCCCTCGATGCTCACCAACGCGCCACGTCGGCAACGGACTGCCTGCACTAGGTCGATGGGCATCGAACTCCTCTCTGCCGGATCAGAACAGCGCGTCTTGGTGTGGCTGGGCAGCCCGGGGCACGCGCCCGGAGACCTTCGTCACCTCTTGCAAGGTGGACCGGTGCCCGTC
>JBOGEB010000277.1:0-4300 GCA_050743125.1 Egibacteraceae bacterium
CTCCACCCAGCCGGCACCGTCGAGGTGCGCGGCGAGGGCCGCGATCGCGTCGCCCGCGCTGTGGACGCACCCGTCCGGCGTCACGAGGTGCATGCTGCCGTAGCGCCGCTCGTCGTCCAGGTGCCCGACGAGGCGGTCGGCGCAGGGGTGGTCGAGCGGCACGATCGCGAGCCGCTCACCGGGGTCCCAGGCTCTGACCAGAGCCGCGCTGGCGCGTCAGAGCCGTCAGTGGCGGTCGTAGAGCAGGACCGGACGGTCGGGGCGCATGGCGGCAAGGCTAGCCGGGTGTTCCGCCTCCGCTCGCCCTGGTCCTGAGCAGTAGCTCTTCCAGACCCGGGAGCAGGAAGGCGACTACGCTGGGACGCCATGCGGATCCAAAAGGGCCGGGCCCTCGTTGAGTTGGACGTCGGTTAGTTCGCCGACCTGAGAGCTGCCTATTCCAGGGTGGCTGCAGACCTCGGAACCGGTGACGGCCGGTTCGTCCTGGCGACCGCGGCTGCCCAGCCCGACACGCTCGTCCTGGGAATCGACGCCAGCGCCGCCTCGATGGTCGAGGCGTCCAGGCGTGCGTCGCGTCCAGTCCGTCGCGGCGGCCTACCCAACGCGCGGTTCACGGTGGCCGCCGCAGAGTCACTGCCGCACGAGCTGTCCGAATTCTCGGACGCGATCACCGTGCACTTCCCGTGGGGCTCGCTGCTCCAGGGGCTCCTACGAGCCGATCCTGTCATCGTCGGCGGCATCGCGAGGATGGCCCGAGCCGGAGTGACGGTCACGATCCTGCTGTCGCTGACCGATCGGGACCGCGTGATCGGTGCCCCGCTGGGTCAGGAGGAGGTCGCCCGGCTGGTCGCCGGCTGCGACCGGCACGGGCTGACCCCGGTGCAGGCCCAGCCAGCGACACGGGAGGATGTGGCAGCCTCGCGATCCTCGTGGGGAAAGCGACTCGGCGCGGGAGACACCCGTCCCTGCTGGCTGCTGCGCTTCGAGCGCCGGTAGTGGCGGTCAGCCCCCCGCCGGTGGGCTGCGCAGCGGGGCCGTGGCGAACTCGCGCATCCCCTCCTCGAAGCCGACTTGGGCGGTGAAGCCCAGCCGCTCGGCCGCGCGGGCGGGCGAGGCGAACACGTGGCGGACGTCGCCGAGCCGGTACTGGCCCGTGAGTTTGGGCGGAGGCACCCCGTCGCCGAACGCGTCCACGAGCGCCGCGGCCATCTGCAGGACCGTGTGAGGATGGCCGCTCGCGACGTTGAACGTGCCCGGAACCGGCTCGGGCGCGGTCAGCGCGAGCACGTTCGCGTGCGCGACATCCCGGACGTGGACGAAATCACGGCGCTGCGCGCCGTCCTCGAACACCCGCGGCGGTTGGCCGGCCTCGCATGCGCTGCGGAAGATGCTCGCGACGCCGGCGTACGGGGTGCGCTGGGGCATCCGCGGTCCGTACACGTTGTGGTAGCGCAGCGCGGTCACGGGCACGCCGGTCTCGCGGCCGAAGACCGCGCAGAGGTGCTCCTGGTGGAGCTTCGTCGCCGCGTACACGTTGCGCGGGTCCGCTGGCGCGGTCTCCGGCACCGGCAGGGGATCGAGGGGGCGACCGCAGGCGGGGCACGGCGGGTCGAACCGTCCCGACTCCAGGTCCGCGACAGCGCGCGGGCCGGGCCGTACCTCGCCGTGCGCCACGCAGGTGTAGCGGCCCTCTCCGTACACGACCATGCTGCTGGCGAGCACGAGCCGGTCTTGCCGCCGCCGGTCGTGCAGCGCCCGAAGAAGCGCCGCGGTGCCGACGTCGTTGGCCTGGACGTACGCGCCCACATCGCGGAAGTCCAGGCCGAGCCCGACCTTGGCGGCCTGGTGTGACACGCCGTCCACGCCGTCGAGCAGGTGCGTCCATGCGTGGGCGTCTGCTATGTCGGCGAGCACGTAGGTCGCGCCGGGGTTGAGGTACTCCGGCGGCCCGGCGTGCGCCGCTGGGTCGAGCTGGTCGACCACCCGCACGTCATGCCCCCCGGTGACGAGCTCGTCGACGACGTGCGAGCCGATGAACCCGGCCCCACCAGTGACGAGAAACGTGCCCATTATGCGAAGATCACCCCGGGGTTGAGGATGCCGCGCGGGTCGAGTGCGTGCTTGATCGCGGCCATCGCCGCCCGGTCCGCCTCGCTGCGGGTGAGGTGGAGCCACCGGGCCTTCGCCACGCCGATGCCGTGCTCGGCGCTGATGCTCCCACCGTGCGTGGCGGCCAGGCGGAGCACGGCCTCGTCGATGGCCTCGTCGTCGGGTGGCGGGCCGAGCACGTTCACGTGGAGGTTCCCGTCGCCCAGGTGCCCGAAGACGATGGCCCGCGCGCCTGCCTTGGCGACGCGGTCGCGGACCTCGCGCTCGAACGCCGCGAGCGCGCCAAGCGGCAGCGTGACGTCGAGCTTGTGCGGGATCCCGGCAGCGTTGATCGCCTCGCCCTGACGCTCGCGGTAGGCCCACAGCCGCTGCCGGCCCTGCCGGTCGGCGGCCACGGCGGCGTCGCGGACCGCGCGCGTCCGCGCCAAAGTCTCCGCGAGCGCCTCGGTCGGGTCGTCGTCAGCGCTGCACTCGACGAGCAGGTAGGCGGGGTGCGGCTCAGCGAAGGGCGGCGGGCAGCCGGTGTGGGCGCAGACCAGGGCGACCCCGTCCGCCCAGACGATCTCGGCGGCCTCGAGGCTCGGCAAGCGGCGCAGCCGACTCAGGATGAAGAGCGCGGCTTCGATTCCCTCCACGGCGAGCAGCGCGGCCACCCGGGCGCGTGGCACCGGCACGAGCGCGAGCCGAACCCGGGTGATCACCGCGAGCGTGCCCTCGCTGCCGGCGAGCAGCCCGGGCAGGTCGTAGCCGGTGTTGTCCTTGGTCAGGCCCTCCAGCCGCCGGACCACCCGGCCGTCGGCGAGTACCGCCTCGACGCCGACGACCTGCCGGCGCATCGGCCCGTGCCGGAGCATATGGATGCCGCCGGCGTTCGTCGCCACCATCCCGCCGATCGTCGCGCTGTCGCGCGCCCCCAGGTCGACGCCGACGTCGAGGCCGTGCGGGGCGACGTGCGCCCGGACATTGCTGAGCGTGGCCCCCGCGCCCACGGTGACCTGTGCGGCGGTCTCGTCGACCGGCTCCAGATCGTCGAGCCTCGTGAGGCTGAGCACGACCTCGCCCTGGCGGGGCACGCCGCCCCCGACCAGCCCCGTGTTGCCGCCCTGCGGGACGACCGGCGCGTCGGCCCCATGGCACGCGGCGAGCATCGCCGTCACCTCGCCCGTGTCCGCCGGCCGGACCACGCACCGCGCCCGCCCCTGCCACCGCCGGGTCCAGTCGGTCTCGTACGCCGCCATCCTTGCCGGGTCGGTCAGGACGTGCGCCATCCCGACGATGCGGGCGAGCGTCACGGCAAGGGGGTCGGCGGCCACCCCCGGATCCTACTGGCGTGCTACTTGTCGCCGGGAAGGGGATCGACACAGGGAGTCGAGCCACCGACCGAGGCGCGGAGGGTTTGACGAGCGAAGGTGAGGTCAAAGTTGAACCCGTCCTCGCTGGTGTGGACGAATGGTGAGTACTGGTCGTCCAAGTCACCAGTGACCTGGTGGCCCCGCCCCTTCCAGAACTTGGCCGTCTCACTCACAAGCCGCTTACCAGTGGCCTCGTCGGGCACTGGAAAGCTGAAACTGTATCCATAGCTTCGTTGGCCGGTCGGTCCGCTCACGCTGCTCTCGCATGCGGTCCCCCCTTCGACCGCATCCGAGGTGAGTTTGGCATTCGGAGCGATCTTGACCAGGGTGGCGTCGACCAGCGCTTTCACCTGGCTTAGGGCTTCCTCGGCGGTCATCGCCTTCTCCTCTGAGGCGCCGTGGCTGCACGCGGCGAGCGCTGCTGCGACGATCGCGAGCAGGCCACGGCGTAGGATTACCGTCACCTCGCTACTTCGTCCATGGCGGCCGGCCGAGCATGACCCGACCATGGTTCTTCAGCGACAGGCTCTTCTCTACGTAGTACCCCGAGTGGCCGTGGCTTTTGTCGTCGTAGGGCAGGGGAGTGGCGCTGAAGCCGGGCGATGACGGGTCTGGGCCGTGGACGTCGGGGTCGTATCCGGTCACCTTGCCCGCGAGCAGGCCGACCGGCCCGCCGATCAGGTAGTTCTTCGCTTCCCCGCTTTTGAACACATGGCGGATCGGGTCGTCGGGGACGCGGGCGACGTACACGTTCCCGGGGTCCATGCCGAGTTCCTCGACGTTGCGCGCGCCCGTGCCCGGGCTGCCGGCCAGGACGATCCGGTCCGCGTGCATTCCCG
>JBOGEB010000278.1:0-4234 GCA_050743125.1 Egibacteraceae bacterium
CCACCTAATGACCTGATTCGCAAGGATCTGCACGATTGCGGAAAGAAATCCTCACGGATCAGCGAGGCGCCGCCTTGCATGGGTGCTGGTCGTAGTAGCCCGGTTCGAGGCAGAAGTGGAAGCGGTCGAGTCGCCGCTGGCGGCACGTCCGCCTCCAGCACCCAACAGCCGTCGGGGCTGAACGCCACGCTCACCTTGCCGTCGGGGTGGACCTTGGTCAGCTCGTTGCCGTTCACGGAGTCCAAGACTCGGGCCGTGCCGTGCCTGCCCCCGGTGGCCAGCCTGCGCCCAGCTCACCCGTAGCCGGCCGGCTTCCTCCAGCCGCGCCAACGCCCTTCCCAGACGCGCCCGCTCCTGCTCGACATCGAGCGGCGCCAGGTCGGCAGGGCTTGCCACCATCCCGAGGATCCGCAGCGGCGGCGCCACCGTGAGCCGTTTGACCGGCTCCGTGACCTCGGCGTAGCGCACCAAAGCGCACCAATGAGACGCTGAGGCCGAGGTAGTCGTCGCGTCGCGGGTCGTACAGGAACTCCCAGGGCAGCCGCGCAAGCTCGGGCGCTCGGATCCGCAGCACGAGGCGAAGCTGCTCGTCGTCCTGCGCGGCCCGGTGGCGGCTGCTGTCGAACAGCGAACGGACGTCGTCGATGAACAGGGCGTCGAACAGCTCCCGCCCAAACGCCTGCACGCGCGCCTCGTCCTGTAGACAGCAGGCGGCCACGCACCCGCGCGCTGGACTTCGCCAAAGCGAGCTCCACGTGCAGGAGGCGTTCCCGCAGGGCTTGGTCGTCGAACGGAAACCGCATGGTGGCGCTGGCTTCCCCGCCAGCCGACGACCGGGCGAAGACCTGGTGGTCGCCTCTGCTCCCAGTGATCTCCAGCTCGACGTCTACGCCGCCACCTCGCTTCTCACGACCGCCCATGAGGCAGGGTAACCCCCTGGGGTGGCAGACTCGTGAGGATGCCCGTCACCATCCCCACCGAACTCCTTCCCGAGGACGGCCGTTTCGGCTCCGGTCCCTCCAAGGTTCGCCAGAGCGCCGTCGAGCGTCTCGCGGCCGTCGCTCCGACGCTGCTCGGCACGAGCCACCGCCAGCCGAGGGTGATCGACCAGGTCCGCCGGGTCCGCGAGGGCCTGCGGGAGTTCTTCGCCCTCCCCGAAAGCTACGAGGTCGTGCTCGGCAACGGTGGCGCGACGCTGTTCTTCGACGCCGCAGCGCATTGCCTCATCGCTCGCCGCAGCGCCCACGCGGTGTTCGGCGAGTTCTCCGCGAAGCTCGCCGCTGCGGTCCGGGGCGCGCCGTTCTTGGACGAACCCGTCGTCGTCGAGGCCGAGGCCGGAGCCCATCCGACCCTGGAGGCGCATGACGGGGTGGACCTCTACGCGCTCACCCACTGCGAGACCTCGACCGGCGTCGCGATGCCGGTCACCAGACCGGCGGGCGCGGGCGACGCCATCGTCATGGTCGACGCCACGAGCGCCGCGGGCGGCATCGCCTTCGACATCGCCGAGGCCGACGCCTATTTCTTCTCGCCGCAGAAAGGTTTCGGCAGCGAGGGCGGGCTGTTCGTCGCGCTCCTGTCGCCGGCGGCTATGGAGCGGATCGCTGCGATCCGCGCGACCGACCGCCATGTCCCGGCCATCCTCGACCTCGGCGTCGCGCTCCGGAGCTCCGTGAAGAACCAGACGTCGAACACCCCGTCGATCAGCACGCTGTTCCTGATGGCCGAGCAGATCGACTGGCTGAACGAGCAGGGCGGCCTGGCGTGGGCGGCGAAGGAGTGCGCCGCGAAGTCCGCGATCCTCTACGACTGGGCGGAGGCGAGGGCGTGGGCCGCGCCGTTCGTCGCCGATCCCGCGATGCGCAGCCCGGTCGTCTGCACGATCGACCTTGATCCGGCCATCGCTGCCAGCGAGGTCAGCGCCGCGCTGCGGGCGAACGGCATCCTCGACACCGAGGCCTTCCGCACGCTCGGCCGCAACCAGCTCCGCCTTGCCACCTATCCCGCCGTGACCGCTTCCGACGTCGAGCGGCTCACCGCAGCGATCGATTACGTCGTGGAGGCGCTTTCCGGCGTCTGCGCCTGATGCTCTGGCCACAAGACCGGGGCCTGCTGGTGCGCGAGGTAGCGGAGACGAGCGAGCATCGGGCGAGGGTCGCGCAGGGACTCGGGGCCGTGGGCGGCGCCCAGGCGCGGGCGGAGGGCCGCCAACGTGGCCCACAGCCCGGTCTGGCCGTGGCGGCGTGCGTGGGCGAGGTGCTTCAGATCCCCCTCCAGCCACCGGTAGTACACGCCCGGCCGGGCACGCAGCGGCTCGTGTGCGGGGGCCACTCCCTTGAGAAAGTCGCAGTAGACACCGACGAGGTTCGCGCCCGCCTTGGCCGCGAGCGGCATGGACCCGTAGACGCGCGGGTTCAGGTCGAGCAGGTGACCCTCGGCGAGCTGAGCCATGAAGATCCCGTCGTAGCCGGTGAGCAGGCGGATGAGCCGCTCCTCCAACTTGAGATCCGGCGCGACGGTGACGGCGAAGGACGCGCCACCGCAGTCGACGGGCCACGTCCGCAGGTACCGCTGGTGCACCGCGGCGACGAGCCGCCCGCGCCAGACGACCCCGCCGACAGCGCTCATGCCTCCGGAAAGGTACGGCTGGACGAGCACCGGCCCGTCGTCGGGCAGCGGCTGGGCCAGCTCGGCGCCCGAGTCGATCCTGCGGGCCTCGTAGCGCTTCGTCGTGGGCTTCACGACGACGGGGTAGGTGAGCCCGCTGGCGCTCTGCCGCAGCGCGGCGGGCGTCGCGAACGCCTGGGTCGGTGGCCCGGGCAGCCCGGCGGCGCGCGCGAACGAGTCGAGCAGGCGTTTGTCGAGGAGGTACTCCATCGAGGGGCTGAGCGCCCGGAGGGCCGCGTCACTGGTGGGCAGCACGGCCAGGTATTCCCGGTCGGCGAGCTCGGCCTGCACCGCGTCCCCGTATTCGGGCGAGGACACGGCCGGCGTGCGCACCAGCCGGGCGCAGTGCCGCGAGGAGGTCGCGAGTGACTGCGGGGCCGCCACCGCGACGGCCGCCCGGTAGCCGGCCGCAGCCGCGCACCTCACCGTCGCGAGGGTCGTCTTGTTCTGGCCGTTCCCCCCACCGGCCACCAATACCCAGCCTCGATCCCTCACCCGGTTTCCCTCACGGCGACGGAGAGGGCATTGGAGCGGATGAAGTCTGACCGGAGCGCTTTGAGCCGCTTGACGCCGACGGTGTTGAACGTGACCGTGGCCTTGCCGTCAGCGCCGGTGGTTACGCCGTCTACACTCGCCCCCGAGACCGGCCCACCAGTCGTTCCGTCGGTGACCGTAACCACGATGGGTTGTCCCGTCGTCGCGGCGTCTGGTCCCGTCAGCTCGAGGACGTGTTTGGCCGCGTGTTCTTTCGTGAACGCGTCGTAGGCGAACAGGACCTCGTCGCCGAGGCCCACGCGCTGCTGGCACCCGCCGACCGACGTGAGCTGAGAGTTGAGGAAGATGCCCCAGAACGCCGTCGGTGTCTGCGTGTCAGGGCCGATCCTGGTGATGAGGAAGTCGTCGAACTGGGCCGAGTAGGTGCCGTCAAACGTGAATCCGCCTGACTTGGCGGCGTCGTCCAGCGCCGCGGTCGCCGTGGGGCCAGCCGTCGGGTTGGCATTGTTGTTCGTGCCGTCGCACTTGTGGGTGCCACCTGCCGCCGTCGTGACGTCGTGGCCGTCTGTGGAGACCGGCCCCTCAAAGATCGTGCTGGTCACGCCCTCGACTCGCACGTTGACGGTCGGCGCTGCAGATGCCGTGCATGCCCAGGCTCCCAGCGCGGCGACCGCCAGCGTCAGCGCTGCGGCCAGCCGAGAAGCGCAATACCGCATGCGACACCCCTTTGTGGATGGACTCAACACCGAACACCCCCTCACCCGGACAGGCTTTAGGGTATCCGCGACCAGCGTGCGATCGGTAACCCGTGGATGACCGTGAGCGGTTTCGTGAGGGGGTGCGGGGGGACGTCCCGGATGAGCCTGAAGGCCCCCATGGTGATGTTGACCGCGCGGCCGTCGCGCCCTCGGACCGCCGGACGGCCTTTGAGGTCGCAGCCGCGCTGCTCATGCCGGCGGAGCCCGCTCGGTGCGGCGTGATCGTCGAGGCCGACACCGGCTGGGAGTTCGCTGAGGGCCTGCCCGCCGACGCCGATGTCGTTGTGTGGGGCCGGCCGCCGCTACGGGGCGGG
>JBOGEB010000279.1:0-4176 GCA_050743125.1 Egibacteraceae bacterium
GGCTGCTGGTCGACGTTCGCCGCCGCCTGGGCAGCCAACTGCCGAGCGGTGGCCAGATCGCCTCGCCGCTGCGCGGTCTGCCGCTGCCACACCGCTACGACCAACAGCACGACCAGGGCAGCGCTCAGCGCGCGCAGTCGATGGTTGCGTCGCCGGGCCGCCTCCAGCTCGTCCCGCTCCCGGTCGCTGCTCGCAGTCAGGAACTCGCGCTCGAGGTCGTTCAGTCGCTCCTCGTTACCCGCAGCCCACTCGCGCGCGGTCGCGAGCCGCGCGCCCCGGTACAACGCGTCGGGTTCGTGCCTCAGCGTCTCCCACTCGATAGCCGCTTCGGTGAGGCGGCGTTGAGTCCGCAGCCCCTCACGATCCTCCGTCAACCACCGCCGCAGCATTGGCCACTCACGGATCAACGCCTCGTGGGCGACCTCCACAGTGTCCTGGCTAAGCGTGACCAGCCGCGCCGCAGCCAACCGATCCAACAGCAGATCTACGCCTTCGGCGTCCTGGTCGGCCAACAGCTCGGCCCGCCGCACGCGCCGGCGGGTGTCCTCGGTGCCCTCCCCCAGCGCGGTCAGGCGCAGGAACACCTCCTTGGCGACCGCCTGTTGAGCCGGATCCAGCTCGCTATAGACGGTCTCGGCGGTCTGCGCGATCGCCTGACGCACCCCGCCAGCATCCTGGTAGCCAGCCAACGTCAGCGTGCGACCGCGGCGGCGTTGCCACGTCGCGAACAGCGCGTGCGACAGCAGCGGCAACGAACCTGGCTCCTCGCCCAGGTCGGCCAGCACCGTCTCGACGAGGCCCGGCTCAAGCACCAGCTCAGCACGCGCCGCGGGACCCTCGATCGCTTGGCGTAACTCAGCCATACTCATCGGCCCGACCAACGCCTGACGGTCCTGCAAAGCCGCGACCAGCTCCGGATACTCCGCGCAGCGAGCGTAGAAATCAGCGCGGATCCCCACCACCACACTGGCCGGACCGTCAGGGTCCTCGACCAGCCCAACCAGCGCTTGAATGAACCCTCGCCGCTCTGCCTCGTCGGAGCACAGCGTGAAGAGCTCCTCGAACTGGTCGACCATCAGCAGCAGCCGCGCGTCCGCCGACGCGTCCGCCAACGCCTGGCGGACGGCGAGCCGCAAACGATCAGGCGAGGCCCGCAGATCGGCCAGCAGCGAGCCTGGTGCCACCCCCCGCACCAGCGCCACGCGGATAGCCAGCTCCTCCAACGGACGCGCGGTCGGCGTGAGCACGATCGTCGTCCAACTGCTCGCCCCGGGCAGCGTCCCGCTCCACACCGCCGGCAACAGCCCAGCGCGCAGCACCGACGACTTGCCGCTGCCCGACGGGCCGACCACCGCCAGGAACGACGTCTCCGACAGGCGGGCGGTCAACTCGGCGACCAGCTGCTCACGCCCAAAGAACCACTCGGCGTCCTCGGCCTGGAACGCCGCCAACCCCATATACGGGCACGGCCCGGGCGCGGGAGGCAGGTCCTCGTCGTCGGTCGTCTCGCCCGCAGCGACCAGCGCCGCCGGGACCGTGGCGACCAGGCGCTGCACCAGCAGGTTGGTCTTGGCCAGCGTCTCGCGAGCGAGGTCGGTCTGGTGCCGCTGCTCCGCCCCCATACGAGCCTGCTCGGCCTGGATCACGCTCAGCGACTGGCGGGCCTCCTCCAGCATCCAGCCGAACTCGCCGAACGACGCGCCCAGCTCAGCGAACGCCTCGCCGAGCGCCAACTGCACGTCGGCCGAAGCCGCCTCCAGCGCGACCTCGACCCCGTGCACCTGCTCCAGCAGCGCAGCGGCCTCGACCCGCAACCCAGCCGCACGCTCGTCCTGAGCCTGCAGGCAGGCGAGCAGCTCCCGCTCGAGCGCCTGCTGCAGCTGGGCCTCAGACCTCGGCGCACCGTCCTGCCCCCGCAGCCGGTTGATCGCGTCCTTGATGAACTCGCCGATGTACCCGCCGCCCACCGAGCCGAACAGACCAACGAGGGCCGGCAGCGACTGAGGGACACCCTCGCCGAGCACCGGCCACACGACCGGCATACAGGCAGCCGTAACCAGGGTGGCGATGATCGCCGTGGGCGCTGCGTCTTTAAGCCGCGCGCCCTGGAGCTGGACCGCCGCGCGGATCGCCCCACGCACCCGGTCCTGCTCACTCCCAAGCAGCTGCGTCACCGAACTCCCCTACAGCACCCGGGAACGATGGTAGCGAGACCCCGCAGGACGAGGCTCACCAGCGCCACGTGAGCGGTCGAGAAGTGCGGTGAAACCTCAAGGGTTGGGCGTGGGGTGTCCCCGACCTGGCCGGGCCCAGGTCGGGGTACGGGGTCATCCGGCTCGTCGCCGGCGCCGGCGCGCGAGCGGGTCGGACGGGTGCATGCCGAACCGGCCGGTGCGTGAAACCCAAGGGTTGGGCGTGGGGTGTCCCCGACCTGGCCGGGTCCAGGTCGGGGTACGGGGTCATCCGGCTCTTCGCCGGCGCCGGCGCGCGAGCGGGTCGGGCGGGTGCATGCCGAACCGGCCGGTGCGTGAAACCCAAAGGTTGGGCGTGGGGTGTCCCCGACCTGGCCGGACCCAGGTCGGGGCGCGGGTCATCCGGCTCGTCGCCGGCGCTGTCTGGCCAGGGGGTCGGGCGGGTGCATGCTGAACCGTCCGGTGTCCGGGTCGCGGACGACGAGCCAGCCGTCCTCGTGAATCCTGTGATGACACGTCCAGCAGGTTAAGCAGAGGTTGTCCTCGTCTGTCGGCCCGAGGTCCCGTGTCCACCAGCGCACGTGATGCACCTGGCAGCGGGACGCCGGCGCGCCGCAGCCGACGCAGGTCTGGTCTCTGGCGGTGACCGCGACCCGCTGAGGGCGGGTCGGCTGCCGTTGCGTGCGGCCTGCGTCCAAGACTTCCCCGTTGCGGGTCATCCACACCGTCGTCACCTCGGCGTCGCAGCAGACCATCTGCGCGGTCGCGGCGCTGACCGGGCCGACCCCGTCCAACCGGGCGGCCGGCGCGCCAGGCTTTCCGTCCAGCGCCTCGGCGGTGGCGATCAGGATCACGTGCGGCCGTTGGACGGCGACTTGGGGCAGGTCGCCGGCGTCCAGGGAGCGTCGGGCGAGCTCGACGAGCGCGTCGGCCATCCGCTGCGGGTACGTCCGCTCGTCGGCGTGGCCGGTTTTGCGCGCCAGCGGGTCCAACGCCGCGGTCAGCGTGGCGGTGCCGACCGGGTCCAGCCGGGCGTCCACACGCCCGGACCCGTCCGCGCCGTCCGAGGTGACCGACGCCCGCCGGTTCGCCCACGCCCGCCGCTCCCGCCCGGCCAGCGCCTCCGGGTCGACCGTGTGCGTCCAGGCGTCCACATGCTCGCGGAGCCGCCGGCGGTCCATCCCGCCGCCGTCGCCGGCGACCAGCCGGTCCAGGTCCTCCCGGACGTCCGGGCGCAGCTCCTTCGCGGTCTGCACGGCGACCTGGGCCTGCCCCAGCCCGATCGTGCCCGCGCGGACCGCCGCGGCGGTCTCGGGCAGCCCCTCCAGCCCGACCGCCGTCTCGGCCTGCGCGCGCGCCTCCCCCCGGGTCAGCCGCAGCCGGCGCGCCAACAGGTCCGCCGTCGACCGTGCCCCTTCGCCCCGCCACGCCCCGCGCGCGTCGACCTGCGCGACCCGCCGGAGCTTCTCTCCCGCCACGACCGTCTCCAGCCGGTGCAGCCGCTCGACCGACTCGGCCAGCGCGATGTCGTCGACCTGTCCGTCCAGCGGCCGCGCGCCCAACGCGGCGAGCACACGCTCGGCCAGGTCGAGGAGGGCGTGGTCGTCGAGCGTCTCGACCGCCGCTGCCTCTGCCTGTTTCGTACTCATGTTCGTATTCTGCCATACCATGAGATGGTCCGCAATGATCTGCACGAATATTGTGGATCAAAGCAGTGACAGCCAGGTCCAGCCCAGACCGCCACTCCAAACCTGGTCGGCTTCCCGCCAGTCCGCGCCGACTTCAGCACCAATTCCGCGAAGCGGGCGTTCCTGGCCCTCGAGTCCTGGGACGACGGTTTCCTCCAGATCTGAAGGAAAGTGTCTATGGCCCTCGGGCCAGCTGTGCTGATGACATTGGATGCGGGTCGGCCCGGAGACGTCGGTGCCGCTTGGTGCTGGGAGCCCGTTGGAAAGTGTGACGTGAGGGCCTGAGGAAGTTGTGG
>JBOGEB010000280.1:0-4167 GCA_050743125.1 Egibacteraceae bacterium
CGATGACCAGCGGAACCCGCGCAGGGCACCCACTCTGGCCCATGTTTCGACACACGCGCCGATGAACCAGGGGGCCGGGGAAACGTCCCCGAAGGCTGTCCGGGCCACCCGCCACGCGGCGCGCAGGCGGGCACTGGAGATCCTCTACGAGGCTGATCTCAAGAACCGGCCCCTCCCGACGATTCTCGCCGCCCATCTCGAAAGTGAGGAGCCACCGCCGGAGTTCACCCTCCAGCTCGTCCGCGGTGTCCACCGCCACCGCCCTGAGCTCGACGCCCTCATCGAGTGTTACGCGCGCGACTGGCGCTTGGAGCGTATGCCGGTGATCGACCGCAACCTGCTGCGCATGGGCCTGCTCGAGATCCTCCACCGTGACGACGTCCCCGATGCCGTCGCCATCGACGAGGCCGTCGAGCTCGCCAAGGAGCTCTCCACCGACGACTCCGCCCGCTTCGTCAACGGCGTGCTGGCCCGCGCCATACAGCCCCCACCTCCACCGGGTGTCTCAACGTAGGAGCCGTATGGGGAGACGCCGAGCAGGTCGACACACCGCGCGCTGGGTCTGGCGACAGTCAGCGTGGTCGGCGACCGGCGCTACCATGGCGCGGTCGGCTCAACGTGTCGCTGCGGGCGGCGAGTTGGGGCGTCGGTCGGATATTGCGGCAGGGGACGGGACGGACACGGCGGGCGTCGTCGCACGCCCGTGCCGCTCGTCGGAGGGGCGCCCGAGCCGCGGGGGACGAGCTCGGGGCGGGAGGCTCATGAACAGGAACGCGCCGGCATCCTTGTCGTCAAGAGCGATCGCTTGGCTGATCGCAGCGGTGCTGGCGATAGCGGTGCCGACGGTCGCCCTCATGGTCGGCTCGGGTACGGCGCCAACCCCGTCGACCCAGAGCCCGTTGCAGGAAGCCTCCGCGTCGTCCACCCAGACGTTCTCTGCGGAGAGCGACACGTTCGTCAGCGCCGAGCAGCCGATGCAGGCGTACGGCCCCCTGCCGTCTCTGACGGTGGCGGCGGAGCCGGCGCAGGTCGCCCTTCTGCGTTTCCGGGTCACGGGCCTCGCCGGGCCGGTCGCGAAGGCGACGCTGGCGCTGAGCCCGGTCAACGGATCGAGCGCAGGGTTCGAGGTCCGGGCGGTTGCGGACACCGTATGGGGCGAGGACACAATCACCCACGAGAGCGCGCCCTCCGGCGCGCCCACGGTCACGGCCTCATCCGGCCCGGTCGTCCCGGGTCAGTGGACAGCGGTCGACGTGACACCGTTGATCGCCGCCAACGGACCAGTCAGCCTCATGCTGACGACGACAGGCAACGACGGGTTGCTCCTGGCCAGCCGGGAGTCAGGGTCCACGGGACCCCAGTTGGTCGTCGAGCCGGGCTCGGCGACGGCCAGCCAGCCGCTGCTGCGCGCTGGTGATCCGGTGGTCGCCGCGGCGGGGGACATCGCGTGCAACCTGAAGAGCGGGTTCTTCAGTAGGTGCACCATGCAAGAGACGTCGGACCTCCTGGTGGACAGCGGGCTCACCGCGGTGCTCACGCTGGGGGACAACCAGGACGACGGGGCCGAGATCGGGGACTACCGCGGCTCGTACGATCCGACCTGGGGCAGGGTCAAGACGATCACCCACCCGATCCCGGGAGACGACGACCTCCGAACCGCAGCGGGCGGCGCGTACTACGACTACTTCGGCGCCGCCGCGGGCACCAGGGGCAAGGGCTACTACAGCTACGACGTCGGCGCGTGGCACATCATCGCCCTGAACTCGAACTGTGCGGAGGTCGGCGGCTGCCGCGCGGGCTTTCCGCAGCAGCGGTGGCTCCGCGCCGACCTCGCCGCTCATCGCAACAGGTGCGTGCTCGCGTACTGGCACCACCCCCGCTTCAGCTCGGGCTCGCAGGGCGCCAACCCGGGCATGGACGCGCTGTGGCGCACGCTCTACGCGTGGGGCGCCGACGTCGTGCTGAACGCGCATGCCCACAACTACGAGCGCTTCGCCCCCCAGACCCCTGACGGAGCGCCCGACCCGAGGCGGGGCATCCGCCAGTTCGTCGTCGGCACGGGAGGGACACTCCCTCAACCCGTCAACCCGCCGAGCCCGAACTCCGACATCCTCCACACCGGCGACTCCGGAGTGTTGGAGCTCACCCTGCACCCGAACGCCTACGACTGGCGCTTCGTGGCCGCAGGGAACGGCCGCTTCTCGGACTCAGGCTCGGCCACCTGCCACTGACCTTGCAGCGACCGAGTCCGCTACCGCCGGATGCGAGGCGAGCGAGCTGCGGAGAAGGCGCTTGGGACGCCGCTTGCCCTCAGATCCGGAGGAAAGTTGCGGAAGGCGGTCCGGGCGTGGCTCGTTGCCGCGGCATCCCCCGGCTGCTACTGTCCGTGTGACCGAACGCACCTTTAATCCTGGTCCGGTGAGGCCAGAAAGGGCAGAGTTGGGCATGCGCCCGAAGCAGGTGCTTACCGCCGCAGATGTCGAGCGTGCGCTCAGGCGGATGGCGCACCAGGTTTTGGAGCGCAACAAGGGCGCGGCGCAGCTCGTGCTTATGGGCATCAACACCCGTGGCGTGCCGTTGGCGCGCCGGCTCGCCGCCAACCTCGCTGCGATCGAGGGTCTGCCTGTTCCCGCCGGTCAGCTCGACATCACGCTCTACCGGGACGACTACGTCCGTACCGGCCCCCGTCCGCTGGGGCGCACGACGTTCCCGTGCGACGTCGATGGCAAGATCGTGGTCCTGGTCGATGACGTGCTCTACACGGGCCGCACGATCCGCGCGGCGATGGACGCGGTGATCGACCATGGGCGGCCGGCAGGGATCCAGCTCGCGGTGCTTGTCGACCGTGGACACCGTGAGCTGCCGATCCGCGCCGACTACGTCGGCAAGAACCTTCCCACCTCGCTGACCGAGGTCGTCAACGTCCGCTTGGTCGAAACCGACGGTGTCGATGAGGTGCTGCTCCGCAAGAGGGACGCCGCGGGTGAGGGGGGCGCGGCAGCGCCCGACGGCAAAGACGAGGGCCTGCGGCCCGGGCGGGGAGTTCAGGGTGAGGCGGGCGGGAAAGCGGCAGATGGGGGAGTCCAACGGTGATTCCGCACCTGCTCAGCATGGCCGACCTCGACGCGCCGGCCATCACCCGCATCCTCGACACCGCCGAGGGCCTGAAGGGCGTCGCGTTGCGGCCGATCAAGAAGGTGCCCGTCCTGCGCGGGCGTACGGTGTGCAACCTGTTCTACGAGGACTCGACCCGCACACGGATCAGCTTCGAGATCGCAGCGAAGCGGCTGTCGGCGGACGTGATCAACTTCGCCGTGAAGGGGTCGAGCGTCGCGAAGGGCGAGTCGCTCAAGGACACCGCGCTCACGCTCCAGGCGATGGGCGTCGATGCGGTCGTCGTGCGTCACGCCGCGTCGGGCGCGCCGATCCAGCTCACGCGCTGGGTCGACGCGCGGGTGCTCAACGCGGGCGACGGCTGGCACCAGCACCCGACCCAGGCGCTCCTGGACCTGTTCACGATCCGCGAGCGGCGCTCGAGCGTCGCCGGGCTGCGCGTGACGGTGTGCGGGGACATCGCGCACTCGCGGGTCGCGCGCAGCCTGACTCAGGGGCTGGTCACGATGGGGGCGACCGTGACGCTGGTCGGCCCGCCGACGCTCCTCCCCCCGGGGGCGGATCACTGGGGCGTGAGCATGAGCCACGACCTCGATGCCGCCTTGCCCAAGACCGACGTCCTCTACCTCCTCCGCGTGCAGCATGAGCGCATACGTGAGCAGTGCTTCCCGTCGATCCGCGAGTACGCGCGGCTGTGGGGCGTCGATCGGGACCGGCTGGCCGCGCTGCCCGAGGACGCGATCGTCATGCACCCCGGCCCCATGAACCGCGGCGTCGAGCTGACCGCGGACGTCGCGGACGCGCCGAACGCGGTGATCACCGACCAGGTGACGAACGGGATCGCGGTGCGGATGAGCTGCCTCTACTTGATGCTGGGGGGCGAGGAGGCGGCGTGACGGGGACCTACACGCTCACCGGCGGTCGCGTCGTCGACCCGGCGAGCCACGTCGATGACGTTGCGAACGTCGTCATCGAGGGGGAGCGGATCGCCGACGTCGGCCGGAACCGCGCGGGGTTGCGGATCGACGCCGACGGGCTGGTCGTCGCGCCCGG
>JBOGEB010000281.1:0-4159 GCA_050743125.1 Egibacteraceae bacterium
GATCGATGCAGGACGAGTCGTTGCGCACGCTGACCGAGATCCAGCGGGAGCAGCGCTACCACATCGACCTCAACCGCCAGACGCTCGTCACGGTGCAGCAGCTGGCGTTGCAGCGCCAGGCCGCTCCCATCCCGGTCCCGGCCGTTTCGGCCAAGGCCGTCTGCGCGCGCTGCGAGCTCCGTACCGCCTGCCTGGAATGCGCTTGGGGAGACCGACCAGGACGCTGGCGTGTGGGGCGGGTTTCGAGGACGAGCGGTGCACCTCCGCCGCAGCCCAACGGAGGTGACGGCTGCAGCGACGCTCACGCCCGGCTTCTCAGGGCCTTGCGCAGGAGTCAAGGTACCGACAACGCCCCGCCGACACGGAAGAGCTGCGTCCCCGGAAGGCCGAAAATCGGAGTCCTTTGTAGAACGTGTGGATCACGTTTGGGTTATTTCTCGTGCGGGAGAATGAGGTCGATAGGCTCGCAGCACAGCATGATCATGGCTTGCAGCGCCGTTACGCTGTGGAACCCCCGAGCGCGGCGGACGATGAGCTTGATCTTGGCGTTGAGCGCCTCGGCGCGGGCGTTGCTGATCCCCAGCCGGACAGCCTCGAGGATGCCGTGGCGGTGCTTGCGGATCGTGCGGCCCAGCTTGACGAGCTCGTCGATGCGGCAGCGCTGCGCCCGTGACAGGAACGGTCGAGCAGCTCGGCCGCCTCCTCGAAGGTCAGGCCGGCGGCGAACACCGCGCGCAGCGCCTGGTTGAGCTGGTAGGCGCGCCACACCCTGCCGCCGGCGCGCTCGAGCTCGGCCAGCGTCTCGGCTTGCCGCTCGGACAGGCTCTCGGGGCGTTTGTGCAGCGCCCAGCGGGCGCCTTTGAGCTTGCGGGCAGCGTCGGTGCCCTTGTGGGCGCGCAGGTGCTCCAGTGCGCTCGGCGCGCCTCGTCCAACGCGGTGTTCGCCAACGCCACCACATGAAACGGATCCCACACGATCGTGGCCTGAGACGCGTGCTCGCGCACGGGGTTGGCGTAGGCCGGGCTCATGTCCATGCTCACCGCCGCCAGCTCGGCCGACCGCTCGGCGCCCAGCTCGTCGAAGAACCTCCCGGGGCGTGTCGGCGTCGCGGCCCTCGCCGGTCCAGACCACCTTGCCTTTTCCGTGGTCGGTGACCACGGTCAGGTACTTGTGGCCTTTGCGGCAGCTGACCTCGTCGATGCCGATGTCGTACAGCCCGTCCAACCGTCCGGGGTCCAACTCCTCATCGACTACCCGGGCAACGATCGCCCCGACCGTGCGCCAGTCGATCCGGCACAGCCTGGCCACCGAGGTCTTGTCCGTCCTCGACGCCAGCCACACGACGAGATCCTCGAAGTCGGCGACGAACCGCGACCCCACACGCGCGAACGGCACCCCCTCGGTGACCACGCCGTGCTCGGGGCAGTTCAACCTTCGCAGCCTGGCGTGCACGGTGACCCTCCACGCGCCCAGGTCCAACGCCCGCCACGCCGACTCGACCGGCCGGGTGTCATACCGCTCCCACGTGCTCGCCTCGCAGTGCGGGCAGACCAGCTTGAAACGGCGCAGCCTGACGCTGACCACGATCAGCTCCAGCTCAAACGCGACCGCGGTCACGCAGGCTCCGACCAGCGCCAACATCTTGTTGAATGCAGCAGTGACGCGCACGGCGAGATGACCTTTCAGGATCGACGGCTAGAGCACCGCAGATCCTCGGTCCGCGCCGTGCGCGTCCCTTCGCCGCCCGCCCGGCCGCCCGCTGACCAGCCCCTATCCACCCCCAGCGTCCCTCACCGACCCACAACTTCTCCAGAAGCGCCGCAAATTCTTTCGAATCTACGCAGGGGTAGAGGACGCAGCACAGCGATGATGAGCGTCTGGCTCAGACCTGGACGCGGTCCTCGACGACCTTGACGATCTCCTCAACCGCATCCGCGATGGGGACGCCGTTCTTCTGCTCACCGTTGCGATAACGGAACGAGACTGCGCCCTTCGACACATCCTCGTCACCGACGAGCAGCATGTAGGGGACCTTCTGTTTTTGCGCGTTGCGGATCTTTTTCTGCATTCGGTCGTCAGAGGCGTCAACATCGACGCGGATTCCACGCTTTCGCAGCTTGGCAGCGACGTCTTCGAGGTAGTCGACATGTGCGTCCGAGATTGGGATTCCGACCACCTGCACGGGCGCCAGCCACGGCGGGAAGGCCCCCGCGTAATGCTCGGTCAGGACTCCGAAAAAGCGCTCGATCGCACCGAACAATGCCCGGTGGACCATGATCGGACGCTGCCGGGACCCGTCTGCCGCCTGGTATTCGAGGTCGAACCGCTGCGGTAACTGGAAGTCCACCTGGATCGTGGACAGCTGCCAGGTTCGTCCAATGGCGTCCTTTGCCTGAACGGAGATTTTGGGTCCGTAGAAGGTGCCGCCGCCCTCGTCCGCTATGAGGTCAAGACCCATGCTCGCTGCGGCTTGGCGCAGCGCCGAGGTCGCCTCTTCCCACTCCTCGTCGCTGCCCACGGCCTTGCCCTCGGGCTTGGTGGACAGCTCGAGGTAGAAGCCGGTCAGGCCATAGTCACGCAGCAGGTCGAGCACGAATGTGAGCAAACTCCGCAGCTCCTTCTGCATCTGGTCGCGGCTGCAGAAGATGTGCGCGTCGTCCTGGGTGAGTCCACGCACGCGAGTCAGCCCGTGGATGACACCGGAACGCTCATACCGGTACACGGTGCCGAATTCAAACAACCTGAGCGGTAACTCGCGGTACGACCTGCCTCTCGCTTTGAAGATGAGGATATGGAATGGGCAGTTCATCGGCTTGAGGTAGTAATCCGTACCCTCGAGCTGGAGCGGCGGGAACATCCCGTCGGCGAACCACTTCAGGTGCCCTGAGGTCTCGAACAGCCCCGACTTGGTGATGTGCGGAGTGTTGACGAAGCAGTACCCGGCTTCCTCGTGCCGACGGCGCGAGTAGTCCTCCATCACCCGGCGGACGATGCCACCCTTGGGATGGAAGACGGCCAGACCGCTGCCGATCTCGTCCGGGAACGAGAACAGGTCAAGCTCCACACCGAGCCTTCGGTGATCGCGCTTCTCTGCCTCTGCCAGCAGGTCGAGGTAGGCCTTCAGGGCGTCCTTGGACTCCCAGGCGGTGCCGTAGATGCGCTGTAGCTGAGGGTTCTGCTCGCTGCCTCGCCAATAGGCCGCCGCGGTCCGCATCAGCTTGAAGGCCGGAATGTGCCGTGTGGTCGGCAGATGCGGACCGCGGCACAAGTCTTTCCAGCGCCGCTCGCCGCTCGCGTCGAGATTGTCATAGATGGTAAGGTCGCCTGCGCCCACCTCGACGCTGGCTTCCTCATCGATGGCAGCCGCTGCCTTCTCCTCGATGAGCTGAAGCTTGTACGGTTCTAACGCAAGCTCGGCGTAAGCATCATCCTCCGAGACGACCCGGCGGGAGAATCGCTGCCCGGCCTTGACAATCTCCCGCATCCGCTGCTCGATCGCCTTCACGTCGTCCGGAGCGAAGGGGCGCGAGACGTCGAAATCGTAGTAAAAACCATTCTCGACAGGCGGGCCGATGCCAAGCTTTGCCTCAGGAAACAGCTCCTGCACCGCCTGAGCCATTACGTGCGCCGCCGAATGCCGCACGATCGCCCGTCCGTCCTCCGAGTCGATCGCCACGGGCTCTATCACATCGCCGTCCTGCACCGCATAAGCAAGATCCTTCAGCGTCCCGTTCACCCTCACGGCGATCATGGAAGGATCAACGGGGAAGATCTCAACGGCCGTCGTGCCCGCGGCCACGATCCGCTCGCCCTGCTCAGGGGCACGGTCGAGGGTCACACGGACATCAGGCATGACGCACTCCTTATGTTGAGTCTGGCCGACGGAAATGATGCGCCCGATGCTACCGCTGTGATCGGCTGGGGGTCACGGCCTTAGTCCCGCCGGACGGCCCGAAACACGGAAGGGGTAGCGGTCGAGTCATGGGGCTCCCTCCAGGGCGGTTCAGCGGGGCAGGGCGCCCGTGGTGGCCTGGCAGAACGCCTCGATCTCCTCTTGCGCCTCCTGGGCCGCCGCCGACCCTTGGTAGCGCGGGTCCCGGAGCGCCACATGCACCCGCAGGACGCTCGCGACGATGGGGCTGACTCGCTGCTGGGACGG